>NZ_JAMYOZ010000024.1:100000-102995 GCF_040320095.1 Mesorhizobium sp. M0800
TTTTGTATAATGGGTCAGCGACTTAGTGTGACGAGCAAGCTTAAACCGATAGGTGTAGGCGCAGCGAAAGCGAGTCTGAACAGGGCGTTCAGTTCGTCGCATTAGACCCGAAACCGAGTGATCTAGCCATGAGCAGGTTGAAGGTAAGGTAACACTTACTGGAGGACCGAACCCATAACTGTTGCAATAGTTCGGGATGACTTGTGGCTAGGGGTGAAAGGCCAATCAAACTCGGAAATAGCTGGTTCTCCGCGAAATCTATTTAGGTAGAGCGTCGACCGAATACCCCAGGGGGTAGAGCACTGGATGGGCTAGGGGTCCTCACCGGATTACCAAACCTAACCAAACTCCGAATACCTGGGAGTAATAGTCGGCAGACACACGGCGGGTGCTAACGTCCGTCGTGAAAAGGGAAACAACCCTGACCTACAGCTAAGGTCCCCAAGTTATGGCTAAGTGGGAAAGGATGTGAGGATCCCAAAACAACCAGGATGTTGGCTTAGAAGCAGCCATCATTTAAAGAAAGCGTAACAGCTCACTGGTCTAAATAAGGGTCTTTGCGCCGAAAATGTAACGGGGCTAAAGCCATACACCGAAGCTTAGGGTTTGCAGCAATGCAAGCGGTAGCGGAGCGTTCTGTAAGCTGATGAAGCCATACCCGTGAGGGGTGGTGGAGGTATCAGAAGTGCGAATGCTGACATGAGTAACGTAAGGGGAGTGAGAGACTCCCCCGCCGAAAGTCCAAGGGTTCCTGCTTAAAGCTAATCTGAGCAGGGTTAGCCGGCCCCTAAGTCGAGGCAGAAATGCGTAGACGATGGGAACCACGTTAATATTCGTGGGCCTGGAGGAAGTGACGGATCATTGAGGTAGTCCAATCTTATCGGATTGAAAGGGCTGCTGCGTGGTTCCAGGAAATAGCTCCTCCTTATAGACCGTACCCGAAACCGACACTGGTGGACTGGTAGAGTATACCAAGGCGCTTGAGAGAACTATGCTGAAGGAACTCGGCAAATTGCACGCGTAACTTCGGAAGAAGCGTGACCCTTTCATGCGCAAGCATGGGAGGGTGGCACAGACCAGGGGGTAGCGACTGTTTATCAAAAACACAGGGCTCTGCGAAGTCGCAAGACGACGTATAGGGTCTGACGCCTGCCCGGTGCTGGAAGGTTAAGAGGAGGGGTGCAAGCTCTGAATCGAAGCCCCAGTAAACGGCGGCCGTAACTATAACGGTCCTAAGGTAGCGAAATTCCTTGTCGGGTAAGTTCCGACCTGCACGAATGGCGTAACGACTTCCCCGCTGTCTCCAGCATAGACTCAGTGAAATTGAATTCCCCGTGAAGATGCGGGGTTCCTGCGGTTAGACGGAAAGACCCCGTGCACCTTTACTATAGCTTTACATTGGCATTCGTAGTGGCATGTGTAGGATAGGTGGTAGGCTTTGAAACCTGGGCGCCAGCTCAGGTGGAGCCACCCTTGAAATACCACCCTTATCACTATGGATGTCTAACCGCGGCCCGTTATCCGGGTCCGGGACAATGTATGGTGGGTAGTTTGACTGGGGCGGTCGCCTCCTAAAGAGTAACGGAGGCGCGCGATGGTGGGCTCAGAACGGTCGGAAATCGTTCGCTGAGTGCAATGGCATAAGCCTGCCTGACTGCGAGACTGACAAGTCGAGCAGAGACGAAAGTCGGTCATAGTGATCCGGTGGTCCCGCGTGGAAGGGCCATCGCTCAACGGATAAAAGGTACGCCGGGGATAACAGGCTGATGACCCCCAAGAGTCCATATCGACGGGGTTGTTTGGCACCTCGATGTCGACTCATCGCATCCTGGGGCTGGAGCAGGTCCCAAGGGTATGGCTGTTCGCCATTTAAAGCGGTACGTGAGTTGGGTTCAGAACGTCGTGAGACAGTTCGGTCCCTATCTGCCGTGGGTGTAGGAATATTGAAAGGATCTGTCCCTAGTACGAGAGGACCGGGATGGACGGATCTCTGGTGGACCTGTTGTGGCGCCAGCCGCATAGCAGGGTAGCTATATCCGGACGGGATAACCGCTGAAGGCATCTAAGCGGGAAACCCACCTTAAAACGAGTATTCCCTGAGAACCGTGGAAGACGACCACGTTGATAGGCCGGGTGTGGAAGAGCGGCAACGCTTGAAGCTTACCGGTACTAATAGTTCGATCGGCTTGATCGTTCTCATTCCTAATGCCCATTTCTGGTGACAATCCTTGGATTGCGCCGAAATGGATGGCACAGAAAACAGCTTCTCGAGCAACGTGCGTTTTGCCGACCTGGTGGTTATGGCGGAGCGGCTGCACCCGATCCCATTCCGAACTCGGCCGTGAAACGCTCCAGCGCTGATGGTACTTCGTCTCAAGACGCGGGAGAGTAGGTCGCTGCCAGGTCTGCCAAGCGCACGTTGTTTAATCTTCTCCTTACGAACAGGCCCGCCAACGGGACTCCGGGCCGCGAAAGCGGCCCTTTCATTTGGCGGAAGCTTGAATCCGGTGAGCCAAGGCTTACCTTTAGGGTTGACGCGGGGTGGAGCAGCCCGGTAGCTCGTCAGGCTCATAACCTGAAGGTCACAGGTTCAAATCCTGTCCCCGCAACCAAATTCGAAAACGGCCCGCCTTGTGCGGGCCGTTTTCGTTTTGCTGGCCGATTGGTTCGATCCCCGTCAGGCCTCGCACGAAGCAGGCACAGCGAGACACCAAGGAAGGTCCAGCCCCCGCAACCAAATTCCTTGCATGCGAGCATCAAAAACCCCGGTAGCCTTACGGCGCCAGGTTTCTTGTTTTGGGGCGTGCTGCCAAACACCGAAGCTCGCGCGCCGCGACGGAGTTCCACGTCCTGCCGGCACCTAACTGTGCTGCATGGATGCAGCTCTAACCGGATAGTGTGCTGAAGGTTCTGCAAAAAGTTTTGGAGAGAGAACGGCGCCTGCTCTGAGGGGCGAGCGGCCATGGCACGGTGGTGACGTTGCGATCACCGATTC
>NZ_JAMYOZ010000025.1:0-99603 GCF_040320095.1 Mesorhizobium sp. M0800
CGCGTCATCCGATGCTGGCCTCCACTCCAGCCAGCATCTTGAATCACAAAACCGACTGATCCGGAATCCCCTTCGATTCCGTCAAATCAGGAACCGCTCTAGCACAAGTATCGGGGCAGGGTTTTCCCAACTTATTTGATTGCTGGTGAGAGATCAGGCCCATCGATAATGTTCGCTGGCTTCAGCCTACGCTTCGCCGAGGGCGGTCCAAAAAATAAAAAACCCGGCGCGAGGCCGGGTTTTTTGTGAATTCGAAGACGAGAAAAGCTCAGGCGGCTTCTTCCTGCTCGGCTTCCTCGTTGTCGGCCTTGGCGCCGCGCTTGGGGCCCTTATTGAGGTTCACCTCGATGAGGCGCACTGCTTCGGTCTCCGACATGCGGTTGACGGCCGCGATCTCGCGGGCCATGCGGTCAAGCGCCGCCTCGTAGAGCTGGCGCTCGGAATAGGACTGCTCCGGCTGGTTATCGGCGCGGTAAAGGTCGCGCACCACTTCCGAGATCGAGATCAGATCGCCGGAGTTGATCTTGGCATCATATTCCTGGGCGCGGCGTGACCACATGGTGCGCTTGACGCGGGCGCGGCCCTGCACGACCTTCAGCGCGCGCTCGACATAATCCTCTTCCGACAGCTTGCGCATGCCGATCGAGGTCGCCTTGGCGACCGGCACCTTGAGGCGCATCTTGTCCTTCTGGAAGTCGATGACGAACAGCTCCAGCTTGTGGCCCGCGACTTCCTGCTCATCGATCGAGACGATCTGGCCGACACCATGCGCCGGATAGACGATGTACTCGCCGGTCTTGAAACCGTGGCGCGCTGCGGTGGACTTCTTCTGCGGGGTGATCGTTGCCATTACGCCCTGAACTCCTTGTTGTGGTACCGGCATCGTGCCGGCCCGAACTCGTGCGACCGGGGTGACCGGTCCTTAGCCACACAACGATGAACTCACCGGAAAGGCCAGGACCGGCACATCGCAACATTGCGACCGCCTGCCCCAGATCGCTCTGGTCCGGATTGAGAAATTCACCTTTCAGTGATTTGGGGCGTTTGCGCCATAAATCGACGTTGTGTCACCGGCATGTTTGGTTGATGTAACACAAAAAGTCGGAAGAATCAAGGTTTTGCTGCACGCGCGAAGGCCACGCGCCGTCGCCGCCTGTCAAGGCAGTTAATGTATCACGTCTGTTACGCGGCGTCAGGCCGCCGCAGCCGGCAGGCTCGTCAGTCGCCTTCGCCGGGCTCGGCGGAGAAATATTTCTCGAACTTGCCAGTTTCGCCATCGAAATTTTTAGCGTCGGCCGGCGGCTCCTTCTTGGCGGTGATGTTGGGCCATTTCTCGGCATATTCGGTGTTGATCTGCAGCCATTTGTCGAGGCCCGACTCGGTGTCGGGCTTGATCGCGTCGGCCGGGCATTCCGGTTCACAGACGCCGCAATCGATGCACTCGTCCGGGTGGATGACGAGCATGTTCTCACCTTCGTAGAAGCAGTCGACCGGACAGACCTCGATGCAGTCCATGTATTTGCATTTTATGCAATTGTCGGTCACGACATAGGTCATTGGTCGGCTCCGGGACGTCCCATTTTATTGGGCTTTTTTGGTGAGGTAACGCCTTTGTCCGCTGGTGGCAAGGGCGGCCCCTGCCAGCGGGGCCGCGGTTTCCGGAATGGAATTCCGGAAGGCCGGCAAAGCGGGCGTTCGACCTTTGCTCAATCGTCGCCGAGCAGGTGGTCGGTCTGGCGGCGTTCCTTCTTCGTCGGGCGACCGCTGCCGGCCTCGCGCAACGGCGGCACCGCATCCGGAAGCGCCTCGCCCTTGGGCGCGGGGGGCGGCGACATGTCCTCGTAGAGCAGGCGGGCCTCTTCGGCCGGGCCACGCCGTACGCCGGTGCCAAGGACTTTCCAGACGAAGATCCGCCGCTCCAGCGTGATGGTCAAAACGTCGCCCGGCCGGACCGTATCGGAGGCCTGCGCTGCTTTGTCGCGATTGATGCGGACGCGTCCGGCGACAACCAGCTTGGCTGCCAGCGTGCGCGATTTTACCGCGCGCGAGAAGAACAGCCACTTGTCGATGCGCTGGCGGGCATCAGTGACCATCGGACGAGCAGCCTACTTCTTCAGCTGGTCGCGCAACGCGGCGAGCTTGGCGAAAGGCGAGTCCGGGTCGAAGCGGACCGGGCGCTCCTCACGCGGCTTTGGCGGGAACGCCGGCTTTGCGCCTTGTGCGCCGCCTTTGCCGTCCTGCCGGCCAGCCTTCCAGTCGGGCCGGTTTTCGCGCCGGTCCGGGCGTTCACCTTGCGGCTTGCCGGCGCGCTGATCTGCCGCCTCGCCTTGCGGCCTCGGCTTGAACTTGCTGCGATCGAAGCGCGGCTTGCCGGCGCCGTCGCGCTGATCGTGGCGCCCTTGACGGGCGGGCCGGTCGCCCGGCGTCGGTTGCCCGCCGGCATCTACCGGCGCATCGCTGCGGCTGTCCGGCGCAGCTTGACCATTGCGCGCGCGATTGTCCCGATGATTGTCCCGGGGGCGGTTGTCATGCTGGCGATGACGCGGGCGCTGGTCGAAACGACCCTGCCGCCATAACAGGATGGGTTTTGGCTCCTCGGCTTCTGGAGCAGCTTCGCCGGCGACGGCTCCTGCCGTCGCTGCAGGTTCGGCCGGCGATGCTTCCGTAGTGTCTGAAACCGGCGGTTCTGCCGGTGCCGCAGCCTCAGTTTCCGCCCCAAGTTCCGCCGTTGGCTCGGCCGCTGGTTCCGCAGGCGCTTCAGCAGTCGCTTCGGCGGCGGGCCGGGTCTCCTGCGTGACTTCGATTGGCGCTTGCGGCTGGTCTTCCGCGACAGGCTCTGCCGCAGCTTCGGTCACGGCTTCGGCCGCAGCCTCCGCCATAGGGGCCGCTTCCGACACGGGCTCGGACGGCTCCGCCGGCGGCTCTGCCGTGGCAGCCGCTTCCGCCATCCTAGCCTGCTCGACTCGCGTTGCCTCTTCCGCCGCCTGCTTTGCAGCGGCAGCTTCACGCGCGGTATTGTCCTGTGCGTCGAGCCGCGCCTTGACCTCGGCCGCCGGTTTGGCATCGGCGCGATAGCCGAGACCCTTCAGGATCTCTTCCATGTCGTCGGCGGTGGCGCCGAGGATCGACATCATCGGCGGCGTGACCATGAAGGACTGGCCGTCATAGGCGCCGTCGGGGCGAGGCCCGAGGCCCGGCTTCCAGTTGGTCGCCGGCCGGATCAGGTCGGCCAGCCGCTCGAGAATATCGACGCGTACAGCACGCCGGCCAAGATTGCGGTAGCCCGCCAGCTTGTAGAAGGTCTTGTCGAAGGTCGGATCGATGACCACCGAGGTGCGGCCGGAGGCCAGTGCGTGGACGACATCGCCGAAGCCGGGCTTGTCCTTGCCGTCGTTCCTCAGCGCCCACAGCAGCGTTATCAACCCGGCCGGCGCCGGCTTGATCAGCGCCGGCACGAAGACATGGTAGGCGCCGAAGCGCACGCCGAGACGGCGAAGCGCCGCGCGGCCTTCCTGGTCGAGGGATTTCATCTCGTCGGCGATGTCGCGACGGTTGATGAGGCCGAAATGCTCGACGAGCTGGAAAGCAATGCCGCGGCCTATGCCGGTGATCTGCTCCGCATTCTTGAGGTCGACCAGCGGCTTCAGCAGGGATTCGATCTGGAAATTGACGAAGCGCTCGGCGCGCGCCGCAACCTTGTCGCGGGCCGGGCCGGTGAGTTGCTCGTCGGCGAGCAGAACGAGACGCGGCTTCAAAGCGTCTTCGCCGGCAACCAACGTGCCGATCGGGGCGCCGATCCAGCGCAGCGTGCCATCCGAACCCAGCGCAATGTCGCCATTGGCAGAGGCGCCGAAACGCTCGGCCCGCGCCTCGAACTCGGCGGCAAGCGCCTTCTGCGCCGCCGCCCGCACCGCCTTGGCATCCTCGCCGCCGGCGCTCTGGTCGGCGGTGAAGCGGAAACCTTGCAACTCGCCGACGTGATGGCCTTCGACGAGGACGGTTCCGGTTGGGCTGATTTCGGCTTCAGGCATCGTGTTTTCTCTAAGGCGCCGCATGAGGACCGAAGTCCTGCGGTCTACAAAACGTTTCGTCAACCGCTCATGCAGCGCATCCGACAATCTGTCTTCGATTTCGCGCGTCTTTTCCTGCCAGTGTGCCCGATCGGCCAGCCAGCCGGGCCGGTTGGAGACGAAGGTCCATGTGCGGATCTGGGCAATCCTGTGCGACAGCGTGTCGATGTCGCCTTCGGTGGTGTCGGCACGGCGCACCTGCTCGGCCATGTAGTTCTCGTCGACATGGCCGTGCCTGGCAAGGTCCATGTAGATGGAGGCGATCAAGTCGGCATGCTGGGCCGGCGCGATCTTCCTGTAGTCGGGCAGCGCGCAGGCTTCCCACAGCAGCGCCACGCGCCTGGCATCGGTGGTGAGTGCCCGGATGTCCTCGTCGCGCGACAGATGCTCGAGCGCCTGCGCGTCTACTGCCGGCAGTGCGCGCGTCAGGCCTTCTACCGGGGCGTTGGTCTCGATCGAGCGCTTCAGCGCATCGAGGCTGGCGAAATCGAAATGCGCGGTACGCCACTGCAGCACTTTCACCGGATCGAAATCATGCGCCTCGATCTTGTTGACCAGTTCATCATCCAGCGGATCGACCTGGCCGGTGACGCCGAAGGTGCCGTCGCGCAGATGCCGGCCGGCGCGGCCGGCAATCTGGCCGAGCTCGGCCGCCGTCAGGTTGCGGTACTGGTAGCCGTCGAATTTGCGATTCTGGGCGAAGGCGACGTGGTCGAGGTCGAGGTTGAGGCCCATGCCGATGGCGTCGGTGGCGACGAGGTAGTCGACGTCGCCCGACTGGAACAGCGCCACCTGGGCGTTGCGGGTGCGCGGGCTGAGTGCGCCGAGCACGACGGCGGCACCGCCCTGCTGGCGGCGGATCAGCTCGGCGATAGCATAGACCTCGTCGGCCGAGAAGGCGACGATCGCGGTGCGCCGCGGCAGGCGGGTCAGCTTCTTCGAGCCGACATAGGCAAGATGCGACAGGCGTGGCCGGGTCACCACCGACACGCCCCGCAGCAGGCGCTGCAGGATGCCGTGCATGGTGGCCGCACCCAGCAGCAGCGTCTCCTGGCGGCCGCGTAGATGCAGGATGCGATCGGTGAAGATGTGGCCGCGTTCGAGATCGCCGGCGAGCTGGACCTCGTCGATGGCAACGAAGGCGGCGTCGGTCTCGCGCGGCATCGCTTCCACGGTGCAGACCGAGTATTTCGCGCCCGCCGGCTGGATCTTTTCCTCGCCGGTGATGAGCGCAACCTTATGGGCGCCGACCTTCTCGCAGACGCGCGTATAGACCTCGCGGGCAAGCAGCCTGAGCGGCAGGCCGATGACGCCGCTTTCGTGCGCCACCATGCGCTCGATCGCGAGATGGGTCTTGCCGGTGTTGGTCGGGCCGAGCACGGCCGTCACGTCTCGACCCGACAGGATCAGCGGTTCAGTGTGTTTCGGATGGATGTTCATCGGCCTGGAAATAAGGCTCTCCGCCTCGCATTGTCGGGAGCGCGCCCATATTGGCCGCGTATGACAGGCGACACATAGGGATTTCGGGCGCGAAGCGAAAGCGGAATGTGCCGAGGGCAGGCCGATTGGTTCGTTCGAGCCTCAAATCTGTTCCCGATTAACAGTTGGAACGAGTCTGGAACGAATCAGCGACGAATCACTGACTCGCGCTGATTCAGGGTTTGTTCACGGCTACATCTGGGTTTTCTTTCGGCGAATCTCACCACATGCTGAATCACGGAAACTGGCCCGATTTATGCAAGCGGCATCCAAGCGAGCACTGCGGTTAACCTTTGCCGGTGAATGGTCGTGGCCGGCCAATCTGCTTCGCACAACGTTATGAAATTATTGATGTTTCCTAACGCGCTTTAATCATTTCAATGGTGTTTTCAGCACTCGCCGTTAACGTTCCGCTCAAAGCCGGAACGAATCGGCGACGAATCAGCGATGGGCAAAGTTTCTTGGTTTGTTCACCGCAACATGTTGTGTTGTGAACAGCTTTTCCACCGAGAATCCACAGGCTGCCGGGCGGTTTTTGCATAGGCTGCGCAGCGGCCGTTAACCTTTGCGTGCCGGATTGGGGCAGCGTGCCGCATCGAGATCTTGCAACGGGAAGACCGCTATAGAAACGGGCCGTTTTGCAGGCCCGTTCGTCCAAGCGCGTATCTGTCTCAACGTAAAGATAAACGATCAGGCGATGTACTGGCCGCCATTGGCTGATATGGTCGAGCCGGTGATGAAACCGGCATCGTCGGAAGCGAGGAAGACGACGCAGCGCGCGATTTCCTCCGGCTCGCCGAGACGGCCCACCGGGATGTGCGGGATGACGCGCTCGTTGAGGACCTTCTCGTCCATTGCCTTGACCATCTCGGTGGCGATGTAGCCGGGGCAAATGACGTTGACGGTGATGCCGGCGCGCGCGCCTTCCTGGGCCAGCGCCTTGGTGAAGCCGATATCGCCGGCCTTCGAGGCCGAATAATTGACCTGGCCGACCTGGCCTTTCTGGCCGTTGATCGAGGAGATGGTGATGATGCGACCGAACTTGCGGTCGCGCATGCCGCCCCACAATGGATGCGTCATGTTGAAGACGCCGGAAAGGTTGGTGTCGAGGACCTCCTTCCATTGCTCGCGCGTCATCTTGTGGAACATCGCGTCGCGAGTGATGCCGGCATTGTTGACCAGCACCGAGACGGGACCGAGATCGGCCTCTATCTGTTTGATGCCGGCGGCGCAGGCCTCGTAGTCGGCGACCGACCATCTATAGACCGGGATGCCGGTCGCGGCCTTGAACTTTGCCGCCGCTTCCTCATTGCCGGCGTAGTTTGCGGCGACCGAATAGCCGGCGCTTTTCAAGGCGACCGATATCGCCGCGCCGATGCCGCGCGACCCGCCTGTGACGATTGCAACCTTTGTCATATGTCCTCCCGGGAAATGCAGATGACTGAGCGTTGAAGCGGTGGGGTTTGCCCTCTATTCCCTACTCGCTTTGCGCCAGCATCCTATTCGTATCGCTTATCTCATCACAATGCTTCCACGCACATGGCAACACCCATGCCGCCGCCGATGCACAGCGTGGCAAGACCTTTCTTGGCACCTCTGCGGCGCATTTCGTAGACCAGCGTGTTGAAGATGCGGGCGCCCGAGGCGCCGACCGGATGGCCGATGGCGATGGCGCCGCCATTGACGTTGACGATGGCCGGATCCCAGCCCATGTCCTTGTTGACGGCGCAGGCCTGCGCGGCAAAGGCTTCGTTGGCTTCGACCAGATCGAGGTCGCCGACCGACCAGCCGGCCTTGGCCAGCGCCTTGCGCGAGGAGGGGATCGGTCCCGTCCCCATGATCTGCGGGTCGACACCGGCGGTCGCCCAGGAAACGATACGCACCAGCGGTGTGATGCCGCGCCTTGCGGCTTCCGCTTCGGTCATCAGCACCACGGCGGCGGCGCCGTCGTTGATGCCGGAAGCATTGGCAGCAGTTACCGTGCCTTCCTTGTCGAAGGCGGGCTTGAGCTTGGTCATGGCATCGATTGTCGCGCCGTGGCGGATGTATTCATCCTGGTCGACTACTGTGTCACCCTTCCTGCCCTTGACTGTAAAGGCAACGATCTCGTCATTGAATTTTCCGGCTTTCTGCGCGGCCTCGGCCTTGTTCTGGGAAGCCAGTGCGAACTGGTCCTGGTCGTCGCGGGTGATCTGGAACTGGCGAGCGACGTTCTCCGCGGTGTTGCCCATATGATAGCCGTAGAAGGCATCGGTCAGGCCGTCCTTTATCATGGTGTCGATCAGCTTGAAGTCGCCCATCTTGACGCCACCGCGCAGATGTTGCGCATGCGGAGCCATCGACATCGATTCCTGGCCGCCGGCAACGATGATCCTCGCGTCGCCCTGGGCTATCTGCTGCATGCCGAGCGCGATGGCGCGCAAGCCGGAGCCGCAGAGCTGGTTCAGGCCCCAGGAGGTCGCCTCCTGCGGTACGCCGGCAGCCATTGCCGCCTGCCGCGCCGGGTTCTGCCCTTGAGCCGCGGTCAGGATCTGGCCGAGGATGACCTCGTCCACCTCCTTGCCGTCGACGCCGGCACGGACCAGCGCTTCCCTGACGGCGACGGCACCCAATTCATGGGCTGGGGTGTTGGCGAAGGCGCCGTTGAAGGAGCCGACGGGCGTGCGCGCTGCATTGGCGACAACGATGGCGTTGGAAGCGGACATGTTCTTCTCCAGGCTTTCGGGGAACGATTTCGGGTGCCGTCGGGGACTTTTCTTGCCCTTTCCACAACCCGAGTCAAACCCGAAATGGGCATGGCGTCCCACTGCCGCAAGCATGCCGCCCGTCGCTGCAACGGCGGCCCGTCCGTGCTGCGCAGCATAAAATGTTCTCGCACTGCACAAACTGCTTGGATTCATGACGCTTTTGCGCATATCCTTTAAAAAGGCGCAATCGTTACCGGCGGCTTACTTAAGCTGCCCGGTGTCCGGGGAGGATGCAGATGGCCGCAAAAGACGAACCTATTGTTATCAAGAAATATGCCAATCGCCGTCTCTACAATACGGGCACCAGCACCTATGTGACGCTCGAGGATCTCGCTGAAATGGTCAAAAGAGGCGAGGACTTTACTGTCCAGGACGCCAAGACCGGTGACGACATCACGCATCCGGTACTGACCCAGATCATCTTCGAGCTGGAGAACAAGGACGGGCAGAACATGCTGCCGATCCCGTTCCTGCGTCAGCTTATCGCCTATTACGGCGACCAGATGCAGATGATCGTGCCGAGCTTTCTCGAGCAGTCGATGCTGGCCTTCTCTAAGGAGCAGGAACGCTTTCGCGAGCAGATGAAAGATGCGCTCGGCAAGTCGCCGATGGACATGATGAAGATCGCGACACCAATCAAGGTGCTGGAGGAGCAGACGCGGCGCAACATGGAAATGTTCCAGAACGCCATGCGGCTGTTCACGCCGTTCCCGCCCGCGGGCTCGGCGCCGGCAGCAGCGCCGGCCGAACCGGCCAGGAAGGAAACGCCGGAAAAACCCGACGACCTTCAGGAGCTGAAGGAGCAGATCGCCGCGATGCAGCGCAAGCTCGACACGATGTCCTGACTGCCGGCTGGCGAAGTGCAGCGTCGAACCTTCCTTCAGGTGCCGCTGAGACTTCGCAAGCAGCGCGGCTAGAGCTGCTCCGGCAGCGGTCCCTTGTAGCGGGCGCGTGGCCGGATCAGGCCGCTGCTCGTCACCTGCTCCACGGCATGCGCGGCCCAGCCGATGCTGCGGCCGAGCGCGAACAGGCGGAACGGCGCATCGGACGGCAAACGGAGGCTGCGCGTCAGCGCGGCCAAAGCGAAATCGACGTTCGGGCGCATGCCCGTTGCCGCAAAGGCCGCATCGCAAAGCCGTAACAGCCCATCATCGACATCTATCGCTGCCAGCAACGGTTCCGCACGCGGATCGCCGTCGGGATAAAACGGATGGCCAAATCCGGGCAGCGGCCTGTCGTGACCGAGCCAGCGTCCGACAGCCGCATCCGGCCCCAATCTCTGCGCATCTTCGGCCAGCATCATGACCGCCTCCGCGGCGCCGCCATGGCGCGGCCCGGAGAGCGTGGCGAGGCCGGCAAGCAGGCAGGCCGAAACAGGTGCGCCGGTGGACGCGGCGACCCGTGCGGCGAAGGTCGATGCGTTCAATTCGTGATCGGCCAACAGCACCAGTGAGCGGCGGATCAAGTCTGCGCCGGCCGCATCGAGCGACCATCCCCGCGCCAGCCTTTCGTGCACGGCACCAGTTCCGGGAATCGCGCCGAGCGCCTGGGCCAAAGCGGCGATGGCGCCGGCCGCATCGTGGTTGAGCGAAGCCGATCTTCGGCCGAGCGAAGGCCGGCCGTTGGCCGCCAACGCGGCCAATTCCGCGAAGGCAGCCGGCCGGCCAGTTGCGCCGTTGCCATGGCGGCTCGCCGAGACGAACGACATTGGTGCGCCAGATGCCCAAAGCAGGTTTGCCGTCTGCTCCAGCGTGGCAGCCTCGCAGAGAGCAACCGCATCCTGGCCGCGATAGACAAGGCGGCCATGCAAAACGGTCGAGATCGTGGTGGCGATCGCCGGCTCACCCCAGGCAATTGCACTTTCGGCGATTGCCTGGGGATTTCGGCCACGAGCCCGGCGGCTCGCCAGCGCCGCGATGTCGTCGGCCCGATACTGGCTGCGGCGTGGATCCGCCCGGTCCGGCCGCACGCCGATGCGTCCGCGGCTGACATAGGCATAGAGGGTCTGGGCTCGCACCTTGAGACGCTCCAGGGCTTCGTCCCGCGTCAGCCACTCCGTCATGTCAGCCTTGTCATGTTGATTCCGTTGATCAAGATTGATGGTCCAGTCACCAACCCTTATCTACCACCCGGAAAGGGTCAAGGAGAAAACCAATGGCGAATGGGCTCGATGATGTGGTGGCGGCGGAAACGGTGCTCTCCGATGTTGACGGTCTTGGTGGCCGCCTGACCATCCGGGGCCATTCGTTGCCCGAACTGGCAGGCCGCTGGAAATACGCCGAGGTGGTTCATCTGCTGTTCGACGGCTTTTTCGACGATCTTCCCGACGGCAGGGAGCTGGCGAACGCGATCGGTCGGGCGCGCAGCGAAGTGTTCGAGCAGATCACACCCTTGCTGCCGTTTCTCGCATCCGTCGATATCTACAGCGCGATGCGCGCCGGTATTGCCCTGCTGCCGGATGGTGACAAATTGTCGGACGCGCTGCGGCTGGTTGCGGCACCTGCCGTGCTGACGCCGGCCTTGCTGCGCTTGCAGCGCGGCGAAAGCCCGATTGCGCCTGATAGCAAGGCCGATCATGCAGCCGACATGCTGCGGATGCTGACCGGCATTGTGGCCTCGCCTAAATTGGCGAAGGCGCTCGATGCCTATCTCGTGACGGTTTGCGACCACGGCCTCAACGCATCGACCTTCGCCGCGCGCGTGGTCGCTTCGACGCAGGCCGGGCTTACTTCGGCGGTGCTGGCCGGGCTCGGAGCGCTCAAGGGGCCGCTGCATGGCGGCGCGCCAGGTCCGGTGATCGAGATGCTGGATGCGATCGAGGCGCATGGCGACGCCGCCGGCTGGCTGCGTGGCGAGATCGCGCGTGGCCGCCGCATCATGGGCTTCGGGCATCGCATCTATCGTGTGCGCGATCCGCGTGCCGACGTGCTGAAAGCGGTGGTGCGGCAGCTCGGCGCCAAGGGCGAAGCCGGCCACCGGCTGGCCTTTGCCGAAAGCGTGGAGCACGCGGCGCTCGAAGTGCTCCGCATCGCCAAGCCGTCACGCTCGCTCCAGACCAACGTCGAGTTCTTCACAGCGCTCCTGCTGGAAGCGGCGGGCTTTCCGAAAGAGGCGTTCACCAACGTCTTTGCTGCCGGGCGCGTCGCCGGCTGGATTGCCCATGCGCGCGAGCAGCAGACGAGCGGACGGCTGATCCGGCCGCAGTCGCGCTATATCGGGCCGGTCCCAGACCTCGTCGCCTGAGGATTTTTCCCTCGCATACTTGCGAAAACCGGTCGCAACAGCCGGTGCCGGACACCTCTCTCGTCGGGACGAGAGAGGTCTACATGACAAAAATTTCATGTCATTGCTCCACGCATCCGCTGTTCTTGGATGGCAGAGAACCTATATGCTGCAGTGCAACATGGTTCCGCGAGAACCCATTTCAAAGGAATAGCCAGCCTTGACCGCCAGAAAAACCGCCATCGTCACCGGTTCCACCTCGGGCATCGGCCTGGCCATTGCCCACGCGCTCGCGGCCGAAGGCTGCAACGTCGTCGTCAATTCCTTTTCCGACACCGCCGCCGATCACGCCATCGCCGACGCGATCGCGAAGCACCACGACGTGAAGACTGTCTACGTCAAGGCCGATATGTCGAGGCCGGCCGAGTGCCGGGCTTTGGTGGCGAAGGCAGCCGAGGCATTCGGCTCGGTCGACATCCTGGTCAACAACGCCGGCACCCAGCATGTCGCGCCGGTCGAAAGCTTCCCGATCGAGAAATGGGATGCGATCATCGCCATCAACCTGTCATCGGCCTTCCACACCATCGCAGCCGCCATCCCATTGATGAAACAGGCCGGTGGCGGCCGGATCGTCAACGTCGCCTCGGCCCACGGCCTTGTCGCCTCGCCCTTCAAGTCGGCCTATGTCTCGGCCAAGCATGGCATTCTGGGCCTGACCAAGACTGTCGCCCTGGAGCTGGCGCGCGACAAGATCACCTGCAATGCCATTTGTCCCGGCTATGTGCTGACGCCGCTGGTCGAGGCGCAGATCCCCGACCAGATGAAGGCCAACAAGATGGACCGCGAGACGGTGGTCCGTGAGGTCATGCTCGAAAAGCAGCCGACCAAGGAGTTCGTCACCGTCGAGCAGGTTGCGGCGGCCGCGGTGTTCCTATGCTCGGATGCGGCGGCGCAGATCAACGGCACGCACATCTCTGTCGATGGCGGCTGGACCGCTCAGTGAGGCTTCCAGCGGTCAAGGGCCACGCCATGCCGAAAAATGGCAAGGCGGAAGAGCCAAAGAAGATCAATGTCGCGCTGCAAGGCGGCGGCTCGCATGGGGCGTTTTCCTGGGGCGTGCTCGATCGGCTGCTCGAGGACGGGCGCCTCGACATAACGGCGGTTTCGGGCACCAGTGCCGGCGCCATGAATGCCGTGGCGCTGGCCGACGGCTTTGTCCGCGGCGGTGTCGAGGGCGCGCGGCGGAAGCTCGACGATTTCTGGCGTGCGGTGGCGGCAAAGGGCCGCTTCAGCCCGGTACAGCGCATGCCTTGGGACATCGCCTGGGGCAATTGGTCGATCGAGAACACGCCCGGCTATTTCCTGTTCGATACGATGTCTCGGGTATATTCGCCCTATGTCGCCAATCCGCTCGCCATCAATCCGCTGCGCGACGTGGTCGAACGTGAGATCGATTTCGACAATGTGCGCGCCTGCAAGTCGATGGAACTGTTCATTTCCGCTACCAACGTCGAGACCGGCCAGTTGCGGGTCTTCTCGGACGGCGAGATCGACCTCGACACGGTGATGGCGTCGGCCTGCTTGCCGCAATTGTTCCGTGCCGTCGAGATCAAGGGCGTGCCCTATTGGGATGGCGGTTATGGCGGCAACCCGGCACTGTTCCCGTTCTTCAAGACGGCGGCCACCGAGGACGTGCTTTTGGTGCAGATCAATCCGGTAGTCCGCGAGGGGACGCCGAAGAGCGCCAATGAGATCCAGAACCGCATCGACGAGATCACCTTCAACGCCGGGCTGTTGCGCGAATTCCGCTCGATCGCCTTCGTCAAGGAACTGATCGCCGCCGGCCGATTGCCGCACGGCGAATATCGCGACATCCGCATGCACCGCATCGATGCCGACGAAGCGTTCAAGGATTTGTCGGCATCGTCCAAGGTCAATGCCGAATGGGCGTTCCTTGCCTATCTGCGCGACCTCGGCCGCACCGCAGCCAGTGATTGGCTGGAAGAAAATTATGACGCCGTCGGCAAGCGGCCGACGATCGATCTGTCCGGCGAACTCGACGACGGCTTGAAGCCGGTGCGCGGGCCGGCGCCGGGCCGGCGGGTCAAGGAATTTCTTGCGGCGCGCAAGCAGCCCGAGGCCGCCCGCCGTCCGGCCTAGAAGGGTTCATCGTTTCGGAAACGCCGAACCGCTCTATCTTTTTGTTTTGACGCAATTCCGACGGAAAACCGTTTCACACTTTTCCTGGATTTGTCTGGCTCCTCCGCAAAGCAGATGACATCGCAATCTGTCCAATCATCCTGACACTTGCTGCCATACCGCTGTTTTGGCGATCAACAGCCGATGCTGCAGCCGCATCTTGCGGACAAAGCAACAATCCATCAACTTTTCTGACTATATTGCGCCGCAACTTTGAGGTAGAAGCGCGCTTCGCCGATCACGGCAATTTGAATACGGCCTCGCGCGCACCCATATCGGCGACGCGCCCCAAGTAGAAGATGCGGCCTGGCCGAACCCCGCGCACTGGAACAATAACGATGCCGAAATTCAGGTTTCACAAGCTTGCAGCCATTGTTGTGCTCATCGGTTTCGCCGGCTGGATGGCGACAGGCGAGTTCTCGTCCGTCGGCAGCGCGTCCGCCGACAACAAGCCCAAGGCAGGAGAGGTCGAGCAGCCCAAAACAGCCGACGCAGGCAAGCCCCAAACTGGCAAACAGGGGGCTGCCAAGCCGGGGACTGCCGAGGCGGAACAGCCCAAGGCGCCGTTACGCACGGTCGCGGTCATAACCCCGCCGCGGCGCACCTATGCACGCGCTATCCGCATTTCCGGACTGACCGAAGCCGACAAGCGCGCCGTCCTGGCGACACGCGTCGCTGGCGTCATCGACAAGCTGCCGGTCAAGCAGGGTCAGCACGTCAAGACCGGCGACCTCATCCTGATGCTTGCCGCCGAGGAAAAGATCTCGGCGGTCGACAACGCCAAGCAGCTTGTCGTGCAACGTGAGGCCGAGCTGGCTGCGGCCCTGCGGCTGATGAAAACCGGCAATCTGCCCAAGCTGCAGCTCGATACGGCCCGTTCCAACCTGACGCTGGCCAAGTCGCAACTGGACGCCGCGCAAGCCGAGCTCGACCGCAACGAGGTGAAGGCGCCCTTCGACGGCGTCATCGACCGGGTGCCGGTGGAGCTTGGCAGTTCCGTCATGCAGGGCGGCGAGGTGGCGACCATTCTCAAGCTCGATCCGGTGATCGCCCGCGGCGAAGTCAGCGAACGCGATCTCGGCTATCTGAAGATCGGTGACGAAGCCAATGTGCGCCTGGTCAGTGGCCAGACCGTCAAGGGTACGGTGCGCTACATCAGCCGGGATGCATCTTCGGCAACCCGTACCTTTCGGGTCGAAGTCGCCATCCCCAACGCCGATGGGTCCGTACCGGCCGGCATGACGGCAGAAATTGCGCTCAGCGCCCAGCCGACCGACGCCGTGATGCTGCCGCGATCGGTGGTGACGCTCGGCGACAAGGGCGACCTCGGCATCCGCGCCGTCGACAAGGATGACAAGGTCGTGTTCTTCCCGATCGATCTGGTCGACGACACGCCAACCGGCCTGGTGCTCGGCGGCATTGCGGCCGACGCCCGCATCATCGTCGCCGGCCAGGAGCTGGTGAAGGAAGGCGAGGTGGTCAAGCCGGTCGCAGCCGACCAGGCGACCATCCAAAAGCTGTTGGGCGAAGCGACGGCCGGGACGCAGTAATCATGGACATCGTCAAACTTGCTATCAGCAATGCCCGGCTGACCATTGCGGTCCTGGTCTTTCTCATTCTTGCCGGTGCGGTCGCCTACCAGTCGACGCCGAAGGAAGCGGAACCCGACGTTCCGATTCCGATGATGTATGTCAGCCTGATCTACCAGGGTATCTCGCCGGAAGACTCCGAGCGCCTCCTGCTGCGGCCGATGGAAGCCAAGCTGAAGAGCCTGAAGGGCCTGAAGGAGATGCGGTCGGCCGCCTTCCAGGGCGGCGGTTATGTGCTCGTTGAATTCCAGCCACAGACGGACCTCGCCACCGCGCTGCAGGACACACGCAGCAAGGTGCAGGACGGCAAGGCCGACCTGCCGCAAGCGGCTGAGGAGCCCGTGGTCTCCGAGGTCAACATCTCCGAGTTCCCCGTCCTGGTCGTGACGCTGTCGGGCGAGGTGCCCGAGCGCGTGCTGACGGCGGCGGCGCGCGAGCTGCGCGACCGCATCGAGGAAGTGCCTGGCGTGCTCGAGGGCTCGCTGCAGGGTGCGCGCGACGACCTCGTCGAAGTGGTCATCGATCCGATGAAGCTGTCTTCCTACGGGCTGCAGCTCGACCAGTTGATCGGTGCGGTCGGCGCTTCCAACAGTCTTGTCGCCGCCGGCAATATCGAAGGATCCGAGGGCAAATACGCGGTCAAGGTGCCGTCGCTTATCGAGACGCCAGAGGATGTGGCGGCGCTTCCGGTCGTCGCCGGCCCCAATGCGGTGGTGCAGGCCAAGGACATTGCTACCATCCGCTCGACCTTCAAGGACGCCGAGACGGTCACCCGCCTCGACGGCAAGCCGGCGATCGCCATCGAGGTGAAGAAGCGCATCGGCTCCAACCTGATCGATACGATTGGCAAGGTCAGGGAGGTGTCCGACGCCTTCATCAAGACGATGCCGGAGGGCATGCACGTCACCTACACGCAAGACAAGTCCGTCTTCGTGAACCAGTTGCTCGGCGACCTGCAGAACCACGTGATGATCGCCGTGATCCTGGTGTTCATCGTCATTCTCTACGCGCTGTCTGGCCGTGCCTCGCTGCTGATCGGATTGGCCATCCCCTCGTCCTTCCTGATCGGCATCCTGTTGCTGGCAATGATGGGCTACACGATCAACATGATCGTGCTGTTCAGCCTCATCCTGGCGGTCGGCATGCTGGTCGACGACGCCATCATCGTCACCGAATTCGCCGAGCGACGCATGAGCGAGGGCATGCCGAAGGAGCAAGCGTTCGCGCTTGCCGCCAAGCGCATGGCCGGCCCGGTCATCGCGGCGACGATGACGCGCATTGCCGCCTTCTCGCCGCTGTTGTTCTGGCCGGGCATCATCGGCGACTTCATGAAATACATGCCGATCACGCTGATCGTGACGCTCTCGGCCTCGATGCTCTATGCGCTGGTCTTCGCGCCGACGCTGGGCGCGATATTTGCCAAGGCGCCGGCCCATCACCCCGACGACAATCGCGACGGCTGGTACATGGCCGTGGTCAAGCAGGCGGTGCATTATCCCATCACCGTGCTTGTCCTCACTGTGGCGCTGTTGTTCGGCGTCGGCTACGCCTATTCGAAATTCGGCGCCGGCGTCGAATTCTTCCCGAATGTCGAGCCTGACTACGGCCTGCTCTATGTCCACGCCCGCGGCAATCTTTCGCTTGCCGAAATGGACGCGGCCACCAAGACCGCGGAAAACCGGCTGCTCGGCTGGCCGGGCGTGAAGTCTGTCTATACCCGTGTCGGCAAGACGCAGGGCGGCGGCCAGGATGTTCCGGAAGACGTGGTTGGCGTGATCCAGTACGAATTCGTCGACTGGCGCGAGCGTAAATCGGCGAACTCAATCCTGGACGAACTGCGCGGCGTGATGGCCGGCATTCCCGGTGTCGACGTCGAGGTTCGCGTGCCGGAAGCCGGCCCGCCTACCGGCAAGCCGATCCAGATCAGGCTTTCGGCCGTCGATCCGAAGGGCCTTGACGACAAGGCCCGCGCCGTCGCCGCGCGCATAGCCAAGGTGCCCGGCGTCATCGATATTTCCGACGGCCTGGCGCCGCCCGGCGTCGACTGGGCGCTTGAAGTCGATCGCGCCAAGGCGGCGCAGTACGGCATCAGCCCAACCGCGGTCGGGACGGTCGTGCAACTGGTGACCAACGGGCTGAAGCTCAGCGAATACCGGCCCGCCGGCGCCGACGATGCAGTCGACATCAGGCTGCGCCTGCCCGAGGATCGGCGCACGCTGTCAACGCTCGACGAACTCAGGGTGCAGACCGCGCAAGGCTCGGTGCCGATCTCGAACTTCGTCGTGCGCAAGCCGGAGCCGACGGTCGGTATCCTCAACCGCATCGACGGTGCGCGAACGGTCGTCGTCCAGGCCAACGTCGCTGCCGGCGCCCAGGTGGCTGCCGTCCAGCAGGAGGTCACCAAAGCTGTCGCCGACATGAACCTCGGCAGCGGCATTCGCTGGAAGCTTGCCGGTTCGAATGAGGACAGCGCAGAGGCCGGCGCCTTCCTCAGCAAAGCCTTCGGTGCGGCGATCTTCCTGATCTTCATCGTGCTTCTGGCGCAGTTCAACAAATTCACCAGCGTCTGGCTGGTGCTGTCCTGCGTGGTCATGGCGACGATCGGCGTGTTCCTCGGGCTGCTGCTGACGGGAGAGGCATTCGGCATCGTCATGTCGGGCATCGGTGTCATCGCGCTGGCCGGGGTGGTGGTGAACAACAACATCGTGCTGATCGACACCTATGACCGGTTGCGCGAAGAGGGCTGGGACAAATACGAAGCCGTTCTGCAGACCTGCCGCGAGCGTGCCCGCCCGGTGGTGCTGACGGCGGTATCGGCGATCCTCGGCGTGCTGCCGATTGCTTTCGGCCTCGGCCTCGAAATCTTCCATCACGAGACGACGATCAACGCGCCGTCGACGCAATGGTGGATTTCGCTGTCTTCGGCGATCGTCTTCGGGCTGTCCTTCGCCACCGTGCTGACGCTGGTGGTGACGCCGTCGATGCTGATGGTGTTCACTCGCGCCAAGGTCAAACCCGGTGCGCGTCGTGGCTGGTTCAGTCGCCTGTTGGGGCGTCGAAAGGCCGACATCCCGTCGAAAGGCCTGGACGCCGATCTGGGTGCCGAACCGGCGATCGCCTTCCCGAAGGCCGCCGAATAGAGTCCGGATCGCGTCCTGATCAAGCAAAGGCCGCCCGGGAACAATGGGCGGCCTTCTGCATTGTTCCGTCATTGCAACCTCAAAGCGAGGATTTTCTGATGACGATCAGCACCATTCTCATCATTATCCTTATTCTTATTCTGATCGGCGCGGTTCCGGCGTGGCCGCATTCCCGGTCCTGGGGTTACGGACCATCCGGCATCGTCGGCGTCATCCTGATCGTTGTCCTGGTGCTGCTGTTGATGGGCCGGATCTGAGCGCAACCTTCCTCCCGAACAGCGGCGGATGACCATCAGGCCATCCGCCTTTTTTAAGTTCCTTGTTGGGCAGCTTTTTGCGTCGTCTTGATCGTGGCGATGCCGATATCCTCAAGCGCTTCCGACACTGCATTTTCCAGCGGCGTGTGCGGGATCGTACCGATAACGCTTTCCAGCCTGTCTGAAACCAGCCGGTGCGGCTCGAAGCGGAGATAGGACATCGAAACGATCTCGCGCCACATCGCCACGAACGGGCTGCCGGCGCGCAGCACCCACCACGGCATCGACGTCAGCTTCAGCGTGCGTCCGAGCGCCTTCTCCGCGGCCGCCTTGATGTCCAGATCGGTCACCGCATGGCCAGGAAAGTTCAGCGCCTCGTAGGAGCCGAGCTTGTCGAGATTGTCAGCCAGCCCGACGAAGGTCTTGGTCAGGTCGGGCAAATAGGCCCATTCATGCACGAGATCGACCGGCCCGGGGGCGGTATAGACGCCCTTGGTCATCTTGGCGGCAACAACCAGATCGAACCACGATCCGCTGCCGGTGCCGCCGAAGAAATCACCAGCGCGCAGCAGGATCGTGCGCACCCGACCCGCGTCGGCCTCGCGGCGAAACAGGTCCTCCATGGCGACGCGGATACGGCCCTTTTCCGTCGTCGGGCGAAACGGCGTGTCTTCGGCGATCACCGCCGGCATCGGCGAGCCGTAATTGTAGACGGTGCCCGGGAAGAGATGCAGCGCGCCGTTCGCCCGGCAGGCAGCCATCACATTCTCGGCCATCGGCAGGCATTTGCTCCAGTCGGTGTAGAGCGGGTTGAGGCCGTTGAAAATGATATCGACGCCTTCGGTGGCGCGGATCAGCGTAGCACGGTCGAGCGCGTCGCCGGCGATCGCCGTAGCGCCTTTGAGCTCGGCCGGCACCTTGCCGCTGCGGGTGATGGCACGGACATCGTAGCCGGCATCGAGGAAGGCCTTGGCGACCGTGCGGCCGAGGCGGCCATTGGCGCCGAGAATTGCGATCGTGGTCATTGTTTGTCTCCATGTTTGCGTATGACCCCAATGTGATTTCTTCGCAAACGAATGGAAATTGACTAAAGCTGGCGATATGATATTCAATTTTGAATGGATATTGACTGGAACCTGATCAAGAGTTTCGTCACCGTGGCGGAGACCGGCAGCCTGTCGGCCGCCGCGCGAAAACTTGCCGCGAGCCAGCCGACGCTCGGCCGCCACATCACCGAGCTGGAACAGGCGCTCGGTGTCACGCTCTTCCGGCGCGGGCGGCGTGGCTACGCGCTCACGGAAGCGGGCAGCACGCTCTTTGAACGGGGCCGCGCGGTGAGCGAGCAGGCGAGCGCCTTTTCGCTGCTGGCGCTGGGATCGGTCGAGGCGATAGAGGGTACGGTGCGCATTGCCGCCAGCGAAGTGGTGGCGGCCTATGTGCTGCCGGAAATCACAGCGAGGCTTGGGTTCGAGGAGCCGGGCATCGAAGTCGAGATCGTCGCCTCGAACCAGGTCGAGAATCTGCTGCGTCGCGACGCCGATATCGCCATTCGCATGGTCAAGCCGGCGCAGAATGAACTGGTCGCGCGCAAGGTGACCGACATTCCGCTCCGCGCCTGCGCGGCAAAATCCTATCTGGACCGGCGTGGCCGTCCGCGCGAGGCCCGCGATCTTGCCGGCCATGATCTGGTCGGCTTCGACCGCAGCGATGAGATCATTCGCGGCTTTGCCCAGTTCGGCGTCCCGCTCGCTCGCAATGCCTTCCGCTTCAGGACCGATAATCAGATCGTGCTGTGGGAAGCGGTGCGGGCGGGAAACGGCATCGGCTTTGGCCAGGAGCCGCTCGCCGACCGTGATCCGCTGGTCGAGACAGTGCTGCCGGGTCTCCCGCTGCCGACGCTGCCGGTGTGGCTGGCCATGCACCGCGACGTGCGTACCAGCGTGCGCATCCGCCGCGTCGCGGATTTCCTCTACGAAGAGTTCAAGCGCTATTCAGCCGGTGCAGGCTCGGCAGCAAATTCAGCGCGGTGAGCGAGCCCAGCCATCACCAGCACGACGACCAGCAGCCCGGACAGAGCGACGAAGATCGGGCCGAAGCTCGAGTGTTCGGCGATGAAGCCGATCGCCGACGGCGCCACCAGAATGCCTGAGTAACCCATTGTGGTGACGACGCTCATGCCGGTGCCGGACGCCATGCCCTCCTGGTTGCCGCCGGCCGAAAAGATAATCGGCACCATGTTGGCAATGCCGAGGCCGCAAAAGGCAAAGGCGGCAATGGCCAGCCAAGGCGAGGGAGCCAGCCCGGCCACCAGCATGCCGGCAGCAGCGGCAAGGGCCGAGGCGCGCAACGTCGTAACGGCACCGAAACGGTTGCGGACGCCATCGCCGAGAAAGCGCATGATGGCCATGACTCCGGAAAAGGCGGCATAGGCCAGGCCTGCGATGGCAAGATCGGCGCCGAGCTCCTGCCTGAGATACAGCGCCGCCCAGTCGAGTACCGCACCTTCGGAGATCATCGTCAGCAGCGCCATCAGCCCAACCAGATAGACCAGCGGGTTTGCCGGCAGCGCGAATTTGTGGTGCTCGGCGACTGGGTGCTTGTCCTCGGCGATCAGGTAGCGGACCGCTACGGCGATTACGGCAAAGGCAAGAGCCGTCACCACTGTCGCATGGGCGAGGTGACCGTAGTTCTGGATGGCGAAACCGCCCAAAGCGCCGCCGGCGAAACCGCCAAGGCTCCAGAAGCCGTGCGAGGACGACATGATGGCACGGGACAGCCGCCGTTCGACTGCCACTGCATTGGCATTCATGGCGACGTCCATGCCGCCGATCGAACCGCCGAAGATGAACATGGCGACGGCCGCAAGGGGCACGTTGGGGGCCAGAGCCACAACCAGAAGGCCGAAGCTGCCGGCAAGTCCGAACCAGCGCAGCACCGTGCGCGAGCCATGCTTCGAGATCAGATGGCCGCACCAGGTCATGGCGGTGACGGCGCCGGCACCGAACAACAGAATCAGCAGGCCGAGCGTGAACTTCGAAATGTCGAGTCGCGTCAGGAACACCGGGATCTGCGGCGCCCAACTGCCGGTCAAGAAGCCGTTGGCGAGGAAGATGCCGGCCACTGCCCAGCGTCCACTAATCGCGATCTGCGTGATTTTCTGCGCGTCCATCGGGTAGAATCCGGTCCGGAAATGGCGTTGCGCGGCAAATTAGATCGATTCAATTCACAGTCAAGCGCTCTTCGCCGAAAGTGCTTGGACCAGACGCTACGTCCTCTCGCGTCGGCCAACCATCTCGGCGGTCCACTCCGAAATCCCTACGGCTCGGGATAAGGCGCGCCATCCTTGTGCACAAACCGGCCGTCAGCGTTGGTGCTCATCATGTCGATGTCGGAGCAGGTGGCGACGTCGTCGGGCCAGCGCGAACCGACTTCGAGATAGATCGCCATCGCGCCCGATTTATTGATCATGTGATGGCCGTTGCCTGATCCTTTCGGAAAGGCCGCGCAATCACCGGCGCGCAGCACCGTCTCGCCGGCATCTTCGACGAGCGTCAGCTCGCCTTCAAGCACGTAGACGAATTCGTCTTCGTGCGAATGCCAGTGGCGCTGGCTCGACCAGTTGCCCGGCGGCAGGCGCATGAGATTGATGCCGAAGTCGGTGAGCCCGCCTGCGTTGCCTAGCCGCTGCCGCACGCGTTCGGCACAGGGTGCATCGAACGGCGGTGGATAGGATGAGCCCTTGCGTCCGGGCACGTCGGCAACGTCAATCTTAGGCACGGCGTCCTCCCCTAGTGATCCCTAGGGCGTCTTGCCTCGAACTCGGCCTTCTTGGCGTCGGAGGCTTCGATCTGGTTCAGTGCCTGCCACTCGGCATAGGGCATGCCGTAGATGATCTCGCGCGACTGTTCCTTGCTGAGTTCGACACCTTCGGCTTGCGCCGCATCGCGGTACCAGTTGGACAGGCAGTTGCGGCAGAAGCCGGCGAGGTTCATCAGGTCGATGTTCTGTACGTCGGAACGCTCGCGCAGATGCGCGACCAGCCGGCGGAAGGCAGCGGCTTCGAAATCGCGCTTTTGTTCTTCGCTGAGTTCGGTCATGTCATGTTGGCCTCCCTTGGGCCTCATCGTACCGGCCCGGTGCGCGAGCCGAATATTTTCACCGCATGTATATCGGCACGTCGATCTATCGCGTCAACGATCGGCGCCAGCCGTTCGGCCCAGGCGAGGGCACCCTTGCGGTCGGCGATCAGGTCCTGGCGGACCTCGAGCAGCGCATGGGCAAAGCCGTTGACGATGGCGTGCCTGAACATGGTATCGCCGCGCAGTGCGCCGTCATAGGGTTCGTTGTCGCCGACGATGAGGCTCTTGTCCTCGGCGAGCATGTCGATCAGCGGCCGCGCAACGCGGTCGTCCAGGTCCCACAATATGCCGGCGTGCCACGGCCGCACGAATCCCTGCATGGTCGGTGTGAAGGAATGCACCGAAAAGATGAAGGGTGCCTGCGCGGATGCTCGCGCCACAGAGGCGATCATGGCGCTGACGGCATCATGATAGGGGCGGTAAAAGCGGTCCAGCCGCCTTTCGCGCTCCTCCGGCGCGATGGGGTAATTTCCCGGGATGACGGTGCCGTCATAGAGCTGGCGAATCAGCGTTGGATCGTCTTCGCCGCGATTGGGGTCGATCAGCAGTCGCGAAAAATTGGCAAGCACCGCCGGAACGCCGAGCAGACTTGCGAGTTCGCGGGTTACAGTCTCGACGCCGATGTCGTAGGCGATGTGGCGGTCGAACTCCGCCGCCGGCAGGCCGAGACTGCCATACTCCTCCGGCAGGTCGCGGCGGGCGTGATCGGCCAGAAGCACCATGCCGCGCTTGCGATCGCCTTCGACGATATCGAAAGGCGCGAAAACTGTGGATCGGGTCATTGGCGGGAAAGGTCTGTTCGCTGGCTTTCGGGGAGGTGGTATCGTCATTCCACGAAGAGAACGCTTGCGCAATGCCGTTGTTTGGCCACGGTTTCTGCCAAAAAACTGAGCAGGGGCGACCGCAAGCGCGCCAGAGCCTTCTAAATCGATTGGAATTGGACAGATCGGCGCGTTGACATGCGTCCGGACTTTTCCGAAAAGGGGCGTTGAGAGATGCAAATGTGGTTCTTGAGGGGTTTCAGGATGGGTTTCGCCGGCAGGCTGCGTGTGCGCCACGCCTTGGCCATGCCGCTCCTGATACCGGCCATGGGTCTTTTCGCGGTGATTTCGGCCTCGCCGGCACGGGCCGATTTCCGGGTCTGCAACGCCACGCAGAACCTGGTCGGTGTCGGCATCGGCTATCGCGCCAAAGCCGGCTGGATCACCGAAGGCTGGTGGCACATCGAAGGATCGAGCTGCAAGACGCTGATCGAGGGACCGTTGTCATCAAGGTTTTACTATCTTTATGCAGAAGACGCCGAGCGCGGCGGACGCTGGGATGGCCCGATCAACATGTGCGTGGCCGAAAAAGAGTTCAAGATCGCCGGCGTTACCGATTGCGTCGCCCGGGGCTTTCAGCGCGCCGGATTCCAGGAATATGACACGGGCGAGCAGGCAAGCTGGATGGTCCAGCTGACTGACGAGCCCGCAACGGATGGCGCTCCAGCCGCCCCGGGAACAAACAGTCAATGAGACGCAGCCGCAAGGTCAAGATCCTCGCCACCATCGGTCCGGCCTCCTCGTCCGAGGAGATGCTGAAGAAGCTGTTCGAAGCCGGCGCCGACGTGTTCCGCATCAATATGAGCCACACCGACCATGAATTGATGCGTACGCTTGTCGGCCGTATTCGTGCCGTCGAGGAGGCGGTCGGCCGGCCGATCGGCGTTCTCGCCGACCTGCAAGGGCCAAAGCTGCGCGTTGGCAAGTTCGCCAACGGCAAAGAGGTGCTGACCGTCGGTCAGACCTTCACGCTCGACGACAATCCCGAGCCCGGCAATTCGACGAGGGTCTACCTGCCGCATCCCGAAATCCTGCGTTCGGTCGAGGCTGGTCATCGCCTGCTGATCGACGACGGCAAGCTCGAGCTCAAGGCGGTCAGCAGCAACGGCAAGGCGATCGTCTGCACCGTCGTCGCCGGCACCACCATTTCCGACAAGAAGGGCGTCAGCCTGCCCGACACCGACCTGCCGGTCGGCGCGCTGACGGAAAAGGACCGCCGGGATCTCGACGCGGTTCTGGCGACCGGCGTCGACTGGGTGGCGCTGTCCTTCGTGCAGCGGCCCGAGGACCTGGCCGAAGCGCGCAAGATCGCACGCGGCCGGGCGCTGATCATGGCCAAGATCGAAAAGCCGCAGGCCGTCGCCCGGCTGGCCGAGATCATCGAGCTTTCGGATGCGCTGATGGTCGCCCGTGGCGATCTCGGCGTCGAGATGCCTCTCGAAGCCGTGCCTGGCATTCAGAAGCAGATCACCCGCGCCGCCCGCCGCGCCGGCAAGCCGGTGGTGGTCGCCACGCAGATGCTGGAATCGATGATCACCGCGCCGGTGCCGACGCGGGCCGAGGTGTCGGACGTGTCGATCGCCGTGTTTGAAGGCGCCGACGCGATCATGCTTTCGGCGGAGTCCGCCGCCGGCGCCTATCCGGTCGAGGCGGTGGCGATGATGAACCGGATCGCCACCAAGGTCGAAACCGACCCGACCTATGCCGGAATTATCAACGCGCAGCGCTCGGAACCGGAAGCGACCGGAGCCGACGCGATCTCGCTCGCCGCCCGCGAAATAGCCGAGACGCTGAAGCTGTCGGCGATCATCACCTATACCGCGTCCGGCACGACCGGCTTGCGCGCCGCGCGCGAGCGGCCGCAAGTGCCGATCGTGGCGCTGTCGCCGATCCTCAACACGGCGCGGCGGCTGTCGCTGTTGTGGGGCACGCATTGCGTCGTTTCCCCCGACGCCATCGACCTCGACGACATGGTCGACCGCGCCTGCCGCATCGCCTTCGATGAAGGTTTCGGCAAGCCGGGCGACCGCGTCATCATCACGGCCGGCGTGCCGCTGAGGACGCCGGGCTCGACCAACATGTTGCGCATCGCCTATGTCGGATCGGAAGTCGGCCGCTAATGTCGGCCGCGGCTGCCGGATAGGCCGGCTGCATGGCGCGTCGTAAACACGGCGCCAGCCGGGCGCATCGACGGGCAGTCGGGTTAGGATAGACGCCGAACTCCGCCAGCTTGCATCAGCCTGTGACCGGTTCAGGAGTAGGGGAGTAGGGGAGTAGGGGAGTAGGGCGCATGTGTTCCACAGTGCAATCTGCACCTCTCACATACTACCCTACTACCTTACTCCCTTACTCCCCTACTCCCTTACTGGTCTCAAATGCCTTCGCCGGCAAGCTCCTCGGAAAGTGCGGCGACCTGGTCCTGGGCGCTGCGCATCATTGGGTAGATGCCGAGCACGCGCTGCCAGGCCTCAAGTGCCGACTGCTTGTGGCCGGTTTCGGCCATGATCTGAGCCAGGCCCGAAAGCGCGCCGAAATGGCGTGGTTCGAGCTGCAGGGTGCGGTCGATATCCGCCATCGACTTCCCGTAGTTCTTCATCATGAAATGAACAGTGGCGCGCCGGTTCCAGCCTTCCGCATAGGTCGGCTGCAAAGTCACCACCTGATCGAGGAAATCGAGTGCAACATCGAATTTCTGGGTTTCGATCGCCTTCTGCGACCATTGCATCATCAGGTCGATAGAGGCGCTGCCCGACTGGGACCACTCGCTGCCGATCCGTTCGGCGATGCGCTCGGCCGCCTTTTCATTGCGTTCGCGCTTGAGATCGGCAAACAGCTGATCGAGCCGCGCCTGTTTCGTCTTGACGACCGGAGGTGCTGTCGGCGGAGTTGTGGTCGGATCTTCAGCCCACGCCGGCAGCGAGACAGCGCCGGAAACGAGGAAAGCCGTGAAAAATGCAAAAAGAATCCGCATCGCGGGAATCTAGCCCCCGATGCCGGATCGTCAAACTGAATTTAGCGTGAGAGGCGTATCATGCGCACGGAGGCGCGCAGCCTCCGTCGAAAACTCAACCCTGGCGCGCCTTGTAGCGCGGCGCGGTCTTGTTGATGATGTAGATGCGGCCCTTGCGACGAACCAGCTGGTTGTCGCGGTGACGCGCCTTCAACGCCTTGAGCGAATTCTTGATCTTCATGGTCTTGCCCGTCGGTCTGGGCCCGGTCACGGGCCGAATTATTAAGGCGCGCCCACAGACGCGCCTTTGAACTGTGCGTGGCTCATAGACGAGGAGCGTTGCCCGTGTCAACCGCAAGCGCGTTGCCTAAACGATACGGACCGTTTCGTATCATCAAATATCCGCCATTGGCGTCTTGCGGCGTTGCGCAGGCTTGAGACGGCTGGAATGATGCGGTTGCGAATTGGAGATCGTCATGCGCCGAATTCTTGTGTCTGCCTGTCTTGTCGTCCTCGCGGCAGGTTCTGTTGCCTATGCGCAGGAATGCGACCGCGACGACGACAGCCAGCAGATGATGGACATCTGCGCCGACGCGGACTACAAATCCGCCGACGCCAAGCTCAACAAGGCCCACCAGGATCTCATCGGCGGAAGTGACGCAAAAGCCAGGAAGCTGTTGCAGACGGCGCAGCGCGCCTGGATCGCTTTTCGCGACGCGGAATGCAGCTATTCCGCCGCGGACAGCGAAGGCGGCTCGATCTATCCGATGCTGATATCGGAATGCCTGACGCGGCTGACCGACGATCGCACCAAACAGCTCACCGCCGATTCGACCTGCGCGGAAGGCGATGTGAGCTGCGCCAGCCCCGACGAGGACGAGAGCGGCGAAATCCAGTAAGCGTAGGTTCTAACTTTGTGTTTGAGCATGATCTTTTCCGAAATCCGGATTCCACTTTTCGCTAGCGCGGACCTTCGGTTCGGGATCACGCTCTAGCTGCGGCGGCTGACGCGCGTAAAATGGCCCATCTTGCGGCCGGGCCGCGCCTCGGCCTTGCCATAGAGGTGCAGCATCAGATCGGGCTCGGCGAGCAGCTCAGGAACGCGCCTGACATCGTCGCCGATCAGGTTTTCCATGACGCAGTCGAACTGCCGGGCGGGATTTCCCAGCGGCAGGCCAGCGACGGCGCGGATGTGCTGCTCGAATTGCGAGATGGTGCAGGCGGCCTCCGTCCAGTGGCCGGAATTGTGGACGCGCGGCGCTATCTCGTTGGCCAACAGCGAACCGTCGGCAAGGACAAAGAATTCGACGCCGATAACGCCGACATAGTCGAGCGCTGCAAGGATCTCTGCCGCCGCCGTTTGAGCCGCAGCCGCCGTCTCGGATTTTACTCCCGCCGGCAGCGTCGAGCTGTGAAGAATACCGTTGCGATGGACATTCCACGCTGGATCGTAGGCGGCGAGCGAACCGTCGATGCCGCGGGCGGCGATCACCGAAATCTCGCGCTCGAAGGTGACGAAGGATTCCAGGATCAACGGCACGTTGCCCATCGCCTCGCAAGTGCCGGCAAAGCCGCCTGTTTCCATGTTGCGGAAGACACGCTGGCCCTTGCCGTCATAGCCCATGCGGCGCGTTTTCAATATGCCGCTGCCGTTGAACTGTTTCAGCGCAGCCGTCAGTTCCTCGTCATAGTCGACGGGGCTGAAATCCGCGGTCGGTATGCCGATGCCGTTGAGGAATTTCTTTTCCGCCAGCCGGTCCTGCGCCACTTCCAGTGCGCGTGCCGGCGGATAGACCGGCACCGTAGAGGCAAGTGCCGCGGCGGCCGCGACCGGTACGTTCTCGAATTCATAAGTAACGACGGCACTGGCCGCAGCCAGCTCGCTAAGCGCGGCCGCGTCGTCATAGGCGGCGACGATCTGCCGGTTGGCGACCTGTGCCGCCGGGCAATCCGGCTGCGGCTCCAGTACGACGATGCGGTAGCCGAGGCGGGCCGCGGCCATCGCCAGCATGCGGCCAAGCTGGCCGCCGCCGATGATGCCGATGCTCGATCCCGCCGGCAGGCTCACGGCGCGTCCGTGGGCTCGGCGGCCACCTTGGCGGTCTGCGCGGCGCGCCAGCTATCCAGCCGGGCGGCGAGCTTTTCGTCGCTCAGCGCCAGCACCGCGGCGGCCAGAAGGGCAGCGTTGGCAGCGCCGGCCTTGCCGATGGCCAAAGTGCCGACCGGAATGCCGGCCGGCATCTGCACGATTGATAGCAGCGAGTCCTGGCCCGACAGCGTCTTCGATTCCACCGGCACGCCGAACACCGGCAGCGGCGTCATCGCCGCCGTCATGCCGGGCAGATGCGCCGCACCGCCGGCACCGGCGATGATCACCTTGTAGCCGGCCGCCTTGGCGCCCTTGGCGAAGTCATAGAGCCGGTCGGGCGTGCGGTGGGCCGAGACGATCAGGCGCTTGTGCGGAATTCCAAGCGCCTCAAGCGTTTCGGCGGCGTGGCGCATCGTCGCCCAGTCGGACTGGCTGCCCATGATGATGGCGACGTCGGCGCGGTGATCGTCCAAGCTTCTGCTCTCCGGCGGCAAAAGCGCGCATTAGCTGAAATCGAGGGGAGCCGCAAGGATGGCCGGAAACGGCAAAGCCGCTTGTGCCGTCTCCGTGGCTACGCACATCGACAGGGGCGGTCTGTCATCGGGCGGCCGCCGCCCGGAAACGCGTGACGAAATCGTCGAGCTCGGGCCGTTCCGTATCGGAAATCGCCCAATAGGAAAAGGCGCCGTCGCTCCAGTGCACCAGCGAGAAGCCACCGGCAGAAAGATCGACCGGCGCGGTTGTCGAGCCGGTTTGCTGTGGCGCGGCGATGAGCGTGATCAGGTGCTCGCGATGGCGGTAGACCAGTGCCGGCACCGGCTGGTCGGCGATCACCTCGACCCGGCCGCCGAGCAATGCGAAACCGTCATTGGCAAGGTCAGGTGCCGGCGGCGACAGACCGACCCTGCCATCGAGTCAGGGTTTGACCGTATGCCTGTCCGACGAGACGACGTCCACCGGGCTGGCGGCCAGCAGGCTGCGGCGATGGCCGCTGGCGACCGCGGCGGCAAAGCTGTCGGGCGCCCTGCTCAGCATCATCCATTGCGTCGCGCCGCTGGCCAGCACGGCGGTGACGATGATCGACGCCGCCAGCGCGCGCCAGTCGAACGCGCCAAATCGGTGCACCGCTCTGTGTGCCGGCGGCACTCGAGCGGCGGGCGCCGGCGCCGGCAGCACTTTCTCCGTACCGGCTGTCCCGATTGCAGCGATGCGAGCCTTGAAATCCTCACGGACATCGAGCCTCGGCAGCCCGCTGACGACCGTCTGCAGCGCAGCGATGCGGGCATGCTCGGCGGCGAGCGCCGGATCGGCCGCGATGCGTCGCTCGACAGCCAATGCTGCTGCTGCGTCGAGCTCGCCATCGACCAAGGCATGGATCATCAGCTCCACGCCCGCTGGGTCATCCGGCAGTCCATCGTTGTGCGCGCTCATGGCGCCCTCCCAAGTTGGGATATCAGCAGACCGCGCGCCCTCGCCAGCCGCGACATCACCGTGCCTAGCGGCACGCCAAGCAGCGTCGCGATCTCGCGATAGCTGAGGCCGTTGATGTCGCGCAGCACCACAGTCTCGCGAAATTGGTGCGGCAGCGCGGCGATCGCCGCCTCGAGTGCGGCCGTGTCGGCCTTGGCGATCAGGCTTGCCTCAGGACTATCCGTATCCGGCAGGCCGGCGCCATATGCAGCCGTCATGTCATCGAGGTCGCTCAGGTCGCCGACGGCGACGATACTGCGCGGCCGGTTGCGCGCCAGCCAGGAGTTAAGAGGCGTTGCGCACGATCGCCAGCAGCCAGGCGCGCGCATTGCCGCCGGCATAGCCGGCGATGCCCGCATGCGCCTTCAAACAGGCCTCCTGCACCACATCCTCCGCGTCGGCGGCGTTGCCGGTCAGCCAGCGGGCAAGCGCAAGCGCATCCGCGAGATTGGGCAGAACCACCTCGCGAAAGCGCTCGGTCGCGGCCTCTTGGTTCAACACCGTCGCATCGCCCGGCATCCCGGGCAGAACCTTCCGAAAATCCTCACGGAGCGACGGTGATCCTGCCCTGCATGTGCGGGTGAAGCCCGCAGAAATAGGCATAGTCGCCCACTTTGGTGAAGGTGAAGGCATATGTGTCACCGGTGTCAAGCGCCTTGGAGCGAAACGAGGCATCGTTGGCGACCACCAGATGCGGGATGTCGTCGTCATTCTCGAAGGTCACGGTAGTGCCCTGCTTTACCGTCAGCACCGCCGGTGTGAAGGCAAAGTTCTCGATCTTGACCATTGGCTGGTCTGCTGCGTTCAGTGGCATGGCAACCATTATCAGGATCGCCGCCAAACCGAACGTGACAGGGGATACGACCAAGACGCGGGATGGGAAGCGGATCATCGCATTTCCCCTCAGGCCAGCGTGCTGTCGATGATGGCGAGGTCCTGCCCGCCTTGCTTGACTGTCACGCTGCTTGTGCCGAGCAGGCTGCGCAACTGGCCGACAGGTACCGTCATCGGCCCGGGTGAGGCTGCGGTGCCCGGCGCCGGTTGCGGGAAAGCGGTCGAGCGCGCGGTATGAAAGATAACGTTGCCTTCGACTTTCTGCATGATCTGGTGGATATGGCCGTTGAGTACGGTGACAGAGCCGAAGCGCTTGAGCAGGGCCAAGGCCTGCGCCGCGTCGTCGGTGCCCCAGCCCCATTCGGGATAAACAGCCCATAGCGGGATGTGGGCAAAGACGACGATCGGCGTCGAGGCGGTGACCGCCTTCAGATCATCGGCCAACCATGCCAACTGGTCGGCGCCGAGATTGCCAAGCCCGCCGGCCTTCAGGTTGACGACGTTGACCAGCCCGATGAAATGGACGCCGTTCTGGTCGAACGAATACCAGCCAGCGCCCTTGGTGCCCTTGCCGTAGCGGTCGAGATAGGCCTGGCCATTGCCGTCATCGATCAGGTCGTGCTCACCGGGCACATAATGCACGTCGAAGCCTGCGCCGCCGATGATCTGGGCAGCGTTGTCGAACTGCGCGGCTTTCGACAAATGGGTGATGTCGCCGGTGTGGATCATGAAAGCGGGCTTTTGCGGCAACGCCTGGATCTTGCCGATCGCCTCCTTCAGCGTGTCGATGGCGTGCGGGTTGGCAGCCTTGTCGAAGCCGATGTGGCTGTCGGATATCTGGAGGAAAGTGAAGCCGGTGGCCAAGGCCTCGGCGGCTTGCGACGCACCGAGCAGGCTGAGCGAAACCGGCACGCCGGACGAAATTGTCCACAGCACTCCCGTGCCGGCCCAGATCATGCATTCCAGTGCATGACGGCGGCTGATGCCGTCAGCTTCATTGTCGTGGTGGTGGGTCATACCGGTCTCCTGCACGCCGGAAATGGCGTCTGTTTGGGAGACCAATGGGCGGGGTGGTTTATTCCGCCCGAAGACTAAAAGTTCATTCACACTGCCGTGATGGCGCACTGGCCCGATGCGAAGCCGGCGCTGGAAGGCACTGGCTCGACCACGCTCTGGCGATGTCTAGTCCGGCCAGCGCAGCGCTCCGGCGGACTGCTTGCGACCGGGTTTCATCGCATCCGCGGGCCGATCGGCAGCACTCAACGCCGCCCGCAGGCGTTCGGCAACGATCTCCGCCTCGCCGGGATGGAGATTGCACGGATCAAGGAAGAAGTGACCGCGCTCGACCTCGTGGTTGCGCACGATCACAGGCGGCGAACCCGCCGCAAGCGCCGAGGCGAGGCCGGCGGCGGTGAAGCGGCTTTCCGGCGCAACAAACACCTGCAGGCGGTCGAGAGGATTTCCGGTCGGATCTGGAATGATACGTGCCTCGATGCCAGGCAGGCCCTGCAATGCGGTTTGCCACAGATGCAGTGCGGCTTCTTCCCGCTGGCGAATGCCGGCATGGTCGCGCCGCTCCCAGGCTTCCAGGGCCGCCATAGTGCCGGCAATGCTCTCCTTGCCGACCTTCATGGCGCGCGCAACGCCCCGGTTCTGGAGATAGGCGGCCCGTACCAGATCCTTGCGGCCGGCAACGATGCCGCTTGTCGGCCCTGAGAGAAATTTGTGCCCGCTGTAGACAACAATGTCGGCGCCGCGCGCCAGAAAGCCACGCAAATCGTACTCCGAGGCGGCGTCGACGATCACCGGCACGCCCTTGGCGTGGCAAATCTCGCAGAACTCCTCAAGCGAGAGCATGCCGTATTGCACGGTGTGGTGCGCAACGACGTAGAGGGCTGCCGCCGTCCGGTCCCGGATCGCCTCGGCAACATGATAATCCTGGGTGACGCTGACCGTGCCGGCAGGCACTGCCTTGGCTCCGGCAAGCCGGATCGACTGGTCGATCGGCGCGCCGTAATTGACGATGTGACCAAGCTGAACGATGACCTCCGATTTGAGGCCCTCGGTGTCGTCCGGCAGCCGCTCGATCGCAAGAAGGCTGGTCCCGGTCATCGCGCCGGCAATTGCCATTGTTATGCCGCTGGCGCAGCATGCGGTGATGAAGCCGGCCTCGCCGCCGGTAAGGCGTGCAATCACCCTACTTGCGGCGCGCTGCAGATCGTCCATCTCGACCCATTGCGAGGCGATTTCCGACATTGCGGCAATCGCTTCTGGCACGATGATCGAAGCGCCGAGCGCCGTCATCGTACCGGAAACATTGATGATCGGGCGAAGGCCAAGCCGTTCGCGGATTGTCGTGTTGGAACGGTCAGCGGCATAGGTCGTCATCTCTGTAGATCCTGTTTAAGATTTCAGGCGGCGATCTCGACGACCGCCTCGATTTCAACTGTGATGTTGCCCGGCAGCGAGCCGACACCGATCGCGGAACGGGCATGTCCGCCAAGCGTATCAAAGACGGCCGCGAAAAGATCGGAACAGCCGTTCACCACCTTGGGGTGCTCGCTGAACGTCGGCGTCGCATTGACAAAGCCAAGCAGCTTGACGACGCGCACGATGCGGCCGAGGTCGCCGGCCGCCGCATGCATGACGGCGAGCAGGTTCAGGCCGGTCAGACGCGCATGCCCGTAGGCCTCTTCAACGCTGACATCCTCTCCGACCTTGCCGGTGCAGAGCGCGCCATCGGCGCGCAACGGCCCCTGGCCGGAGAGGAAGATCAGCCGTCCGCTCTCGGCATAGGTGACGAAGTTGGCGATGGGCTTCGGCGGCTCGGGCAGTGTCAGGCCCAATTCCGCGAGCCGGATGTAAGGCGTCATAAAAGCTCCTTGCGACAGCTTTCGCCGTCCGATGTCAAAAATGCGAGGCGCGAAACCGCGCCAGGAAACTGCGAAGGCGTTCATTGTCGAACCCCGCCGCCAGAATCTCGGCGGGTGGTCCGACGGCACTGACGCCGCCATCCGCCATGAAAACGATGCGGCTCGATGCGTCGCGCGCAAAAGCCATTTCATGCGTGACCATCAGCATCGTCATGCCGTCTTCGGCGAGGCTGCGCACGACCTCGAGCACCTCGCCAACCAGTTCGGGGTCGAGCGCCGAGGTTATCTCGTCGAGAAGCAATATCTTCGGCTCCATCGCCACGGCGCGGGCGATGCCGACGCGCTGCTGCTGGCCGCCGGAAAGCTCGGCCGGCAGACTGTCGGCTTTGTGGGCGAGGCCTACGCGGCCGAGCCAGTGCTCGGCAATGGTGCGGGCCTCGGCATTGCTCTTGCCGCGCACCTTGCGCAGGCCAAGCATGATGTTGCCGGCCGCAGTCAAGTGCGGAAACAGATTGAAGCTCTGGAACACCATTCCGGTCTCGGCTCGCATCGCCGCCAGGTCGCGCTCGCTGCGTCGCTGGCGCGTTCCCGTCTCGCGATAGCCGACTTCTTTGCCGTCGATACGGATCGAGCCGCTGTCGTAGCTCTCCAGGAAGTTGACGCAGCGCAGCAGCGTGGTCTTGCCGCTGCCGGAAGGGCCGATGACAGTCACGACCTCGCCGCGTGTCACCTTGAGACTGACGGAGCGCAGGACCTCGACGGATCCAAAGGCTTTGGAAACCTCGGTGACATCGAGAAGTGCCGGATTCTGGTGCGAGGCGTTGGACATCGTGCTATTCCCGGATGAAGGAGAAACGCTGCTCCAGGCGCCGGCTGGCCAAGGAGAGGGCGTAGTTGACGGCGAAGTAGACGAGCGCACCGAGAATGTAGAGCGGCATCGCCTCATAGGTGCGGCCGATGACCTGGTTGATTGCCTGCATGAGGTCGGTGATGCCGAGCAGCGAGACCAGCGCGCTGCCCTTCACCGCGTCGGTGACGCCATTTATCCAGGGTGGCAGGAAGCGCCTGAACGCCTGCGGAGAAATGACGTAGGCCAGCCGCTGGCGAAAGGTCAGTCCGATCGCCATCGCCGCCTCGGACTGACCCTTGGGAATCGAGCCGACGGCGCCCCTGAGATACTCGACGACTTGTGCGGTCTTGAAGAGGGTGAGGGCGAACACGGCCGCCCAAAAGGATTCCAGATGCAGCCCCACCGCGGGCAGGCCGTAATAGACGAAGAAGATCAGCACCAGGATCGGAATGCCGCGTATGGTGTCGCTGAAGATGCGCACTGCCCAGCGCAGCGGAAAAGGACCATAGACAAGGCCGACGCCCATCAGCACGCCGGCGATGAGCGATAACACCACGACCAGCAGCGACACCCACAAGGTTACGGCAAAGCCTTCGGCGAGGAACGGCAAGGCGTAGATGATCTGGCTCAGCATGTCAGCGCGCCGCCTTGAACCGGCGCTCGACGAGCCGCAGCGCGAAAAGCAGCGTGTAGCCGGTCAACAGGTACATTGCCGTCACCACCAGATAGACTTCGACAATGCGGAACGTGTTGAAGTTGATCCACTGGGCGCCATAAGTGAGTTCGGGTACCGAGATGACCGACGCCACGGACGTATCCTTGAAGAGCGATATGAATGTGTTGGAAAGCGCCGGCAGGGTTATGCGCAGCATCGTCGGCAGGCGCACATCGAGCAGCCTTTGCCATGGCGTCAGGCCGATTGCCTTGCCAGCGTCGAGCTGACCGCGCGGCACCGCCTCGAGCCCCGAGCGAAACACCTCGACCAGGTAGGCGCCGCTGTAGAGCGACAGCGTGGCAATGAATGAGGTTTGCGCGCTGTAGGCAATGTCGACCACCGTCGGCAAGCCGTAGAAGACCAGATAGACGAGCAGGATCAGCGGCACGTTGCGGATGAACTCGACATACCCCGCGATGATGGTCCGCACCGCACGCCCGGCCGACACGTACCAGACCGCCAGAACGAGCCCGATGACGATGCCGATCGCGATCGAGATGACGGCCAGTTCGAGGCTTAGCAGCAGTCCGCCCCAGAGCTTGTCGAAATGCCGCCAGATAAGGTTGAAGTTGAGAGTATAACCCATGCGTCCTCGTCATGGAGGGCTGTGATGAGAGAAGGCGGAAGGACGTTGTCCTTCCGCCTGCTTGCATCAGATGACCGGGAAACCGGGATGGCGCGCCGGCGGCTCCTGTCCGAAATAATCCTTGAACGCAGCGTCGTAGAGTGCCGTTTCATGGCCGAACATGGCGATGGTGAAGGTCTGGTTGACGAAGGTCAGCCAGTCGAGGTCGCCCTGCCGCAGCGCGGCACCATAAAGCATCGAGAACCAGCTCTTGCCGGCATCGAAGTACTTATCCGGATTGCGCGAGGCGAGCCAGCGTACCGTTGACAGATCGACCGCGGCGGCGTCGACGCGCTTCGATTCCAAGGCCTGCAGCACGTTGGCCTGCGTGTCTATCTGCATCACCTGCGACTCCGGCAGGACGATATGCACGTTAGCCTCGGCATCGACATTTTGCAGGATGGAAATCCGCGTCGCCGAACCGCCGGCAAGCAGCTTGTCGAAGGTCTTGTTTTCGGCGTTCGGAAGGGTCAGCAAGGCGATGCCTTCGACGTAGTAGGGTCGGGAGAAGTGGATCAGCTGCGAGCGCTGGGCGGTCATGGTCATGAACTGGATGGTGATGTCGACCTTGTTGGTGGTCACGTTCGGAATGCGCTGAGCCGGATCCTGCATGACGAATTCCACTTTGGTCGGATCGTCGAAAAGCCCCTTGGCGAGAATGCGACCCATGGTGATGTCCATGCCCACCAGTTCGCCGGCGTCGTTCTCGAAATGCCAGGGCGCATTGGTACTGCCGGTGCCGACGATCACCTTGCCGCGCTCGAGGACGGTGCGCAGCAGGCTGTCCGGCGCTGCCTGGGCCGCCGCTTTCTGAACGTCGACCGCGGTAGCGGCGCTCATCACTCCGGCCGTTGCAAGCCCGGCCATTCCCAGTTTCAGAAATTCACGCCTTTTGGATGTGTCGTTCACGGCGACCTCCTTTCGTGTTGAGTTCCCCTTTGGACCAGCAGTACAGGCATCGGTTGCAACTGACGTCATTGTCCCTTACAAGAGACGCCTGTACTCTGTACAAGACAGATTAACATCAGGGATCGATAATGCAAGATGGCAATGCCTTGGCCGCTCGACCGGACATCGGTCTGGACGAAGACAAGAACTCGGGCTCTCGGGAGAAGGGTCTCAACCGGGTTCTCCAGATTTTGGAGTTTCTCCACACGACCCAGCGTGCGATCGGCATCGGCGACCTTGCCAAGGGGGTAAACGCGCCGCGTTCGACGACTTATACGCTTGTGCGCTCGCTGGTCGACGCAGGCCTGCTGGAGATGGCCGGAGACGGCAATCGGGTCTATTTCGGAAAGAAGCTCTATCTCTACGGAATGGACTATGTGCGGGGCAACGACCTGCTCAGGCGAGGGCGCCAGGAAGTCGATCATCTGTCACGCGAGACCGGCGAGACCTCGGAGTTGTGCATGCTGCAAAGCGGCCGCTACACCATCGTCCATTCAAGCCCGGGAACGAGGCCATTCCGGATCAGCTCGGCGACGGGTCTGCAAATACCGCTCCCCTGGACAGCTTCCGGGCGACTGCTCCTCGCCGGCTTCGACAGGGCAGCGATCGAGGATATGGTCTCCGAGGACGATCTCGTGCTGCCGGACGGCCGCAGATTGCAGCTCGACGATTTCATAGACGACATCGCCGTCGCCAAGTCGGCCGGCTACTGCGTCACCTCCGGCCTTGTCGATGCCTACACGAAATGCCTGGCCGCGCCGGTCTTTTCAGCGCCGGGCAGGGTCGAGGCGACGATGTGCCTGGTGGTTCCCATCGATACCTCGACCGAAAAGACCGATGACCTGATTGAGCTGTTGCTCGAGCGCGCCGCGCGGCTTTCGATCGCGGCATAGGCCGCCTTTCCAGCAGGCCGGCGCCGGCGTCCGTTCAAGCGATAATGTCTGGAATGATCTTGTCTTCCAGCGCCATCAGCCTGTCCTTAAGGAAGAGCTTCTTTTTCTTCATGCGCTGGATCTGCAGCGGGTCGCAGTTCATGGCGATCATCGCATTGATGGCGGCGTCGAAATCGGCGTGTTCCTGCTTCAGCCGGGAATATTCGAGGCGGATATCTGCCTGTTCCTGATCGGACATTTTTACCGTCTGCACGTCTGCGGCGCCCAAACTATGGGCCTGATTGGGCGGGACCGGGTCTTCTTGCACCGGCGCGCAGCCCATATCACATTTCATATTGGCGTGGAATGCTACCACGCAGCATTCGACATCGGTGCGCGATGGTGGCACACTGTCATTATGCCGTCACAGAAGCGAGCCTGCGGTGGACGTGCCATGACGGCTGCAATCCGAGGAAACCATGAAAGGGAGAACCAATCATGTCTCTTGCATCCCATCTTGATGAGCTGCAGCGGAAACACGGCGACATCGAACGGGAAATCGACGATGCGATGACCCATCCGTCGGTAGACGACCTCGAAATCGTGAATCTCAAGCGGCGCAAGCTGGCGCTCAAGGACGAGATTGAAAAACTGAAGGCGAAACCGACGACCCACTGAAGCCCTTCCAGGACTAGAAGCGCCGCCCGGCGCGCGATCTTTCCGGTGGCATCGCTATGCTGCCGGAAACGCCCATGGATTTGCGGCAAGCTGCCGTCTTGTTGTTTCCGATTTGCTAGGCCTGCGCGCCAGTCGCCATTGACAAGCCATCTTTGCTCCTCCACCTCATGCCCGGACCTTCAAGATTAAAGGCAGCCGGCATGACCGGATATTTTTCCTCACCCTTCCCGCGCCGCAGGTCGGTCGGTGTCGACGTCGGCGGCGTGATGGTCGGCGGCGGCGCCCCAGTCGTCGTCCAGTCGATGACCAACACCGACACGGCCGATATCGACCAGACGGTCGCGCAAGTGGCGGCGTTGCATCGCGCCGGCTCCGAGATCGTGCGCATAACCGTCGATCGCGACGAAAGCGCTGCCGCCGTGCCGGCCATCCGCGAGCGGCTGGAACGGCTCGGCATCGACGTGCCGCTGGTCGGCGATTTCCATTATATCGGCCACAAGCTCCTGGCCGATCATCCGGCCTGCGCCGAAGCACTGGCCAAATACCGTATCAATCCCGGCAATGTCGGATTCAAGGACAAGAAAGACCGGCAGTTCGCGGCGATCGTCGAGATGGCGATCCGATACGACAAACCGGTGCGCATCGGCGTCAACTGGGGTTCGCTCGACCAGGAGCTGCTGACCCGGCTGATGGATGACAACAAGGCCCAAGGCTTTCCGCTGGCCGCGCAGGAAGTGACGCGCGAGGCAATCGTGCAATCGGCGATCCTGTCGGCCGAAATGGCCGAAGAGATCGGCCTTGCGCGCGAGAAAATCATCCTGTCGGCCAAGGTCAGCGGCGTGCAGGATCTGATCGCCGTCTACACCGAGCTTGCCACCCGATCCGACCATGCGCTGCACCTCGGCCTGACAGAGGCCGGCATGGGCTCGAAAGGCATCGTCGCCTCGTCCGCGGCCATGGGCATCCTGCTCCAGCAAGGCATCGGCGACACCATCCGCATCTCGCTGACGCCGGAGCCGAACGGCGACCGCACACGCGAAGTGCAGGTGTCGCAGGAGCTGTTGCAGACCATGGGCTTCCGGCAGTTCGTGCCGATCGTCGCCGCCTGCCCTGGTTGCGGCCGCACGACCTCGACCGTGTTCCAGGAGCTTGCCCAGAACATCCAGGCCGACCTGCGCAAGAACATGCCGGTGTGGCGTGAACAATATCCCGGCGTCGAGAACCTCAAGGTCGCGGTGATGGGTTGCATCGTCAACGGTCCGGGCGAATCCAAACATGCCGATATCGGCATTTCGCTGCCCGGCACCGGCGAGATGCCGACCGCTCCGGTATTCGTCGACGGCAAGAAGGCGGCGACGCTGCGCGGCCCATCGATTGCCGCGGATTTCGAGAAGATGGTCGCCGACTATATCGAACGGCGGTTCGGGCAGCACGACAAAGCCGCGGCGGAGTAGTTGAATGCGGCGTTTGCTCGGCGCGGCGCTGGTTCTCATTTGCGGGCTGATCTGGGCGACAGCCGTTCAGGCCGATCCACCACGGCCCGCCAAAAAGAAGCTGATCGACCAGGTTTGCAACCTGATCGAGGCCCATGCCGACCGGAACGGGCTGCCCAGGGATTTCTTTGCCCGGCTGATCTGGAAGGAAAGCCGTTTCGATCCCAATGCGGTCAGCCCGGTCGGCGCCGAAGGCATTGCCCAGTTCATGCCGGGCACCGCCAGGATGCGCGGGCTCGCCAATTCCTTCGACATCGAACAGGCGATCCCGGCCTCGGCAAAATACCTCGCCGAAATGAAATCCGGTTTCGGCAATCTCGGCCTCGCCGCCGCAGCCTACAATGCCGGCGAGAGCCGGGTGACGCGCTGGCTGCATTCCGGCGGCTTCCTGCCGATGGAGACCGAAAGCTACGTGTTGGACGTCATGGGCGAGCCGGCCGACAACTTCACCAATACCGCCTACGCCGGCGTCATCCGGCCGCTCGACAAGAAGGCGAGTTTCGCTGCTGCTTGCCGCGAGCTGCCGGTGATCATGTCCAGAACCGTGCCGATGTCGTCGATCAACATCAAGCCGTGGGGCGTGCAGGTGGCCGGCAATTTTCGCCGCGCCGCAGCGCTCAACCAGTGGCTGAGAGTGAAAAGCCGGTTCCCGGCAATGCTTGCCGGCCACGATCCGGTGGTCAGCCGGGTACGTACCCCGATCGGTAGGCGCGGCATCTATGCCGTGCGGATCGGCGCCGATAGCAGAGCCAAGGCCGACACGATCTGCGACAAGCTGCAAAGCGTCGGCGGCGCCTGCATCGTGGTACGCAACCGGTAAAGCCATATGTCGGAGCGTTTTGCGCCATTGCTGCCCATCTCGCTCCCCGTGGGCACTTCGTCCTCGATACGTGAATCATATTTTCGGTGAACCGTTAGGCAGGTCTTGCATCGTCGTCGATGCGGGGTAAGGTCCCCGCGATTTTTCGTGAAAGGGATCAGCATGGCCGGCTTCAAGACACTGGACGACATCGGCAATATCAGCGGCAAGCGTGTGCTGGTGCGTGTCGACCTCAACGTTCCCGCCACCGAGGGCAAGGTCACCGACGCCACCCGCATCGAGCGCATTGCGCCGACCATCGCCGAGCTCTCCGGCAAGGGAGCCAAGGTCATCCTGCTTGCCCATTTCGGCCGGCCCAAGGATGGACCTGCGCCGGAATTCTCGCTCGAGCCGATCGCCAAGGCGACGGCGGACGTGCTCGGCCGTCCGGTTGGCTTTGCCTCCGACTGCATCGGTGACAAGGCGGCAAATGCCGTTGCTGCCATGAATAACGGCGACGTATTGCTGCTCGAGAACACCCGCTTCCATAAGGGCGAGGAGCAGAACGATCCGGCCTTCACCGAAAAGCTCGCCGCCAACGGCGACATTTTCGTCAACGACGCCTTCTCCGCTGCGCACCGCGCCCACTCGTCGACGGAAGGGTTGGCGCATGTGCTGCCTTCCTTCGCCGGCCGCACCATGCAGGCCGAGCTCGACGCGTTGGAAAAGGGTCTTGGCAATCCCGTCCGTCCGGTTGTGGCCATCGTCGGCGGGGCCAAGGTCTCGACCAAGATCGACCTGTTGATGAACCTGGTGAAGAAGGTCGACGCGCTGGTCATCGGCGGCGGCATGGCCAACACGTTTCTCGCGGCACGCGGCACCGACGTCGGGAAATCCTTGTGCGAGCGTGATCTCGCGACCACCGCCAAGCAGATCATGATCGAGGCGGCCGAGGCCGGCTGCGCCATCATCCTGCCCGCCGACGGCGTTGTCGCCAGGGAGTTCAAGGCCGGCGCCGCCAGCGAGACCGTCGCCGTAGCAGACGTGCCGGCCGACGGCATGATCCTCGACGTCGGCGCAAAGACCGTGAAAACCATTGCCGAATGGATCGACCGCGCCGCGACGCTGGTCTGGAACGGACCGCTCGGCGCCTTCGAGATCGAGCCGTTCGACCATGCGACGGTGGCGACGGCCCGGCACGCTGGGGCGCGCACCAAGGCCGGCAAACTGGTTTCCGTCGCCGGCGGCGGCGACACGGTAGCGGCACTCAACCATGCCGGCGTCGCCGACGATTTCACCTATGTCTCGACGGCCGGTGGCGCTTTCCTGGAATGGATGGAAGGCAAACCCTTGCCTGGCGTCGACGTGCTGAAGCGCTGAGATCGGCCGCAATAACAGCGCGAAAGAGGGCGCCCGCGACTTTCAATCGATTCGCGCTTACCCGGCGAAATTGTTCGACTTGAACCTGCGCTGCTCTGGTGGTCTGCTGGGCACGGATCAATTCTTTCAGGAGAAGCACGATGAGCGAACGTCTCGAGGACATTGCCGCCGCGATTGTGGCCAATGGCAAGGGCCTGCTGGCTGCCGACGAGAGCTCCGGCACCATCAAGAAGCGCTTCGACGTCATCGGCGTCGAGTCGACCGCCGACAGCCGCCGCGACTATCGCGAGATGATGTTCCGCGCCAGCGATGCAATGACCAAGTACATTTCCGGCGTCATCCTCTACGACGAGACCATTCACCAGAAGGCCGCCGACGGCACACCGCTGGTCGACATCATCAAGGCATCAGGCGCTATCCCTGGCATCAAGGTCGACGCCGGCGCCAAGCCGCTGGCCGGCTTTCCCGGCGACACCATCACCGAGGGCCTCGACGGCCTGCGCGAACGCCTTGCCGACTATTACAAGCTCGGCGCCCGCTTTGCCAAATGGCGCGCGGTGATCGACATCGATGTTGCCAAGGGCGTGCCTTCCGCCGCCTCGATCGGCTCGAACGCCCATGCGCTCGCCCGTTACGCCGCGCTTTGCCAGGAGGCCGGCATCGTGCCGATCGTCGAGCCGGAGGTGCTGATGGACGGCGCCCACGACATCGACACCTGCTACGAGATCAGCAAGGCGACACTGACAAAGTTGTACACCGAGCTCTATGCGGCCCGCGTCGTGCTCGAAGGCACCATCCTGAAACCGAACATGGTCCTCGCCGGCAAGAAATCGGGCAAGGTCAGCAGCCCCGAGGAAGTCGCCGAAAAGACCATAAAACTGTTCCGCGAGACGGTGCCGGCGGCGATTGGAGGCATCGCCTTCCTTTCGGGCGGACAATCGGACGAGGAGGCGACCGCCAACCTCAATGCCATCAACGCCATCGGCCCGCATCCGTGGAAGCTGACCTTCTCCTACGGCCGCGCCTTGCAGGCCGCTCCGCAGAAGGCCTGGGGCGGCAAGGCAGCGAACGTCGCCGCCGCACAGGCTGCCTTCGCCCATCGCGCCCATATGAACCATCTGGCAGCGCTTGGACAATGGCAGCCGACGCTTGAGCAAGCCGCCTGACGGAATTCAGGTTGCGTTCCCTCCGACCCGGGCCATGTGCCCGGGTTTGTTTGAAAGCAGCAAGGTCTGCAATTTCCTGCAACTAAAAATGCAGCTCTGTGTCGGCATTCCTCGCTGCCGATCGTCCTCCGTGAAAAGAGGAGCAGACCTATGCCAAACAACAAGACCGTGTCGCAGGAAGACTGGTTTCAGGCGCACAAGGCGCATCTGGCGCGCGAAAAGGAATTGACGCGCTTTCGCGATCGTGTCGCCGCCGAACGCCGCGAATTGCCGTGGCTGAAGATCCGCAAGGACTACGTCTTCGAGACCGAGCAAGGGCCGAAGAAACTGCCTGACCTGTTCGGCGGCAACAGCCAGCTGATCGTCTACCATTTCATGTTCGGGCCGGGCGCCGACTATCGTTGCGAGGGCTGCTCGTTCCTTGCCGATCACATCGACGGCGCCAACCAGCATCTCAGGCATCACGATGTCTCGCTCGTGGTGGTGGCGCGGGCGCCGCTGGCCGAGCTTCTGCCCTACAAGCAGCGCATGGGCTGGAAATTCGACTGGGTGTCGTCGTACGCTTCGGACTTCAACTTCGACATGCAGGTGTCATTCACCGACAAGCAGATCGCGGCCGGCGACACGACCTACAATTTCGAGCGGCGCGCGCGGCAATCGAAGGATCTTCCCGGCACCAGCGTGTTCTATCGCGACGAGAAAGGCGACATCTTCCTGACTTTTATCTCGCGCTCCAGAGGCGGCGATCCGCTGATCGGCGCCTATCACTATCTCGACCTGACGCCGAAGGGTCGCAACGAAACCGGTCCCCACCATAGCCTGGTGGACTGGGTGCGGCTGCACGACGAATATGCGGATACGCCCGAGATGCAGGACAGCTGCTGCCATTGACGACGGAGCGGTCACCCAAGGTCTTTCGCCTTCGGCCCGACATGCGCTAAGTGCTGTTCGCTATGCCCTAAAAGGGACTTGCCATGCGGCGCTTTCCGACCCTTCTCACCTGGCTCGCCTTTCCGGTCTATGTCTGGCAAGGACTTGGCGTGCGTCGCCGCACCACCCGCATGCTGCCGGCACAAGGTCCGGTCATGCACGAGATATCTGGCCTGGCGCCAGCAATCTCGGTTCTGGTGCTTGGCGATTCCTCCGCCGCCTCGGTAGGCATCGGCAATTCCGAAAACGGATTGGCCGCGCAACTGGCAGTTCTGATTGCGCAACGCACCGGCCGCACCGTGCGCTGGCGGGCGGCCGGCTTCAACTCGGCAACCTCTGGCCAGATCCGCGATCATGTGCTGCCCAATCTATCGGCCGATCCGTGGACGCATATCGTGCTGGCCATCGGTACCAACGACACCAAGAATTTTCATTCGGTACCGCGCTTCAAGCGCGAGTTTGGCGGCCTGCTCTACGCGCTGCGCGCCAAATGGCCGGAAGCGCGCGTCGTGTGGTCGCCGGTGCTGGAGTTCACCCGGGCTCCGGCAATGCCGCCGCTGCTCGGCAAGATCCTCGAAATCCGCGCCGTCGAAATGAACCGGATGGGCGAGCGCCTTTGCCTCGAACGCGGCACCATACCGGCGCCCCGGCTGCCGATCACGGATGCCGATGCCGGCTTCGCATCGGATGGATTTCACGCTTCGGAAGCCGGCTACCGAGCCTGGGCGGAACATCTGGTCAGCCTGGCGCTCGCCAACGAACCGGGCGTCGCGTAGCGGGCCGCCCGCACTAAAGCGCGTCGCGTTCGATTGGCCTCATCCGACGCGCTTCAGGTTCTTGTTTTTATGCATGTCGTTGTCGCAAAACCGCTGCACACTTTTGCGCGACATGCATTACGTCCAGTGCCCGAGCACCGCTGTAATCGAAATCGCCGCCATCGCCAGCAGCGCCAGCTTCCAGAAATCGCTGCGCCGCTTCAGCCCGGGCCAGCCGAGCGGCTTGATGAGCTGGATGACCATCATGAAGATGATGACGAGCGCGAGAAGTTTCGACATGCAGCCTTTGATCAGCATCGCGGCTGGCTGTCAAAGCGGCTCCGCGATCGCCGTCTTTCCAGTGCAGCAGGCCTCTTTTCAGCACTGCCTTGTCACTTCGATGGATAAATCGGAACGCCGGTCATGAGAGCCGCACCCTCCTGACAGACTGCTGTCAGCAGGGGTGTGCGATAGTGCCTGCATCGAAAGAGAGGAGACCAGCCATGAACGGTATTACCATTCTGCGTAGCGTGCAGCACTATGTCGGCAAGATCCGGACGATGCGCAATGAGATCCGCACCCAGCGGTTCATGAACACCCTGCCCGCGGACATCCGCAAGGATATTGGTTGGCCGGACATGTATGGCGACCGCCGCAATGGCGGCAATTGAGGCAAGCTTTCTGCGTGGCGTTTGGATGCGACCTGGCGACGAGCTGAAATGGGCATGCTGAAGCCTCCTGACAGTATGGTGTCAGGAGGCTCGTGCCATAGTGCGATGGCCGCCGGAGCCAGATGGCCGAGAGGACGATCGATGAAAAGCTGGAACGACAGGCTGAACACGCCTGGCATCAACGGCATAAGACCGTCGCCACGCACCATCGGCGACGTCGTCGAAGGCCAGCCGATGCTGGTTCCTACAGCTCGCCAGGTCAATGCATTCATCCGCTCCATCCCCGAAGGCATGGACATGAATATCCGCGCTTTGCGCACCGCTCTCGCCATCGAGCACGGTGCCGGGATGACATGTCCGGTCACCATCGGCTATCATCTGCGCACCGTCGCCGAGGCCGCCAACGAGGATCTTGAGCGTGGTATGGCGCTGGGCGACGTTGCGCCGTTCTGGCGGGTGGTCGACGCAAGCACGCCGACAACGAGGAAACTGTCCTTCGGCGCGGCCTTCGTCGCCGCGCAGCGCAAGCGCGAAGGGCTGGAACGATAGACGCCGAGGGACCATACGATGCGCCGCGCCGACAGGCTCTTCCAGATCGTGCAGCATCTGCGTGGTGGTCGTCTGGTCACCGCCCAGAAGCTGGGCACGTGGCTCGAGGTTTCCGAGCGGACGATCTATCGCGACATCGCAGACCTGCAGTCGACCGGCGTGCCGATCGACGGCGAGGCCGGTGTCGGCTACATGATGAGGGAGGGTTTCGACCTTCCGCCGCTGATGTTCACGCGTGACGAGATCGTCGCGCTGGTCGCCGGCGCCCGCATGGTGCGCGCCTTTGGTGGCGCGGCCATGGCGCGAGCCGCCGACGAGGCGCTGGTCAAGATAGGCGCCGTGTTGCCCGACGCCGAAAAGGACCGCATCGCCCGTACCGAGATCCACACGCCGATGTGGGTGGTAAGCGATGCCGCCCGCGAAGCCATCGACCTGATCGAGCGGTCCATCGAGAAACGTCAGGTGCTGACCATCGACTATTCGGATGAGGCCGGCCGCAGCACTGCGCGCGACATCCGCCCGCTTGGCCTGTGGTTCTGGGGCAAGGTGTGGACCTTGGTCGCCTGGTGTGAGATGCGCGGCGATTTCCGCGCCTTCCGCATCGACCGCATCGCCTCGGTGGTCATCGCCGGCCGCACCTTCAAGCCGGAGCGCGGCAAGCAGCTCGCCGATTTCTATCGCGCGGTGGAGCGCAGCGAGGATTACGGCATGGCGCCGGACCGGGCGGCGCGAAGCTGACGCGGAAGATCACAAAAAAGCCCGCTTGAAAGCGGGCTTTTTGTTTTGGATGCCAGACCTATTCCTCTTCGTCGGCGTCCTTGTCCTTCGACTTCAGCGCCGAAAGCTTGGCGAAGACGGCGTTGGCGTCAAGTTCGCGGTCCTCGTCCTTCGGCTTTTCGGGCGCCGGCACCAGCCGTTCGGTCAAGGCGGCCGGCAGCAGCGTATCGCCGACCGGCTGCGCCTGCTCGCGGCCGCGCGAGGCGCGGTTGATTTCCATATCGAGGTCGATCTGCGACGTCAGGCCGAGCGTCACCGGATCCATCGGCTGGAGATTGGCGGAGTTCCAGTGCTTTCTGTCGCGGATCTGGTCGATCGTCGACTTCGTTGTGCCGACAAGGCGGGCAATCTGCGCATCCTTGAGCTCGGGATGGTTGCGCACCAGCCAGAGGATGGCGTTGGGCCGGTCCTGGCGCTTCGACAGCGGCGTGTAGCGCGGACCCTTGCGTTTGGATTCCGGCACCCGCACCTTGGGATCGGAGAGCTTCAGCCGGTGGTTGGCGTCCTTCTCGGCGCGCGCGATCTCGTCGCGAGTGAGCTGGCCGGTCATGATCGGGTCCATGCCCTTGATGCCTTGCGCCGACTCGCCGTCGGCGATCGCCTTGACCTCAAGCGGATGCAGTCCGCAGAACTGCGCGATCTGCTCGAAGGAAAGCGCTGTGTTGTCAACCAGCCAGACGGCGGTCGCCTTTGGCATCAGCAGCGTATTGGCCATTACAAAAATCCTTCTCGTTCGCCCGCGTTCCCGCGCGGGCGGTGGTTTAGAGCCACCAAAATGGGAAAATCGCGGTCTATATAACCGCTCGCTCGCCGTTTCGCAATGTTTTTGGCAGGCGCGCGTCAAGGACGGCACGGCAGCGCGACCAGCAGACCGCGAAGGGTCGGCAGATGACGCCATGCAGTCGAAAGCTTCAAAAAGACAAAGCCCGCCAGACCAAGGTCGGGCGGGCTCGGAACCGGCGACGGAAATCCGTCTGCTGCGGCTCTGGCTTCTAAAGCTTGATCCCGAACCGCGGCTCGGCGTTGCCGAAAAGCAGCGCCCGGTCTTCGAGCGGGATCGTGCTCGAGATCAAAGCCCTTTGCGGGCGATTCTCTCGATGTCGCCGCGGTTGATGCCGAGGTCGTTGAGCTGACGAGCATTCAGCCGGTTCAGTTCGCGCACGGTTTCGTTGTACATGCGCCAGTTACGGAAAGCGCGGATCGGGTTCATGATAGTCCTCCATCGTTTTGATGCCGCGTAAATAGGCATCGGCGATGAAAAATTGAACAGACGCTTTTGCATGGCCGCAATGCGTTTGTTGCATTGCACCATTAAGCTTTCGTTCAGCCTGTTTGCGGGCCGTCAGGCGACATCGAGCACAATCTTGCCGATGTGCTCACCCTCCTCCATCCGCTCATGCGCCCGCCACGCTTCCTTGAGCGGGAAGATCGTATCCATCACCGGCGCAACCTTGCGCGTGCCGAGCAGCGGCCAAACCTGCGCCTCCAGCGCAGCCGCAACTGCCGCCTTGAACTCCACGGTGCGTGGCCTGAGCAGCGATCCTGTGTGCACGAGCCGCTTGGCCATGATCTTGAAGAAATCGGCGCTCGCCACCGCCCCGCCCTGCGTCGCGATCTGGACGATGCGGCCTTCCATGGCTGCAGCCTCATAGTTTCGCGCCACATAGTCGCCGCCGACCATGTCGAGGATGACATTGGCACCCTTGCCGCCGGTTGCCTCCTTGACTGCGGCGACGAAGTCCTCTTCGCGGTAGTTGATCGCCCGGTCGGCGCCGAGCTTGAGGCAGGCGTCGCATTTCTCCTTGCTGCCGGCGGTGGTGACGACATAGGCGCCGAAAGCGGCGGCAAGCTGGATCGCCGTGGTGCCGATACCCGACGAGCCGCCATGCACGAGCAGGGTCTCGCCGCTCTTCAGGCCGCCGCGCTCGAAGACATTGTGCCAAACAGTGAAGTAGTTTTCCGGCAGCGCCGCCGCTTCGGTGTAGGTAAAGCCGGCGGGCAGCGGCAGCACGCTGCCGGCGTGCACTCTGACATATTCGGCATAGCCGCCGCCCGCCGTCAGCGCACAGACCCGGTCGCCGACGCGCCAGCGCGATATCTCGTCACCAAGGGCAGCGACTTCGCCTGCTGCTTCCAGGCCCGGCAGATCCGACGCTCCCGGCGGTGGCGGATAGGCGCCCTTGCGCTGTTGCACGTCCGGCCGGTTGACGCCGGCGGCCCGCACCCGGATCAGGATCTCGCCGGGACCGGGAACCGGTACGTCGCGGGTTTCCGGTTTCAGCACCCGCGGCCCGCCCGGTTCCGATATGGCGATCGCCATCATCTTCGCCGGAATTTTCTGTGCGTTCGCCATGAATTTTCCCGTCGTGCTCCGCCGGTTTCTCGTGCCAGCTCTTGCCCGCCATTTGCATCCATACCCTTGCCCTATGTATGCTCATTGGCAAATCAGGCAAATGGGCAATCACGGAGGAGCGACGATGGCGATCTTCGACGACGAACCCAAGAAGAAAGCGCGCCCGCACGAGATCGGGCAGGATCTGTCGCTGCTTTCCGTCGATGAATTGTCCGAACGGATCGGCATCCTGCGCGACGAGATCGCCCGGCTGGAAGCCGAGCTCAAGACCAAGGGCTCGACCAAGTCGGCGGCAGAGGCGCTGTTTCGCCGCGGGTAGTTACTGCGGGTAATTCCAAAAGCTCGGGCACGCCGCCGAAAAGCCCGAATGCCGCTGTCTCCAGACTTGTGCCCAAAACCCCAGCCGGATTGAAAAATGTTCGCAAGCTACAGACCGATCCTCTCGCTGCTGCGCGGCACCGCGTTCCTGTTGGCGGCATCCGGACTGCACGGTCTGCTGTTGCCGCTGCGCGGCCAGGTGGAGGGCTTCTCGACGGCATCGCTCGGCCTGATGGGCACGGCTTGGGCCGGCGGCTTCGTCACCGGCTGCTTCTTTGCGCCACGCATCGTGCGCCGCGCCGGTCATGTCAGGGCTTTCGGCGCCTTTGCCGCATCGGGAGCGATCGTCGCACTGCTCACCGGCCTGATCATCGACGAATATACCTGGATTCTGCTGCGCGCCTTCACCGGCTTCACCATGGCCGGCGCCTTCATGGTCATCGAAAGCTGGCTTAACGAGAAGGCCACCAACGAAAACCGCGGCACCGTCTTCGGCCTCTACATGATGGTCACCTATGCCTCGATCATGGGCGGTCAGATGATCGTTGCCGGCGGCGATGTGAGATCGGCGTCGCTGTTCATGATCACCGGCATTCTGTTCTGCCTGTCGCTGATCCCGACGGCGGTCTCGACGGCGTCTCACCCCAAGCCGCTGCAGGACGTGTCGCTTGACGTCAAGGGGCTCTACGTCAATTCGCCGGTGTCGGCGATCGCTTGCGTGCTGATCGGCATCGCCAACGGCGCCTGGGGTACACTTGGTGCCGTCTATGGAGCGCGCATCGGCATCTCGACAGCCGAGATCGCGCTGATGATGAGCCTCGTGGTCATCGCCGGCGCCGCCATGCAGCTTCCGGCCGGGCGGCTCTCCGACACGACGGACCGTCGTTTCGTGCTGGCGGGCGCGGCCTTCGGCGCTGCGCTGTTTGCCATCGCCATCTTCCTGTTCGAACCGCGCTCCGGCGTCTTCGTCATCGTCTGCACCGCCGCCTACGGCGCCTTCGCCTACACGCTCTATTCGATCGCGGTGGCGCATGCCAATGACCATGCGCGATCGGAGGACTTCGTCAAAGTGTCGGGCGGCCTGCTGCTGCTTTATGGCTTCGGCACGATGATCGGTCCGCTGGTGGCCGCCGGCCTGATGGGCTGGATGCGCCCTGAGGGGCTGTTCCTGGCCACTGCGCTCGCGCATCTCAGCCTGGCTAGCTATACGCTGCTGCGCATCAGCCGTCGCGCGCCGGTGCCGATCGAAGGCCGCGATGCCTTCAAGACCCAGCCGGCCGATCGCTCGGTGACGCCGGAAGCGTTGCGGCTCGACCCGCGCAGAAAAGCTGAAGCCGACAGTTGAGATTCGAGGCGCTTTGCCCCACAAATAAGGCATGATGCTTTCCGACGCCTTCATGGCGATTGCCGATCCCAACCGGCGCCATCTCTTGGAAGAGCTCCGGCGCGGACCGAAGACCGTCAACGAATTGGCATCCGGCTTGCCGGTGTCCCGCCCGGCCGTTTCGCAGCACCTGAAGGTGCTGCTTGATGCGGGGTTGGTCAACGCCAAGCCGGAAGGCACCAGGCGCGTCTATACGGTCAGCAATGCCGGCTTCCTGAAGCTCAACATCTGGCTTGACCAGTTCTGGGATGCGGAGCAGCTCGGTTCACCCGGAAGCTGAGAGGCATCGTCAGCGCGTCGAGCAACTATGCAGCATCGGGCCTAGAGCAATTCCAGGAAAAGTGTGAAACGGTTTTCCGTCCGGAATTGCGCAAAAACAAAGAGATAGAGCGGTTCGGCGTTTCCGTGAAACGATGAACCACTCTAGCCATTGTTGTAGGGGAAGAGCTTGAAATACGGCTGCGCTTCCTCGATCACACGGGCAATCGAGGGGCGTTGCAGCAACCGGTCGTGATAGCGCCTGACCGCAGGATATTCGTCTCCGAACGGCTCGACCTTGTTGGCGTAGAACAGCGCCGGGGCGGCAGCGCAGTCGGCCATGGTGAAGCTCGCACCCACCGCCCTTGTCCTCGACTGCATGTCCTGTTCAATGATGGCGTAGGAGCTGCGCAGCTGGGCGCGGGCCTGCTCGACGCCGAACGGATCGGTCTTGCCCTCCGGCCGCAGCCGGTCGCCAACGATCTTCTGCATCGGTTCCTGGACGTAGAAGTCATAGAAGCGGTCGGCGAGCCGGGTCTGACGGGCGAGATCGAGATCGCCGGGGATCAGCTCGACCGGTCCGGGATAATACGCGTTGAGATATTCGATGACGATCGTCGATTCCGGCACGGTCCGGTCCAGCGCCTCATCGCGCAGCACCGGCATCTTGCCGGCCGGCCACAATTTCAGGAACGCCGCGCGCGACTGTTCGTTGCCGAGATCGACGACGACCGATGTGAATGGCGTGCCGTTCTCATAGAGCGCGATCAGCGGTTTCCAGCAGAAGGAGGCCAGCGGATGAAGATGCATCGTCAGGGACATTTTTGCTCCTATCTTTGGTGCTTCGTCTCGCGGGCATCCGGTGTCAAGGTTCGGCCCGCTGCTACGTGGCCCGGCTGTGGGCGACGATCGCATCGATGATCGCGGCCCAATCGTCGGGATGCAGCTCGTGGCCGCCGCCCTTGATCCGGACCAGTCTTGCACCGGCGACCGCGTCGGCAAGAGCGGCGCCATGCTCGGCTGGAAAGATCGGATCGTCGGTGCCGTGGATAACGAGGAGCGGAATCTTCATCTCGTGCAGCCGCCCCGTCCAGTCCTCGCCGCTCCGATCTTCGCCGCCCTTGAGCATGAAGTGATTGGTCGCGCTGAGAAAGCCGCCGGACCGGTCGTAGTCCTGTTCCACGAACGCTCTCGTCCGCGCCTCATCGAACGGATGCGCGGTGCCGGCGAGCGCACGCGCGTTTTTGACCATGAAATCGACCGCTTGGCCACGGTCAGACCAATCGACCTTCGCGCCTTCGGCCGAATGTTTCCTATAGGCCTCGGTGGTTCCGGGCAAATGCGACGTATCGATGCCCAAGGGCGAGCTGCTGATCACCGTCAGCGAAGTGACACGCGACGGGTATTTCAACGCAACGAGCTGCGCGATCATGCCGCCCATCGACATGCCGACCACGTGCGCCTTTCGGATTCCCTGGTCGTCAAGGACGCGGACGGCATCGTCCACCATGTCGTCGAATGTATAAGGCGGCTCGCCCGGCGCGTATTTGGTCGAACGGCCGGTATCGCGATTGTCATAGCGGATCACGAAGCGACCCTCGCCGGCCAGCTTCCGGCAAAACGCTTCGGGCCACCAAAGCATGGAAGCCATCGCGCCCATGATCAACAACACCGCCCGATGGGCCGGATCGCCGAAGGTCTGGGATACGATTTCGGGGTGTTCGGCGTGTCTCATGACTTTCCTCCTTGGGCTGCAAATCCGATTGCAAGTTGCAATCAGTTGCACGATATTAAAACGATACGACATTGCAACCGGTTTTTGGAGATTCGCATGAACATCGATCGTCGGTCCGGATGCCCCATCAACCTGTCGCTCGAAGTGTTCGGTGACCGGTGGAGCCTGATCATCCTTCGCGACATCATCTTCGGCGGCAGACGCCACTTTCGCGAACTGCTCAACGGCTCGATGGAGGGCATCGCCTCCAACATCCTCGCCGACCGGCTGAAGCGGCTGATGGAGCTCGGCATGCTGACCAAGGCGGACGATCCCTCCCACAAGCAAAAGGCGATCTACAGCCTGACCGAAATGGCGATTACGCTGGTGCCGATCCTGGCGCATCTCGGCGCCTGGGGCCGCGTCTGGCTGCCGGTCAGCGAAGAGCTCTCTATCCGTGCCGAGCTTCTGGAAAAAGGCGGCCCGCCAATGTGGGATAAGTTCATGAACGAGTTGCGCCACGAGCATCTGGGTGCGTCTCCCGCCCCATCTGGACCCACCGTCCGCGCGACTTTGCAGGCCGGATACGATGCGGTAGTCGCCCGCAAGGCGGAGCGAGTCGGCTGCGATCCGGCGCCATGACCAACTTATTTTCCCAATTGCGGGCTGGCTCTGCTATCAAGGGACTGAAGATAATTTACGGATTGGATAACGCTCTTGGTCGAGAACTCTAAGGACACTGCCCGTGCGCGGGCCGATTTGCGTTTCAAGAAACAGGAAGAGGCAGCCACGGTTCGCCAGAAGGCGATGGCGGAATATGTCGCCGAGAGCGACGCTCGCCAAGCCAAGACCAACAAGCTGCGGGCGCTGCGCCTCGCCAAGGAAGCGGAAGACCTGGCCAATGCGCCTCCGGCCCCGGTGAAGAAGCCTCGCGCCAAGAAGAAATAGGCCGGCGCTCCCAGAATGCATGCTTCCTTTCGCACGCGAAACAGTTCACTCGGAGTCTGTTCTGCCGTTGATAACTGGCGCGTTTAGGAGACGGCCATGACCGCACTGACGCTCGACAAAGCCCTTGAAATCATCGCCGCCGCCTTTGCCAAGGGTGCCGAGCTCAAGCTCAGGCCGCTTGGCGTCTCGGTGCTCGACGCCGGCGCCCATCTGGTCGCGTTCCAGCGTCAGGACGGCGCCTCGTTCCTGCGTCCGCAAATGTCGGCCGGTAAGGCCTATGGCGCGCTCGCTATCGGCATGGGCTCGCGCCGGGTGGAAGCTTTCGCCAAGGAGCGCCCGCATCTGATCGCCGGCGTCTCCGACGTGTCGGGCGGGCGCGTCCTGCCGGTCGTCGGCGGCGTGCTGATCCGCGACAACGCCGGCACCATCATCGGCGCCATCGGTATTTCCGGCGACACGTCCGACAATGATGAAACGGCAGCCATCGCCGGCGTCGAGGCGGCTGGCTTCACCGCTGACCCGGGCTGAGTCGGGATCCTTAACTCATATTGATGTCGCGGGTGGCCGACCGCATCGACACCGAAAAGCCGGCCAGCACGTCGATCAGCGCTATGACCATCAGTGTGAAGAAAACGGAATGGGCGGCGCCCTTCACCAGCAGGAACTCGACCAGATAGGCCACAAAGACGAAGGTCGACAAAAGATGGTCCATGATCGAGGCATTTGTCGTGCGCGTCGACTTCACCACTTCGACGAACAAGAAGATCAGTGCGATCAGCACGATGAGGTCGCCGAGGGTCATCGAGAACACGCCACCCGACATCATCCGGACCGAAAACATTTCGGTGGCCCACGGATCGTCGCCGCTGCCGAATATTCCCAGAAGCCCGAGATTGTAGAGGATGAAAGGCACGATCAGCAGCGGGATGGCACTGAACATGTGGCGGCTCCGGTTGGACTGATCTTTGTAGAGTGCGCCCGGCGTTCGCCGTCAAGAATTTTCGTGCGGCCGATAAACACGGACAAAGACGGCGTGAAACAACAATGTCAGGCCCGGCTGATATGATCAGTTGTCGCAAACGCAAAAAGACCGGCCAATGGCCGGTCGTTTCGCAACCCATAAACCCTCGAAAGCTCTCTCAGCTTTCCTTCGGCTCCAGAACCTGGCGACCGCGATACATGCCGGTCTTCAGGTCGATATGGTGCGGACGGCGCATCTCGCCGGAGTTCTTGTCCTCGACATAGGTCGGGGCCTTCAGTGCGTCGGCAGAACGGCGCATGCCGCGCTTCGACGGAGAGGTTTTTCGTTTCGGAACGGCCATGGATATGCTCCACTACATGGTCAAAACGCCCCGGCGGCCCTCGTGAAAGGGCCACATCAGGGGCCGGAATCTGAGAAAGTCGGGTGCCTATACACGTCCGACGGCGTTTTGGCCAGCGTCGCCGTGTTTTTTTTTGACACTATCGCAGGCAACCGACATAGGCGCCGGCGCGGCCGGCGCGCCGTTCGATCAACGCGGCAAGCCGCCTCAGTCCCGGCCCGGGCTTCGCCGGATTGCGCACGATCGGATTCGGCAAGGTGACGGCAAGCAGCGCTGCCTGCCGGCGCGACAGCTGCTTTGCCGAGACGCCGAAATGATGCTGGGCGGCGGCCTCGATGCCGTAGATGCCCGGTCCCCATTCGGCGATGTTGAGGTAGATCTCCATGATCCGCCGTTTCGACAGCACCGCATCGAAATAGACGGCCAGCGGCAGTTCCACGACCTTACGGACCGAGCCCAACGGCCGCGACCATAGATAAAGATTCTTTACCGTCTGCATGGTGATGGTCGAGGCGCCACGTGTCATCTCGCCGGCGAGCGCATCGTCGACGACGCCGCGCAACTCGCCCAGATCGACGCCGCGATGGAAACAGAACTGCCCGTCCTCCGACATGATGACCGAATATGCCAGCACCGGCGCCACATCGTCGATGGAAACCCAGCGCCGATCGTAGCCAGAAAACGTCGCCAGGTCCTTCAGCATCAATGTCGACACCGGATGCACGAATGTCGGCAGGTACAGGAAGGTCAGCACCACCGGCACCAGCGCCAGCACGACCGCGACGGCGATGCCGCGCCGGACCCAGCGTTGAAGACCGATGCGGCTGCCGCGTCTCGGTCTCGCCATGTCCAACCCTTCGGTTTCGTGATCGACGATCGGTTCCGCCAAGCCACCCAGTCCGCGCTACTCCCTGCCCCCGGCATAATGGCGCTTGGCTTCTTGCGCAACGTCTGAGTGTCGGCTACCGCTCCCGGCCATGACGAAAGACGACCAAATGGCGTTCGAAGCTGCACTTATTGCCCGGGCAGTTCCGCTCGAGGCGCTGCTGAGGCGGTTGCTCGACGGACGGACGCTTTCGGGCGAGGTCGCGCGGCCCGAACGCCTGATGGCGGCAATGCGACATGGCGTGCTGAACGGCGGCAAACGACTGCGTCCCTTCCTGGTCATGGAAAGTGCTGCACTGTTTTCAGCCGACGGCGAGGCGGCGCTGCGTGTCGCGGCGGCGCTCGAATGCGTGCACTGCTATTCGCTCATCCATGACGATCTGCCGGCCATGGACGACGACGATTTGCGCCGCGGCCAGCCGACCGTGCACAGGGCTTTCGATGAGGCGACCGCCATTCTTGCGGGCGACGCCTTGCTGACACTTGCCTTCGACATCCTTGCCGACGAGGCGACAATGCTGCCGGCCGAGCGCAGGGCAACGCTGGTGCTGGCACTGGCCCGCGCCGCCGGGGCGGGAAGCATGGTCGGCGGCCAGATGTTCGATCTCGAAGCCGAACAAAGCCGGCCGGACGAGGCCGGCATCATCCGGCTTCAGGCGATGAAAACCGGTGCGCTGATCCGCTTTGCCTGCGAAGCGGGCGCTATCCTTGCCGGCGCGCCGTCGGGCGACCGCGAAAGGCTGGCCGAGTTCGGCTCGGCGATCGGGCTTGCCTTTCAGCTTGCCGACGATCTGCTCGACCTGACCGCCGACGCGCATCAGATGGGCAAGGCGACCGGCAAGGATGCCGCGGCCGGCAAGGCGACGCTGGTCGCGCTGCACGGACCGGACTGGGCGCGGGGCCAGCTCCATGGCCTCGTTGACCAGGCTCATGCGTTGCTCGAACCTTTTGGCGAGCAAGCTGCGCTTCTGAAACAAGCGGCGCAGTTCGTAGCGGCCCGCAACAATTAAGCGCGCCCCTATGGCGCGCCGGAGAATTGGCGACTGATCGGCCGGACGCCCTCGCAACCGGCCGATCGGGATCATTTCCGGCGATGTCGGACCACATGGACCCGCCACACCAGTTGCCGAGCCATTCTTCAGCCTCGCGGCAGGGTTCCGCGGCTCGGGTGGACAGCGGTCAGCCGTCGCCAGTTGTCTTTTCCACCACGGGCTGCGGAACCGGTTCCATCTCGGCCGCCGCCTCGACCGCCTGCGCCTCGGCCGGCTTGCGCCGGTTGCGGATGAAGCCGGCGATGCGGTCGCGGATTTCGCCGGCGCTGAGGAACACCGGAACGCGCGCCACCGGCGCGGTCGGCTCAAAGGACAGGCCAAGGCCGGTGATCCTGCCCTTGTCGTCGACGTCGCGGACGATCAGCTCGATCGGACCGAGCAGCACGCGGTCGGCGTATTCGGCGTGGCCGCCGAGCCGCGTAGTGACCAGGTCGCCAATGCTGAGCTTGCGTTCCGCTTCGGTCAGGCCCGGCGCGTAGGCGGTCTCCAGTTCCTCGGCGGGGCGTGACGGATCGACGGCGAAGGCCCCGAAGAAATCCGCGTCCTCGGGATCGACCACGGCACGGCTGGCGAACAGCTTGTCGAGCAGGCGCGGATAGCGGTCCGGCACGAAGATGTAGACATGGTCGCCGGCCGCCAGCCGGCCCATATCCTGGAAGCGCATCGAGCGTCCGTCGCGCAGCACCAGCGACGGCCGCGCCCAGCGCGGAATGCGTTCGCCGCGCGCCACCGGGCTGCCAGGTGCCACGCGGTAGGCGAGAAGCTCATGATGGGCGGAGCCCGGCAGTTCCAATTCGACCTTGTCGAGCGGTCCCAGGCGGGCCGGCACGATAAGGCCGAGACGGCGCGCCAGCGGCCCGACGGTCCATCCCTGGATGATCAGCGAGACCAGCACGATGATGAAGGCAGTGTTGAAGATGAGGCGGCCGTTCTCAAGACCGCCGAGCAGCGGCGTGATGGCAAGCAGGATCGACACGGCACCACGCAGGCCAACCCACGAGACGAAGGCGACTTCCGGGCGTGGCAGACGGAACGGCACCAGGCAGAGCCAGACGGCGATTGGCCGTGCCACAAATACCAGGAACAGGCCGAGCAGCACTGCCGGCACCAGGATCGCCGGAAATTGCGAAGGCGTCGCGAACAGGCCGAGGATCAGGAACATGATGATCTGCGCCAGCCACGACATGCCGTCCTGGAAGCGCTTGAGGATGGTGACGGCCCGGATATCGGAATTGCCGGCAATCAGGCCTGCGAGATAGACCGCCAGGAAGCCGGAGCCCCCGACGGCACCGGCGGCAGCGAACACCATAAGCGACAGCGTCAGCACGAAGATCGGCAGCAGGCCGTGATCGAGATTGAGGCGATCGACAAGGCGCACGATGGCCATGCCGCCGAGAATGCCGATGACCGCGCCGAGCCCCATGTTGACAAGGAAGCCGACGGCAAGATCGGTGACCAGCACCTTGGCCTCGGGGTGGGTATTGGCGGCGATGACCTCGACCAGCGTGATGGTCAGGAAGATGGCGATCGGGTCATTTGTGCCGGATTCCACCTCGAGCGTGGACCGCACGCGCTCGCGCAAATTGATCTCCCCGGCGCGCAGCAGGAAGAACACCGCCGCGGCGTCGGTCGAGGCGACGGCGGCACCGAGCAGGAAGGATTCCAGCCAGGTCAGGTCGAGCAGATAATAGGCGGCGGCGCCGAAGAGCCCGGTGGTCAAAAGGACGCCGAATGTGGCCAGCGACAGCGCCGGCCCGGCCGCCTGCCGCAAGGCGTTGAGCGGCGTGCCGAAGCCGGAATCGAAAAGGATGACCGCCAGCGCCAACGAGCCGGCAAAATAAGCAACTCGGGCATTGTCGAAATGGATGCCGAGACCGTCGGTTCCGGTGGCGAGGCCGATGCAGAGAAACAGCAGCAGGAGAGGGGCGCCGAAACGGAAGGCGATCAGGCTTGAAAACGCGGCGGCAACGACAAGTGCTGCGCCAACGAGCGTCACAAGATAGATACCATGCTCCATTCGTTGGTCGCCCCTAGTCGATATGCTCCGGCATCACGGGAGAGTGGGGCGAAGACATGGCCGCTGCAAGGCAGCAGCGTGGCTTTTTGCCCCACGCTGCCGATCGTCGAAAGTTTTGGCACCCCCGAGCAGCGGAGCGTGCGTCGGCGGTTCGTGCTGCAATGAAAAACGCCCGGACTGAGCCGGGCGTCTCCAGGTCGAGAAGCTGGCTCTGCGATCAGGCGATGGTCTTGCCGAAGGCGACGGCGGTATCGCCCATGCGGTTGGAAAAGCCCCACTCATTGTCGTACCACGACAGCACCGAAACGAAGTTGCCGTCCATGACCTTGGTCTGGTCGAGCGCCACGATCGAGGAATGCGGATCATGGTTGAAGTCGATCGAAACATTGGGGTGACGGGTAACGGCGAGGATGCCCTTCAGCTTGCCGTTCGAGGCGGCGATCACCGCGTCATTGATCTCCTGGACGGTGGTCGGCCGCTTGGCGATGAACTTGAAATCGACGAGCGAGACGTTCGGGGTCGGCACGCGGATGGAGATGCCGTCGAGCTTGCCCTTGAGTTCGGGCAGTACCAGGCCGATGGCCTTGGCAGCACCGGTCGAGGTCGGAATCTGCGACAGCGCGGCGGCGCGGGCGCGGTAGAGGTCCTTGTGCATGGTGTCCAGCGTCGGCTGGTCGCCGGTGTAGGAATGGATCGTCGTCATCATGCCCTTCTCGATGCCGACCGCCTCATTCAGCACGGCCGCCAGCGGCGCCAGGCAGTTGGTGGTGCAGGAGGCGTTCGAGATGACGATGTGGTCCTTGGTCAGCTTGTCGTGATTGATGCCATAGACGACGGTGAGATCGGCGCCCTCTGCCGGAGCGGAGACGAGAACGCGCTTGGCACCGGCGGTCAGATGGGCGACGGCCTTGTCGCGGGCGGTGAAGATGCCGGTGCATTCGAGCGCGATGTCGATGCCAAGCTCCTTCCAGGGCAGTTGCGTCGGATCCTTGATCGCGGTGACCTTGAATTTTTCCTTGCCGACGATGATCTGGTCGCCGTCAACCGTCACCTCATGCGGAAAGCGGCCATGCACGCTGTCGAAGCGCAGCAGATGCGCGTTGGTCTCGACCGGGCCGAGATCGTTGACCGCGACGACGTCGATATCCTTGCGGCCGGATTCATGGATGGCGCGCAGGATGTTGCGGCCGATGCGGCCGAATCCGTTGATGGCAACTCTGACGGTCATTGTTCTCTCCCTGGGAGTTGGAGGCCGAAGATCAAGTCCGCAGCTTCATAACGGCGGACGGGCAAAGAATCCAGCCGCCGAGGCGTGGATTTAAATCGATTAGTGCTCCCACCGCCCGGCAAAACCGCTATGCCAGCCTTTGCCGGGCGGGGCTCACTTTCATTTGCCATGCAGACGGGCTTCCGCCGCCTTCACCGTTGCCTCGGCTGTGATGCCGAAATGCGGGTAGAGCTGTTCGATGGTGCCGGAGGCGCCGAAGCCGGTCATGCCGACAAAGATGCCGTCGGTGCCGATGAAGTGATCCCAGCCCTGACGGATGCCGGCTTCGATGGCAATCTTGAGCCGCGCATTGCCAATCGTCCTGCTGCGATAGTCGGCGCTCTGCTTGTCGAACAATTCGAAACACGGCACCGAGACGACGCGGGTCGCGTGGCCGTGCTTTTCCAAGGCCTCGCGGGCGGCCAGCGCGATCTCGACCTCGGAGCCCGAAGCGAAGATCGTCACCGCCGCCTCGCCACTGGCGGCGGCAAGTTCATAGGCGCCGCGGCTGGAGAGGTTTTCCGCAACGAAGTCGTTGCGTACCGTCGGCAGGTTCTGCCGGGTCAGCGCCAATGTCGAAGGCGTCTTTTCCGACTCAATGGCCAACTGCCAGCATTCCGCGGTTTCCACCGCGTCGGCGGGGCGGAAGACATTGTGGTTCGGAATGGCGCGAAGTGCTGCCAGATGCTCGACCGGCTGATGGGTCGGGCCGTCTTCGCCAAGGCCGATGGAATCATGGGTCATGACGAAGATCGAGCGGATGCCCATCAGCGAAGCAAGCCGCATCGCCGGACGGGCATAATCGGAAAAGCACATGAAAGTGCCGCCATAGGCGATAATGCCGCCATGCAATGTCAGCCCGTTGAGCGCGGCCGCCATGCCGTGCTCGCGAACGCCGTAATGAACGTAGCGCTGGCCGTAATCGTCGGCGGTGATGTTCTTGGTCTGGCTGGTCTTGGTGTTGTTGGAGCCGGTCAAATCGGCCGAGCCGCCGATGGTTTCGGGCACGGCGCCGTTGATGACCTCCAGCGCCATTTCCGACGACTTACGGGTGGCGACCTTCGGCTTGTCGGCGGCGAGCTTTTTCTTGTAATCGCCAATGACGGCGTCGAAGTTGGCCGGCAGCGTGCCACTGATGCGGCGTTCGAACTCTGCGCGCAATTGGGCATCAGCCTTGGCAAGGCGGCTCTCCCAGTCGGTGCGCGCCTTGACGCTGGTCCGCCCGGCGGTACGCCATGCGTCGAGGCTGTCGGCCGGGACCTCGAAGGGCGGCGAATCCCAGCCGAAGAATTTTCTGGCGCCGGCGATTTCCTCGGTGCCGAGCGGCGAGCCATGTGCCTTGTTGGTGCCGGCCTTGGTCGGTGCGCCGAAGCCGATCGTCGTCTTGCAGGCAATCATCGTCGGCTTGTCGGAGTGGCGGGCCGCTTCGATGGCATAGGCGATCGCTTCCGGGTCCTGGCCATCGATATGGCTGGCGTTCCAGCCGGACGCCTGGAAGCGGGCGACCTGGTCGGTGTTGTCGGCCAGCGACACCGGGCCATCGATCGAGATGTTGTTGTTATCCCAGAAGACGATCAGCTTGTTCAGCTTCAGATGTCCGGCAAGCGCGATGGCTTCCTGGGATACGCCTTCCATCAGGCAGCCGTCGCCGGCCAGCACATAGGTGTAGTGGTCGACGAGATCATTGCCGAAAGCGGCATTCATGATGCGCTCGCCGAGTGCGAAGCCGACCGAATTGGCAAGACCCTGGCCGAGTGGGCCTGTCGTTGTCTCGATGCCGGCGGCATGGCCGTATTCCGGGTGGCCCGCGGTCCTCGACCCCAATTGGCGGAACTGCTTGATCTGGTCGATGGTGATGTCTTCGTAGCCGGTCAGATAGAGCAGCGAGTAAAGCAGCATCGAGCCGTGGCCGGCCGACAGGATAAAGCGATCGCGGTCCGGCCAATGCGGGTTCTTCGGATCGTATTTGAGAAAGCGGGTGAACAGCACCGTGGCGATGTCGGCGCAGCCCATGGGCAATCCGGGATGGCCGGAGTTTGCCTTCTCCACAGCGTCCATGGCGAGAAAACGGATCGCATTGGCCATCCGGTCATGTTGTTCGCGCGAAGTCATGCTTCCTCCAAAATGGGGGTTTGGGCCTTGGGAAAGCCCTTGAAAAGGGTGCGCGACACATAGCAGGCGCGGCCTTTTAGTCAACAAATCGGTGTGCTTTTGCCGGTCTTGTGATGGCCATGCGCGACTTACATTAGCGTTAGCAGGGGACAGTCGCGACAGCTTTATTGACGTGCGGTTCACACGACGCGTAATGTTTCAGGGATAACGCGTTCTGAACGTGGATGATTCGGTGATGGGCAGGGCGCAGGACGAAAGCCATGACCGGGGAAACGACCCTCAAGGAAGTCATTGCCAGGCTGGGTAAGGCCATCGACGGGCTGGAAAACGCCGTCGCGGCCAAGCTCGAGCATGAGCGGGACTATTCGGAAGCCGAGGCCGAAGTGCAGCGGATGAACGCCGACCGCTCGCGGCTGGCGCAGGAGCTCGACAATTCCGAAGCTCGCGCCGAACGGCTGGAAGATGCCAACAAAGAAGTGTCGCGAAGGCTGGTGACAGCCATGGAAACCATCCGCGCGGTACTGGACAGGTAGGCTAATGGCACAAGTCACGGTTTCCATCGACGGCAAGCAGTATCGGATGGCCTGCGACGAGGGCCAGGAAGAGCATCTGATCGATCTTGCCGAGCGCTTCGACCGCTATGTTTCGCATCTGAAGGATTCTTTTGGCGAGATTGGCGACCAGCGGCTGACCGTGATGGCCGGCATCATGGTCATGGACGAGCTTTCGGAACTGCAAAAGCGGGTCAAGGGCATGGAAAGCGAAGTGCTGACGCTGCGCAAGACGCGCGACGACGCACTGACCAAGGCCGACAAGAACGATTCCGCGCTGACCGGGGCGCTCGGCGCGCTGGCCCAGCGCATGGAAGACCTGGCGACGACGCTGGCAGTGAACAAGGCCTGAGCCAGCGCAGCGAAAATTCCTGCGGCATTTGCCGAGAAGCAATGAAAATATTTCGCCGCCGGCCTTGATGCCGGCGCAACAGGCATTTGAAGGATGACGCCGGAGTGATAGAAAGGCAAAAGCAGCGCCGGTCAACGCCGGCTGCGATCTGCACGCACAGGGTAGGGACACGCCATGAGCCTTCGTATCAACGATATCGCACCGGACTTCACCGCTGAGACCACGCAAGGACCGATCAGCTTCCATGAATGGATCGGCGACGGCTGGGCAGTATTGTTCAGCCATCCGAAGAACTTTACGCCGGTTTGCACGACCGAACTCGGCACAATGGCCGGGCTCGAAGGCGAGTTCAGGAAGCGCAACGTCAAGATCATCGGCATCTCGGTCGATCCCGTCCAAAGCCATGAAAAGTGGCAGAACGACATCAAGACCGCGACCGGTCATTCGGTGAACTACCCGCTGATCGGCGACAAGGATCTCAAGGTCGCCAAGCTTTACGAGATGCTGCCGGCGGGTGCCGGCGAGAGCTCGGAAGGCCGCACGCCCGCCGACAATGCCACGGTGCGTTCGGTTTACGTCATCGGGCCCGACAAGAAGATCAAGCTGGTTCTCACCTATCCGATGACGACCGGCCGCAACTTCGACGAAATCCTGCGCGCCATCGATTCCATGCAGCTGACCGCCAAGCACCAGGTGGCGACGCCGGCGAACTGGAAGCAGGGCGAGGACGTCATCATCACCGCTGCCGTCTCGAATGAGGATGCCATCAAGCGCTTCGGCGCCTATGAGACGATCCTGCCATATCTCAGGAAAACCAAGCAGCCTTCCGCCTGAGCAGGCAGAGGCGGCACAGAGAGTTTTCGGTTTTCCTGGCCGTGTGAGCATGGGGTGCTTGACGATGCCTGGTTGACGGACAACCATGCCTTTAATTTGCCGTGGCAGAGAAAATCCTTCCTGCCGTGGTGAGGGGCGAAGGAGGCTGGATTGGACGCATTATCGGCCAGGTCGCAGGTCACCGGCTTCTATGACAAGCCGAGCGGGTCCGTCCAGTATGTGGTCGCCGACATGGCGACGCGCCGATGCGCCATCATCGATCCGGTGCTCGACTTCGACGAAAGGTCCGGTGCAACGGCAACGAAGAACGCCGACGCCCTGCTCGACTTCGTCAGGGAAAGCGGGCTGGAGGTCGAGTGGATCCTCGACACGCATCCGCATGCCGATCATTTCTCCGCCGCCCATTATCTGAGGGGGAGAACCGGAGCGCCGACGGCGATCGGCGAAAAGGTCATCGACGTCCAGAAATTGTGGAAGGTGATCTACAACTGGCCGGAATTCCCCGCCGACGGTTCGCAATGGGACAGGCTGTTCGCCGACGGCGCAACTTTTTCGGTCGGCGGCCTTCCGGCAAGAGTGCTGTTCTCGCCGGGCCACACACTGGCCTCGATCACTTACGTCATTGGCGACGCCGCCTTCATCCACGACACGCTGTTCATGCCGGACAGCGGCACCGCAAGGACGGATTTTCCGGGCGGCAGTGCAGAGCGGCTCTGGCGTTCGATCGAGGACATCCTGGCGCTGCCGGACGAGACACGTCTGTTCGTCGGTCACGACTACCAGCCGGGCGGTCGCGAAGCGCGGTGGGAAAGCACGGTCGCGGAGCAGAAAGCCGGCAACATCCATGTTGCCGGCTGCAAGGCGGAAGCCGACTTCGTCGCGCTCCGCCAGGCCCGCGACAGGACGTTGCCGATGCCGCGGCTGATCCTGCACGCGCTGCAGGTGAACATGAATGGCGGACGCCTGCCGGAACCGGAATCCAACGGGCGGCGTTATCTGAAATTTCCGCTCGATTGTCTGTGAGGAGATGGGTCGCTGGCACTACAATGCCATTCAGACTCGGCGCCGCCCTCATCGTTCTGCGATGGTCATCCAAGTTATTGATCCTGATTCGATTTTTGCGATGTTTGCATCCGATAGGGCCATGCGGGAAGACGGTGGCGGCAGCTGGATGAGGAGCGGCGCAGACGCCAGCTAAGTGTTTACTCCAGCGTCAGGGTTTTGTTCGGCGGGCTAAATGTTCATACGTGATTTGCCAAGGGTCGCTCTCGGAAGATCTCTCCTCGCCGATCCAATGGAAGCTGTTGGCAGTGATCTCGGTGAAACGCCATCGAGTTTGCAGACCGCGCGAGTCATTGCCGAGCTGGACAATGTCCTTACCCTCGGCCCGCCCGATCTGGCGCGAGTGATCCCGGTTGAGCGGGTCGTTCCATATGATATGCCAGCCATCGATCCCAGGGTCGAAGATGCGCAAGGTTGTGCCATACATCGCGGACGGCGCAGGGCGCTTGGGCCTGATCCAAACGTCCTGAATCGCGCGGCCTTCGAGCACCCAGCCAAAATGGCATTCGCCATCCCATTTCTGGATTGCGCCGTCGTCGAGGTAGTGGACCGAGTCCAGTTCCCAGCTTCCAATTAGCCATCCATACAGGGCCATGTCTTTCGCTCGGTCGGCTGGCGGACCTTCGGATACGAGAGCGGCCAGAAACGGAGAAATGGTCATCGTCCCACTACCTTTCGTTTTCAATAGACGAGCTCAACTGCCCGGCGCAGCCCCGGCGGACCGTTGTCGCGCCCGCCTGCCGCAAGCGCCGGGTTGTGGAATGCCCCGGTCGGCGCCGCAACATTGCCGCCACAGCTTGCAGCCTTGCGGTTTTCAGGGCTTGGGGAAAATTGCGACAATGCCGCTATCAATGAGATCGTCTGCAGACGCCTGGCAAGGCTACTGAGCAGTTATGGCGACGGATCGGACATCCGCGAAGGCGCCGCGGAACCGGCAACCCGCTAATGCATGTCGCGCAAAAGTGTGCAGCGGTTTTGCGATAACGACATGCATAAAAACAAGAATCTAAAGCGCGTCGCACAAGGCCGGCCGAACACGACGCGCTTTAGAAAAAAAGGCGGCGCCAGTTACCTGACGCCGCCGTTATTTGTTTCTACCGGAAGGCCTTACGCCGCCGGCTGCGCCTCGATGGTGCGCAGCGCCTGCGTCTGGCGCTTGGCTGCGGCCTTGACCGCGTCCTGCACCTTCTCGAAGGCGCGCACCTCGATCTGGCGCACGCGCTCGCGGCTGATATCGAACTCGGCCGACAGCTCTTCAAGCGTCAACGGCTCATCGGCGAGGCGGCGCGCCTCGAAGATGCGGCGTTCGCGGTCGTTGAGCACGGCAAGAGCGCCCGACAGCATGCCGCGCCGGTTTTCCAGCTCGTCCTGCTCGATCAGCATCTCTTCCTGGCTTTCGTGGTCGTCGACCAGCCAGTCCTGCCATTCGCCGGACTCGCCTTCACTGGCCCGGATGGGCGCATTGAGCGAGGCGTCGCCCGACAGACGACGGTTCATCGACACGACTTCCGCTTCCGAGACGTTCAGCCGGGTGGCAATCTCGGTGATCTGATCGGGCTTCAAATCGCCTTCGTCGAGCGCCTGGATCTTGCCCTTCACCTTGCGCAGGTTGAAGAACAGGCGCTTCTGGTTGGCGGTGGTGCCCATCTTGACCAGGCTCCACGAGCGCAGGATGTATTCCTGGATCGAGGCCTTGATCCACCACATCGCATAGGTGGCGAGACGGAAGCCGCGCTCCGGTTCGAATTTCTTGACGGCCTGCATCAGGCCGACATTGCCTTCCGAGATCACCTCGCCGATCGGCAGGCCATAGCCGCGATAGCCCATGGCGATCTTGGCGACGAGCCGAAGGTGGCTGGTGACGAGCTTGTGCGCAGCCGTGGTGTCCTCATGCTCGGCGTAGCGCTTGGCGAGCATGTACTCTTCCTGCGGCTGAAGCATCGGAAAGCGGCGGATTTCTTCCAGGTAGCGGCTGAGACCGCCTTCGCCGGAAACGATACTGGGTAATGACTGGGCCATGATAGCGCCCCCTCTCTATTGGAGTGATGCCCCCGAAACGCGGCGGGCATGTGGCGCGAATGCCAAAGGCACATTCGCGCCAACCGACATATATAGGAACAAAACCAGAAAGACAGGCATTTGTTCAACACGAAACAGTGTGTCACGTTGAAGTGAACAACGCCGGTCAGGTTTTCAGGTGGTTGGCTCAGAGCTTGCGGAAGCCGTCGACGAGTTCCTCCATGTCCCACGGTATCGGTGCTTCGAACCTCATCGTTAGATGGGTATCGGGATGGCGAAATGCAAGGAGGCGGGCGTGCAAAGCTTGTCGCGGAAACGCCTTTACCTTGCTTCTTAGCGGCTCGGGCAACCGATTGGCCTTGGTGCGGAAAGCCTGGCCGTATTCGGGGTCGCCAATCACCGGATGGCCGATGTGGGCCATATGGACGCGTATCTGGTGAGTGCGACCGGTTTCCAGCCGGCATTCGACCAGGCTCGCCGTGGCGAATTCCTGCTGCTGCTCGCCAAAGCGCTCGACGACGGTGAAATGCGTTACCGCGTGGCGGGCATCGTCGCGGCCTTGCGGCACCACGGCGCGGCGTACCCGGTCGGCGGCGCGGCCGAGCGGCGCGTCGACCGTCCCGGTCGGTCTTGCCGGTATTCCCCAGACCAACGCCAGATAGGCGCGTTCGAGATCGCCGGTCAGGCCGTGGTCGGCAAAGGCCTCCGACAACGCCTTGTGGGCGCGATCGGTCTTGGCGACGACCATGACACCGCTGGTCTCCTTGTCGAGGCGGTGGACGATGCCCGGCCGTCTCACCCCGCCGATGCCCGACAGGCTGTCGCCGCAATGATGGATCAGCGCGTTGACGAGCGTGCCGGTCCAGTTGCCGGCGCCGGGATGCACGACCAGCCCGGCCGGCTTGTTGATGACGATCAGCTCGCTGTCCTCGTAGAGGACGTCCAGCGCAATGTCTTCGCCTTGCGGCTCCGCCGGTTCCGGCTCCGGCATGTCGACCGACACGCTGTCACCTTGTGCCATCTTGCGCTTCGTTTCGCTGGCTGGCTTGCCGCCGATCCTGACGGCGCCCTGCTTTATCAGCATCTGTACCCGGCTGCGCGACATGTCGGGGCCGAGCCTGGCCGCCAGCCATTGGTCGAGCCGCTGGCCGGCCGCATCGGCGCCCGCCTCCAGGACGATCGGTCCGGCCCCTATTAATTGTCTGACCTCTTCGTTATGAGCGCTCATCGAAAACAGTTCCGGAATCTGCTGCCATGGCCCGGCCGCTTGCCGACGAAGACGAGGAAAAGCCGCTCGACCCCGAGGTCGAAAAGGTGCGGAGGAAGCTCGTCCGCTTCGTCGCCATCAATCTCGGCCTGCTGTTCCTCGCCCTTATGGTGGTGATCGCAGCACTTGTCTACAAAGCGCGCAACGCGCCGCCTGCCGCCCCTCCGCTAAGCAGCGACATCCAGGTGCCGATCGGCGAAACGGTCAACGGCGACATCGTGCTGCCGGTCGGCGCCAGGGTGGTCAGCCAATCGCTCTCCGGCAATCACCTTTCGATCGACGCCGAGCTGCCCGACGGCAGCCGCGCCATCTTCGTCTATGACATTACCGAGCGTCGCATCGTCGGCCGTTTTTCCATCAGGAACAAATGACCGGTTTTGCCGAACACCGCAGCATTGCCACGGTCGCGCTTGTCGTCGCAAATTATGATGAGGCGATCTCGTGGTATGTCGACCGGCTGGGTTTTGTCCTCACCGAAGATATCGATCTCGGCGGCGGCAAACGCTGGGTCACGATCACACCGCGCAAAGGGCTGGGCGCGCGGCTGCTTCTCGCCGAAGCATCCGGCGATGCACAAAGGCACGCCGTCGGCAACCAGACCGGCGGGCGGGTCTTTTTGTTCCTCGAAACCGACGATTTTGCCCGTGACCATGCGCTGATGCTCGAAAAGGGCGTCGAATTCCGTGAGGCGCCACGCCATGAAGCCTATGGCACTGTAGCGGTCTTCGCCGATCTCTATGGAAATCTCTGGGACCTGATCGAGCCAAAACGATAGGCTTGCATCGATATTTCACCGGTGCGATCGGCAGCCTTAAGCCTAGTTGCTTTTTCCCAGCCGTCAGCCTATATCGCCGGTTCTTGCACGCGCCCATCGTCTAGCGGTCAGGACACCGCCCTCTCACGGCGGGAACAGGGGTTCGATTCCCCTTGGGCGTACCAAGTCTCTCCAAGCTCTCGGCAAACCATCAATCCGATCCATCGCCTTGGGTCGCGGCGGGTTTGGCTCATTGCCGCTTCTGGCGCAGCGGAGCCGATTGCATTAGCATTGCATCGTGGGTCTTGAGGCACAGCGTTAGCGGCGCGCAGAACGTCGCGCTGAACAGGGCAGTCGATGCCACGCGGGCAGGAGCCAGATACAGAAACTACAATCGCAAGGCGTCCATCACGCTGGTCGGCACTGCCTGGAGCCGACCTGAGCTACAGCTGCCGGCGGCGGATCGTTTTGGCGAGCTCGGCGAAGGCGCCTCTCCCTCGAAGGGTGGATGCCGGGAAGGCCCTTAGCACCGGCCAGCGAAGCTGCGCGCGACGCGCATGGCTGGGCTCTAAACGCGCCATACTTCAGTTGCAGTATCGTAGCTTCTTTGCCGTTCGAATTTCTCTCGGTCATGGCTTCGCACGATACCAAGATATGCTGCGAACGACACATCCACGGCGGGGCTCAACCATTCGATCTATTCCGGCAAGCCGAAAAGTGTTTGCGCGCCTGCTATTCCTCCGAGCGGATGACTGCCCATGGCGATCATCCGCTCGGTCGTTTCTGCCTCGAACACTGTCGACGCGAGCACCGTCCGTCCCAACGGCTTGCACAGCCCTTCGATGCGGCTGACAAGATTTACAGCCTTGCCGATCGCGGTGAAGTCCAACCTGCCGGCAGTGCCGATATTCCCCCAGAGTATCTCGCCGACATGCAGGCCAATGCCATATCCGAGCTCAGGGCCGCCATTGCGGCGCCGAGTTTGGTTGAGATGATCTATCCCGGCGCGCGTGGCCTTCACGGCGCGTACCGCAGCGTCACATGCGGCATTTGCATCGCGCTCGCCAATCGGGAAAATCGCGAGGACGCCATCACCTATAAACTTGAGAACCTCACCACCAAATGCGTGCACCGCGCCGGCGACGCAATCGAACCAGGCATCAAGTACCAATACGATCTCGTCTGCATCATGAACCTCGGATAGATCGGTGAAACCTCGAAGGTCCGCGCACAGAAGCGCAGCCCGTATCGTCTCTCCCTTTAATCGACGAGAATGACCGTTGAGCACATGTGCTGCACTGCGCTTTCCCAAATATGCTTCGAGCAATGCGCGTTTCGCGGACCGTTCTGCGAGTGCGGTCATCGGAGCCGCAGCAAACCGGGAGATTTGCCGCAGCAGCTCTGACTGCGCCTCATCCGGAGTATGATCGAACGCCCACACCAAAGTCGGTGCGACACCGCCCGCTCGCTCGTCGAACACGATCGCCCGCGTCGTGCCAAGCCACTCCCGCAGCACGAGCCGGGGATCGGCATTCTGGCGGTCGGCGCCTATCCCCAAACCCTCGACCACTTCACCCCCAGACGCTCGCCAGAGCCAGATACGGCGTGAAATGATTGGGTCGGGAGCATCCTGCGCCAGCGCGCCGGCGATGATCGGCAAGCCGTCTTCCAGCAAATGCGTTGAGAGCTGCAATAGAAGTCGCCCACCGTCGCCAATATGCGCGGCGTCGTCCAGAAGGAATGAAAGCGACTTTGCGAGAAGCATCGGTAGAAGGTCACTCGGCACCGGCTTATGCTTACGCCTCGAACATCTTCTTGCAACTCCCCACATTCGCTTCAATCATGCACGGTATTCGATGCGGATGTGACCTGGAGTGAGCGATGGCGGAATCGGTTTACACAGAGATTGAGGTCGCCGCGCCACAAGCGACCGTGTTCGCGCTTTTGACGGATCCGGACCAGATCGTGCGATGGATCGGGACCGAAGCGAATTTGGATGCAACGCCGGGCGGTCTGTTCCTCGTCAATGTCGGTGGTCGCCATATGGCGCGCGGTGAGTTCACCGAGGTGATCCCGGTCCACCGTCTTGCCTACAGTTTTGGCTGGGAAGACAACGAGACCGTGCCGCCCGGCTCCAGTCATGTCGAGATCGACCTGATCGCGAGGGATGCGGGGACACTGATCCGCTTCACGCACAGCGGACTGCCGAACGCAAAGGAGCGTGACAGCCACCGAAGGGGATGGGAGCACTACCTCTCAAGGCTGAAGATCATTGCCGATGGGGGACATGTCGATCCCGACGTGCCGATGAAGAATATGTGATTTTCATCTAAGGGCCGCGGATGCCCGTAATCCGAACCAGGCGCGGCATGCGTCAACGAGCCCCTTTGACCTGCCGTCGCCAAACCGGCCGCTCGGGAAACCCAGCGACCTGCGGGCCGCCGCACCATTACAGCTGCCGGCGACGGATCGTTTCAGCGAGCTCGGCGAAGGCGTCCGCGATCCCGGTGCCGCTCTTGGCGCCTGCGTGGAGTTCTTGAAACTCAGCGCTTCTGGCGCAACGTCTCGGATTGAATTAGCATCCGTTCATCAAAGCTCCGGCCGCACTCCTGCAGGATGCGGAATGCGGAGCGCAGGCGAGCGAGGCCGGGCGCGGTCACATGCCGGGCGCCGATCCAAGCGCGACTGGGCATCCGAACTTCCGTTCGGCGGCAAGACGGCGTGGCCGGGAGGAGTCAGATGCAAAAACTACAATCGCAAGGCGTCCATCACATCACGCTGGTCGGCGCCGGACGTCAGACCTCCATCGATTTCTGGGAGGGCGTGCTCGGCATGCCTTTCATCTTCGAGCAGCCCAACCTCGACAAGCCAAGCGAAAGCCATCTCTATTTCGATCCGGGCGACGGCCGGCTGATCACCGTCTTCACCGACGAGAGCCGCACGCCGGTCAAGCGGCGCACGCCGACCGATACGGGCTGCGTCCATCACATCGCTTTCGCGGTGTCGCGCGTCACCTTCTTGCAGGCGGTCGCCCGGCTCAACGAGCGTGAAATCAAGCACAGCGGCGTCAAGGATCGCGGTTTCATGGATTCGATCTACTTCGAGGATCCGCTCGGCCTGCTAATCGAGCTCGCCTCCTACCGTTTCGAGCCGCCGGCGGGCTTCACCCATGCCGACGTGCTGATGCAGGCGCACAAGATCCGCGTCGCGCGCGGCGATTACAACATCGCCGAAGTGCACCTTGCCGATGCGATCCAGGCGCTTGTCGAGCACTTGCGCGCAACCTTGTCGGAGGATCGCGCACCGAAAAATCCATACTGACGACACGCCAAACAAAGGGAGGACATAATGGCAAAGACAGCAACGAAGAGTGCGAAAAAGCCCGCCGCCAAGGCAGCCAAACCAGGAGCGAAGCCGGCGGCCAAAGCCGCCGCCAAGTCAGCGGCGAAAGTGGCAAAGCCGGCGACGAAGGTCTCCGGCAAAAAGCCCGCGAAGGCCAAGGCGAAGCCTGCGAAAAAGCCGGCGCTCACGCTCAGCATGCTGAAGCCCAGCGTCAACAATATGAGCGTTCGGGTGTTTGCACGCGCCGCCGGGCTCGATCATTCCGAAACCGACGTTTGGGGCCTCACGCGCTCGCCCGAATATATGGCGCGAAACCCGGCCCATCTTACGCCGATGATCGAGGACAAGGGCCTGCCGAGAGGTGTCTTGTGGGAAAGCTGCGCCATCATGCAGTATCTCGCCAACAAGCACGGGCTGGAGAAATTATATCCCAAGGCGCCGGCCAAGCGGGCAATGATCGACAGCGCCATGTTCTACCTGATCGGCACGCTCTACCCCTATGTGGCGCGCGCCACATATCCTGTACTGAATTTCCCGCAATATGCCGGCGAGGTCGGCCACAGCGACGCTCATCCCGACAAGAAGTCGGAAGCCCAGAAGGCCGCTATAGAAGCGATAGCCGAGCCGCTGGAGGTGTTTCACAGCTTCTTCAGGAACGGCAAGCCGTTCATCGGCGGCAAGAACCCGTCGATCGCCGACATCCGTTTGGCGGCGACGCTCGAGTTCCTCGCCGTCATCGACTACGCGCTGCCCCAATGGGCAAAAGACTATATGGCGGCGATCGAGAAGAAGCTCGGCAAGGCCTATGCCGAGCCGGCCGGCGACGTGCGCGGCTATATCGCCTATGTGCGGTCGCAGGCCAACGCCTGAGGCACGTGCAGGCCGGCGATCGTCCGCACGTTCTGCGGGAGCCGGTAATGATCTGGGGTAATTCTTTCTTACTCTCCCCTGTTTGCACGATGTGGGGAGCTTAAGGTTTCGTTAACCGAAACCCTTTCTACTGGTATCCACCTCCAGCTTGCGACCACGGATGTACTGGCGCGGATGGAAAGCAAAGGTCGGCTGCTCGCCGGCCTTTGCTTATTGCAGCCCTGCCGAAGTTTGCGGCTGACGGCGCTTCACGACGCCTGAAATGGCTGATGAAGCGCGTTGCCGGCATCTTGCCATCGCCGATGTGGGCCCTACCATCGAAGTAGTCCCGTCCTCGATGGCGGTTCAAGGACAGAGGCCCTGTCATGAAAAGCATTGCTGGAATGATGGTGATTGCAGGCGCCATACTGGCGGATGCAGCCGGTCAATCGAATGCAGCGACGCTCAACACCATGCCCGAGGTCGGGGCTGCCATCCAGGCGTGCTGGACCCCTCCGGCGAATGCCGGGAATTCCACCGTCACCCTGAGCTTCAGCTTCAGGCGCGATGGCACGCTGATCGGCCGGCCCAAGCCGACCGCCATCCGCGTCGCCGGCGAGGAGAAGACGCGCCAAGCTTTTGTCGACGCGGCGGTCGCGGCCGTGGACCATTGCCTGCCGTTGAGCTTTTCACCGGCGTTGGCTCAAGGCATCCCGGGCAAGGTGTTCACTCTGCAATTCAACTCGCCCAAACAAGAACAGGCTGCACCGCGAGTGAAGGCTTCGCCTTGATCTTTTCCAAAAACCGGATTCCACTTTTCGGGATCTAGTGGCGCCTTCGTCTCGCCTCGACATGTCGCGCCAGTTCCGGCACCTCGAAGACATAGTCGCTCCAGGCCGATTCCGGTATCTGGCCGGCGAGATAGCACTCCAGCAAAAGCCTCTGCTCGTGGTCGAGTGGCCTCGGTGCGCGTTCATGGTCCAACCCAAGTGAATGGAACAGATTCCTGGTCAGGTCCGCGACAGTGAAGTGGATCGACATTTGCGGTCTCCTCCTTTGGCCGCTCAACGCCGATCCCAGGGCTAAGGTTTCAGCAACGGCCGGCCGGTAACGCCGGATTGATCGCGATGCCGAACCCGCCGCGCGCATCAAAGCTTCGCCGTGGCGGGCGTCCGCCGGCGTTGCTGCCGGTTCGTCTCAATCTTGAAATAAAAATGTAATATTGAATTTACACGAGTGGATCTAATACACTAGAGCTAAAGTCTCTGGTGGCGATTTGATCTACTTCAATTAGGAAAGACTGATTTAGCTAGTACTTATCCATAGTCGACAAAGAAATCCTGTTCTCGGTGCAACAAGGATAATGGTCGTTCCAATGACACGCTTCTGGCCCCTCACGATTCTGATGCTGGTGTCGGCAATAGCCGTTGCGCTCGGCACATCCTTCTCCTACGCGGATAGCTGCGGTGCCATCAGGAGCCAATTGCTTTCGGCGGGGCGCAGCGGCGGGACCAGCCCCGAGCTTGCCCAACTGCGCCGGCAACTCGCCGCGATTCAAAAGCTTGAGAGACAACGCAGATGCACGGCGAAAACGGCCGGCTTCTTCTTCAATCCCTGCGCCGACCTGGTCAGCAGCAAGGCGGAGGTGCAACGGCAGATCGCCAGACTGTCGAATTCGAGCAGGGACACGTCCGGATTGAAGGCCAGGTTTGTCGCGCTGGGCTGCGCCGCCCCCGCTGCCAAGAAACAGCCGGCGCAGCAACGCACGGCACCCAAGGCCCAGTCCGCAGGCACAACAATTGGCGGCAATCGGATGCTGTTTTGCGTTCGCTTGTCGGACGGATATTTCTTCCCCGCGCCAAAATCGCAGTTCGCCAAGAGCGACGATCTGAAGGAAACGGTCGATCAGTGTCGCTACATCTGCGACGATGCCGGCGTCGACCTCTATACGCTGAGCGACGCCACTCGCGAGACCGAGGAGATGGTCGCGCTCGAGTCGGGAAAACCCTATGTGGAGCTACCTGCCGCGTTCCGGTACCGCGACGACGCGAACTTCAAGGCCTGCGACGTCAAGCGCTATTATCGGCGCGTCGCCGAGCTCAGGGCACGAACCGTGACACCGGCCAACATGACCAATGCCATCATACCGTTGCCGACGGCAAAGCCGGATTTTGGCATCGTCGCGGAAATTCCTGAATCCGGGATCGAAACCGCCGGTGCCGTTCCGGAAGAGGCAAAAACGCAGGCTGCCGAAGTGCAGGGGGTTGCCCAGCATCAGTCGATCGAAAGAGCGATCGGCGCGCGGCCGGTGAGAGTGGTCGGGCCGGCCTTCTTCCCGGCGGACTGACCAAGGCGGGCGATGTTCCGAGACGGCTGGCCGGATAGCCGCTTCAAGGCCTGGAGCCGTGCGCATCGACCGACGTCGGCTGGTTATTCGCAGACCATGCGGGCCCGTTTGCCGGGCTCGCTGACATTCTTGCAAGTTAGCGGCTTCGTCGGCTCCGGCGACAGCATGGGCGGGTTGTTGGTGACCCTCCTCCGAGGCGCTGCAACGGAAGCCGCGCTCCTGCGCACCGCCGGCCTTTTCGGCGTTTGCGGCGCCACTGGAAAGACGTCGGTCTCCAGTTGCGACTGTTCGGCTTGCGCCTGCGGCGAAGGCCTGTCCCAGAAACGGCGAACATCGAGCGGCTTGGGAATGATGACGGTGCCGTCATAGCTGCGCGCGCAGCCGCTTCCCAGAGGCAGCGCCAGGCACAGGAAGACAGGCAGAATCCGTCGAGACATCAGCAATACCCCTGCAAGCTTATAACGCTGCTTCGGCCTAACCGACAACCGGCGGAATAGGGCGAAGGGAGTAGATACCGTGAAGTAGAGTCGTCGCATTTCCAGTCGAAGGCGTTGCTCGAAGATCGAGCGCCGGGTCAGGCGCGGATGGAGGTCCAGCGCGAGTTAGAACCTTGCGATTCGTCAACGCTTCCAGCGTAAGGCCATGGTGCGATCGCACCATACCAAAGCGGCGCTCAGTGGCGACAATGGGATATTCGAAGTTCCGCTCCTCCAGTTACGGGCGGGAGCAGCGACCGCCGGCAAGAAACAGGGTCAGATTTACCCCAACGGACCTGTTTCGGCGATGGCGCGGCCATGACACGTTCTGGCTGCATGCAACGCGCTCCCGTCCGGCTTTTTTCTTTTAAAGCCGGTGGCTACGATCGCCGAGCAGACGATGCCGGCCGGAATTCACGCAAGCTGCTGATTCCAGCGGCAAACCGCGGCCCATGCCGACAAAGCCCGCGGCCGCTCCTTCTTAACCCGGCTGGGCGACGTTACCGGAGCGACATGAAACTGTCATGCGACTGTAATAATCGGGGGCTATTGGCCTCAGCGGGCGCCGGAGGAATGGCGCCGAGAGACCATATTCCGAACAGGAGCAGGCCACATGAGACATTTCATCCGCTCGGCGGCCGTTGCGATTGCAATGGCTGCGGCGACGACCACCCTCACCCTGTCCGCCGCGCTCGCCGCGGACATCTCCGGCGCCGGCGCCACCTTCCCCTACCCGATCTATGCGAAGTGGGCCGACACCTACAAGAAAGACACCGGCGTTGGCCTTAACTACCAGTCGATCGGTTCCGGCGGCGGCATCAAGCAGATCAAAGCCAAGACCGTTACCTTCGGCGCTTCGGATGCGCCGCTCAAGGGCGACGAGCTTGAAGCGACCGGACTGGCTCAGTTCCCGATGGTGATGGGCGGCATCGTTCCCGTCGTCAATCTCGAAGGCATCAAGCCGGGCGAGTTGGTTCTCGACGGCCCGACGCTGGCCGACATCTTCCTCGGCAAGATCACGAGCTGGGATGACGAAGCGATCAAGAAGCTTAATCCCGACGTCAAGCTGCCTTCGCAGGCGATCGCGGTCGTTCACCGTTCCGATGGTTCGGGCACGACGTTCAACTTCACCTATTACCTCGGCGACGTCAGCGCGGACTGGAAAGAAAAGGTCGGCGTCGACAAAGCCGTGGAATGGCCGGTCGGCATCGGCGCCAAGGGCAATGAGGGCGTTGCCAACAACGTCTCCCAGACCGGCGGCGCGATCGGTTATGTCGAATATGCCTACGCCAAGCAGAACAAGCTCACCCACACCGATATGATCAACAAGGACGGCAAGAAGGTCGAGCCCACCGCGGCGGCGTTCTCGGCGGCAGCGGCCAATGCCGACTGGAGCTCGCAGCCGGGCTATGGCGTCATCCTCGCCAACGAGCCGGGCGCCGAGTCCTGGCCGATGACGGCGGCAACGTGGATCCTGCTCTACAAGAAGCCGGATGATGCCGCGACCACCGGCGAAGCGCTCAAATTCTTCGCCTGGGCATACGACAAGGGCGACGAGATGGCCGGCGAGCTGGACTACGTTCCGATGCCCGACAAGGTGGTTGAGAGCGTCAAGGCCATGTGGGCCAAGGAAGTCGTCGGCGACGACGGCAAGCCGCTCTACTCGGCTATGTAATCTCCTCAGGGAGGGCGTCGATGGCGCCCTCCCTGTTGCCTTTAATCGCGAGGACCCAATGACCATCGCTTCCGATGCCATGCCATCATCTGCAGCAGCCCGGGCCAGGGAAGCTACGGTGCGGCGCTTCGCGCTCACAGATGCCATATTCCGCGGACTCACCCGCGCTTCCGCAATTCTTGTGCTGGTCATCCTCGGCGGTGTCGCGATCTCGCTGTTTGCCGGCTCGTGGCAGGCGCTGTCGTCCTTCGGTTTCTCCTTCCTGACGACTGAAAGCTGGAATCCGGTCACGGAAAAATTTGGCGCACTGGCGCCGATCTACGGCACGCTGGTGACGGCGGCCATCGCCATCCTGATCGCGGTTCCGATCGGCATCGGCATTGCAGTTTTTCTCACCGAGCTCTGCCCGCGCCCGCTCAGGCGCCCGATCGGCATCGCGGTCGAGCTATTGGCCGGCATTCCCTCGATCATCTATGGTATCTGGGGCCTGTTCGTGTTCGCGCCGTTCCTGCAGACGACGATACAGCCCTTCATCATCAACGTCTTCCACGGCGTGCCGGGACTATCCAGCCTTTTCGCTGGCCCTCCTTACGGCATCGGCCTTCTGACCTCGGCGCTGATCCTCGCCATCATGGTGCTGCCCTTCATCACCTCGATCACCAAAGACGTCTTCGATACGGTGCCGGCGGTGCTGAAGGAATCGGCCTATGGCATCGGTTGCACGACCTGGGAAGTGACCCGGCGCGTGGTCATTCCCTATACCCGCATCGGCATCATGGGCGGCGTCATGCTTGGCCTCGGCAGGGCGCTCGGCGAGACCATGGCGGTGACCTTCGTCATCGGCAACGCCCACCGCATCAGTGCCTCCCTGTTCGCGCCGGGCACGACGATCTCGGCGACCATCGCCAATGAATTCACCGAGGCCGACGGCGACCTCTACACCTCCTCGCTGGTCTCGCTCGGCCTGATCCTCTTCGTCATCACCTTCCTGATCCTTGCCGCCGCCCGCTATATGCTGATGCGGATCGACGCTCGTACGGGAGCCTGACCGATGTCGACATCCTCATCGCTCCACAGCCGCCGCAAAGCCAGGAATTCGGTGATGATGGCGCTTTGCGTCGTCGCCGCCGGCATCGGGCTTGCCTGGCTGGCGCTCATTCTCGGCGCACTGGTCTATAAGGGCACAGCCGGGCTTTCGCTCGCGGTCTTCACCGAGATGACGCCACCACCGGGCGAGGCCGGCGGCCTGCTCAATGCCATCGCGGGCAGCCTGCTGATGACGATCATCGCCGTTGTCGTCGGCACGCCGGTCGGCGTGCTGGCGGGAACCTACATGGCCGAGTATGGACGCTTTTCGCGCATCACCACCGTCGTCCGCTTCATCAACGACATCCTGTTGTCGGCGCCGTCGATCATCATCGGCTTGTTTGTCTATGAGCTGATGGTGCGGCCAATGGGACATTTCTCGGCCATTGCCGGCGCCGTTGCGCTTGCCATCCTGGTCATTCCGGTGGTCGTGCGCACCACTGAAGACATGCTCAACCTGGTGCCGAACGCGTTGCGTGAAGCCGGTGCCGCGATCGGCGCGCCACGCTGGGTGGTGATCCGTTCGGTCGCCTACCGCGCCGCATTGTCCGGTATCGTCACCGGCATATTGCTGGCGATAGCACGCATCTCCGGCGAGACGGCGCCGCTGCTCTTCACCGCGCTCAACAACCAGTTCTGGAGCAGCAATATCAACGCGCCGATGGCCAGCCTGCCGGTGACCATCTTCCAGTTCGCTCTCAGCCCTTACGAGGAATGGCAGCAACTGGCGTGGACCGGCGCACTCATAATCACCCTGACGGTTCTGGGCTTGAGCATCCTCGCCCGCAGCCTTACCGGACGCAGAGAGGACAGATGACACAGATGTTGTCCCCAGACATGACGATGGCCGAAACGGTCGCCGAGAAGACGAAGATCGAGGTCAAGAATCTCAACTTCTACTACGGCCAGAGCAAGGCGCTGAAGGACATCAGCCTGTCGCTGCCTGAGCGCAGTGTCACGGCCTTCATCGGCCCTTCGGGCTGCGGGAAATCGACGCTGCTGCGTGTGTTCAACCGCATCTATGAGCTCTACCCAAAACAGACGGCCGAGGGCCAGGTGCTGCTCGACGGCAAGAACATTCTCGACCGGTCGCAGGATCTCAACCTCCTCAGGACCAAGATCGGCATGGTGTTCCAGAAGCCGACGCCGTTCCCGATGTCGATCTACGAGAACATCGCCTTCGGCGTCAGGCTCTACGAGAACCTCGGCAAGTCCGAGATGGACGGCCGCGTCGAACAGGCGTTGAAGCGCGCCGCGCTGTGGAGCGAGGTCAAGGACAAGCTCAACGCCAGCGGCTTGAGCCTGTCCGGCGGCCAGCAGCAGCGGCTCTGTATCGCCCGCACCGTGGCCGTGAAGCCGGAAGTCATTCTGCTCGACGAACCGGCTTCGGCCCTCGACCCGCTGTCGACTGCCAAGATCGAGGAACTGATCGACGAATTGCAAGCCGACTACACGATCGTCATCGTCACCCACAACATGCAGCAGGCGGCGCGTGTGTCGCGCCAGACCGCCTTCATGTATCTGGGTGAACTGGTCGAGTTCGACCGGACCGAGAAGATCTTCACGTCGCCCCGCGAGAAGCGCACGCAGGACTACATCACTGGCCGCTTCGGCTGAGCCGTTCCGATCATGCATATGAGGACAGGACCATGGGCGAACACACAGTCGCTTCTTTCGACGAGGATCTCGAGCAGATCAGCAAGCTGATCCGCGACATGGCCGACCTCGCCGGTTCGATGGTCGGCGGGGCGACCAAGGCCCTGTTGAATTCCGACAACGTGCTGGCGCAACGCGTCGTTTCCGACGACGCCATCATGGATGCGCGTCAACGCGAACTGGACGACCGCGCCATCACCCTGATCGCCAAACGCCAGCCGATGGCCCACGATCTTCGCCATGTGGTCGGAGCGATCCGCATGGCGGGCGACCTCGAACGCATCGGCGACCTTGCCAAGAATATCGCCAAGCGCGTGAGTGCGGTCGGCCTCAGCGCCACGCCGCGGGACCTGTCGCATTCCATCGACGCGATGGCGCAGCTGGTTCTCATCCAGGTGCAGGGTGTCATCGAGGAATATGCTGCAGGCGATGCGGCCGCGTTGGCCAAGCTGCGTGCCGCCGACGAGCGCATCGACGTCAAATACACGTCCGTGTTCCGCGAGCTCTTGACCTACATGATGGAAGATCCGCGCAACATCACCGCTTGCACGCACCTGCTGTTCTGCGCCAAGAATCTGGAGCGGATCGGCGACCATGTCACCAACATCGCCGAAAATGCGTATTATGTGCTGACCGGCGAGCAATTGCCGGTCAATCGTCCGAAGCAGGACGAAACGACAATGTCCGCACCGGTGACATGATGGGGGTGCCCAGCCGATGATCGCACCACGCATAATGGTGGTGGAGGACGAGGAGCCGTTGGGTGTGCTGCTCCGCTACAATCTCGAATCCGAAGGCTACCAGGTCGAGGTGGTGACACGCGGCGACGAAGCCGAGATCCGTTTGCAGGAGAATGTGCCCGACCTTTTGGTGCTCGACTGGATGATACCAGCGGTTTCCGGCATCGAGCTCTGTCGTCGGTTGCGGGTGCGCCCCGAAACCGAGCGGCTGCCGATCATCATGCTGACCGCGCGCGGCGAGGAGAGCGACCGGGTGCGCGGTCTTTCGACCGGCGCCGACGACTATCTGGTGAAACCGTTTTCGACACCAGAATTCATGGCCAGGGTCAAGGCGCTGCTGCGGCGCGCCAAGCCGGAAGTGCTGTCCAGCGTGCTGAAGGTCGGCGACATCGTGCTCGATCGCGAATCGCACAGGGTCTATCGCAAGAAGAGCGAAATCAGGCTCGGGCCGACCGAATTCCGGCTGCTCGAGTTCATGATGCGGCATCCGGGCCGTGTCTTCTCGCGCAGCCAGTTACTCGATAATGTCTGGGGCGAGACAATCTACATCGACGAACGCACCGTCGACGTGCATGTCGGGCGGCTGCGCAAAGCCGTCAACAACGGCCGGATGCCGGATGTCATCCGCACCATCCGCGGTGCCGGCTATGCGATCAGGGAAGATTGACCCGCCTGGTCAGGCTACGTTCTTTCTGACGCTGGGCCTCATTTGCGCGCCCGGCGCGAAAATCTCCTGGTCGACGAAGCTTAACGCCCGCATCGCGCAGCCTTCGCGGATCAGCGGCAATTCGTTCGGCTCTGTATCGAAGGAGATCGAGCCTGAATGCTGACCGCCGGCGGTCTGGGCGATTGCCTTCCGCAAGGCCGGCTCGATCAGATCGAAGGCGGCGGCACTGGCGCCGACCATCGCGACCGGTGCCGGATCGATCAGCGCGAACAGCGAGCCGAGACCGAAACCCAGCGCCTCGCCGGCCTTGCGGTAGGCCTCGCGTTCCGGCCCATCTTTCTCGCGCGCCCGAGCCGCCAGTGCTCGCATGTCGGCGTCGCTGACGTCGGCGACCGGTTCGCTGTCGTCGCTCATCTGCCTGGCGTTGCGCCAGATGGCGTAGTTGCCGGCATAGGCCTCGATGCAGCCGCGCCGCCCGCAACGGCAGAGCGCGCCGCCCGGACGATGGATCATGTGGCCAAATTCGCCGCCCGAGGAATGCGTCCCGGTGAACAGTTCGCCCTTCAGCACCAGCCCCATGCCGATGCCATGCGAAAGCAGGATGGCGATGAAGTCGTCGCGATAGCGATCCGGATTGCGCCAGCGCAAAGCCACCGCCATCATGTTGCAGTCGTTCTCCACCGTTGCCGGGATGCCGAATTCGCCCTCCAGCATGTCGGCAAAGGCGATGTCGGTCTGCGGCGTGATCGGCGACCACAGCATGGCGCGTGCAGGGGAGTCGGTAATGCCCTGAATCGCCAGGGCGATGCGGGCGACACTGCGGACGTCAAGGTCTGGATCCTGCAGCCGGCGCCGGACGATGGCCATGCATTCACGGATCAGCTCGTCGCGCGGCATGGTCAGCGTGTCCAGCCGGCGCTGTTCCTCGGCGACCACCTGTCCCGTATAGTCGATAATGGCGGCCGACAGGAAATTCAGCGACAACACCACGGTCAGCACCGCCGCCGCTTCCGGGTTGAGGGCGAGGCCGACCTGCGGACGACCGCGTTTCAACGAAACGGGCTCACTTGCCTTGCTCTCGGCGAGGATGCCTTCCCGTATCAGGTCGGAAGAGATCGCCGATATGGTCGAATGACTGAGGCCGGTGGTAGCTGCGATCTCAGTACGCGATGGCTGGCCGGCCCGGCGCACCGCCGAGATCACCATCGCCCGGTTGCGCCGGCGCAAATCGTCATGGCGGATTCCGACCGACATTGTTTTGCTTTCCTCCCGGTTGCCGCGGCCGCTCATGAACCGGAAGCCGTCGGTAATGTCCGACAAATAGTGTCGGATGCAGGCAAATAGTGTCAGATGCAGGTGGCGCTGTCATCGTTTATTCCGACGCTCGAAAAAACTCGCAGAGTCATCAAAATCCATCAGAATCGATGTTGACAGCAGCCGGAGATCGGGCCAGTATTTTTTCGAGGCTCGAAAAAATTAGAGCTTCTAAGCTGGTCTTTGAGCCAATTGGTCACGCCGTACGCGGCGCAGGGAGGATATGATGAAGAAATTCACGACCGCCATTCTGGCGGGTGTCGCCATGACGCTGGCGCTGGCGTCGGCGGCGCAGGCTAAAGACAAGGTCATCGGCGTTTCCTGGTCGAACTTCCAGGAAGAGCGCTGGAAGACAGACGAGGCCGCAATGAAGGCGGCCATCGAGGCCGCAGGCGACAAGTATATTTCCGCCGACGCACAGTCCAACCCCGGCAAGCAGCTCACCGACGTCGAGAGCCTGATCTCGCAGGGCGCCAACGCACTGATCATCCTGGCGCAGGACGCCTCGGCCATCGGGCCGGCCGTGCAGAAGGCACTGGACGAAGGCATCCCGGTCGTCGGCTATGACCGGCTGATCGAGAACAAGGACGTGTTCTATCTGACCTTCGACAACAAGGAAGTCGGCCGCATGGAGGCCCGCGAAGTCTTCAAGGTGAAGCCGGAAGGCAACTACGTCTTCATCAAGGGTTCGGGTTCCGATCCGAATGCCGATTTCCTGTTTGCCGGTTCGATGGAGGTGCTGAAGGAGGCCATCGACGGCGGCAAGATCAAGAATGTCGGCGAGGCCTATACGGACGGCTGGCTGCCGGCCAACGCTCAGAAGAACATGGAACAGTTCCTGACCGCCAACGACAACAAGATCGATGCCGTGGTCGCCGCTAATGACGGCACTGCCGGCGGCGTCGTCGCCGCGCTGACGGCGCAAGGGCTGGCCGGATCGGTTCCGGTTTCGGGCCAGGACGGCGACCACGCCGCGCTGAACCGCATCGCGCTCGGCACACAGACCGTGTCGGTGTGGAAGGATGCGCGCGAGCTCGGCAAGAATGCCGCCGAGATCGCCTCGCAACTGGCCGACGGCAAGCAGATGACCGACATTGCCGGCGTGAAGGATTTCACCACGCCCGGCGGCAATACCGTCAAGTCGCTGTTCCTGACCCCGGTCGCCATCACCAAGGACAACCTCAACGTCGTCATCGACGCCGCCTGGATCAAGAAAGAAGAAGTCTGCGCCGGCGTGACGGCTGGCACTGTTGCAGTCTGCAACTGAGCCGACGTTTCCGAGAAGTCCGAACGCCGCGGCCGCTCGCCGCGGCGTTTTTTCAACAAGAGTTGTTTTTCCGCTTCCGGCGGATAACCTCTAGGCTACTTCCGGCATCCGCGGCAGACGGCAACCCGGCGGGAGAAACATCATGACCGACACGACGTCCAACACGCCGGTCGACAGCACGGCAGACCGGGCACGGGAATCCGAGCTCGGCATCGTTGCTCGATTTCTCAAGGCAACCGAACTCGACACGCGCATGCTCGGCATGATCGGCGCGCTGCTGGTCATCTGGGTCGGCCTGCATGTCATTTCTAGCGTACGGCTCGGCGTCAATCCGTTCGACTTCGACAGCCGGACCTTCCTGACGCCACGCAATCTCTGGAACCTGTCGGTGCAGACTTCGGCCGTGGCCATAATGGCCGCCGGAATGGTGCTGGTTATCGTCATGCGCAATATCGACCTGTCGGTCGGCTCCGCCGAAGGCCTGATCGGCGTGGTCATGGGTTTTGCGCAGGTGCATTTCCTGGTGCGAATGGTCGGTCTGCAATTAGGCAACCCCTGGATCTGGATCCTGGCACTGGCCATCGGCCTGGCGCTTGGCCTTCTGATCGGAGCGTTCCAGGGATACATCATCGCTTATCTCGAGGTGCCGGCCTTCATCGTGACGCTGGGCGGCCTTCTGGTCTGGCGGGGTGCCGCATGGTGGGTCGTCAGTGGGCAGACGATTGCGCCGCTGGATGCCACTTTCCAGCTGATGGGCGGCGGACCGACGGGTTCGATCGGCGCGCGATGGAGCTGGATCGTCGGAATTGTCGCGTGCCTGGCGGTTGTGTTCATGCTGCTCAACGGGCGGGTGCAGCGCAAGCGGTTCCGCTTCCCGTTACGCCCGATCTGGGCCGAGACGTTCCTCGGGGCCGTCACTTGCCTTGTCATCATGGGCGCCATATGGCTTGCCAATTCCTATCCTTGGCCGGTCGGCATCGTGAACAGATATGCGGCGGCCAACAATATAACCGTTCCCGAAGGCGGGCTGTTCATCGCCCATGGCATCGCCATACCCGTGCTGATGGCTGTAGCCGTAGGGCTGATCATGACCTTCATCGCCAAGCGTACCCGTTTCGGCCGCTATGTCTTCGCCATCGGCGGCAATCCGGAAGCAGCCAACCTTGCCGGTATCAACACGCGCTGGGTGACCATGAAGGTGTTCATGATCATGGGCGTGCTGGCGACGATCGCCGCAGCGATCTCGTCAGCCAGGCAGAACTCGTCGACCAATGCGCTGGGCACGCTGGACGAGCTCCTGGTCATCGCGGCGGCGGTGATCGGCGGCACGTCGCTCGCCGGCGGCTCCGGCACAGTGCTCGGCGCCCTGCTCGGCGCGCTTTTGATGCAGTCGCTGCAGTCCGGCATGGTGCTGCTCGGCATCGATTCGCCGCTGCAGAGCATCGTTGTCGGAGCCGTGCTGGTGGTCGCGGTGTGGCTCGATACCGTCTATCGCAAACGGGTCTGAGCATGATCCCGCAAGGTGGAAACCGGTTTTCGTACAACTTGATGCTCAAGCAGGATCTATAGGGAGGAAGGACGAGCATGGCAGACAAAACCGCTCCCACGCCGCTGATCGACATGCGCAACATCTCCATCGCTTTCGGCGGCATTCGCGCCGTCGACGATGCCTCTGTCGACCTCTTCCCGGGCGAGGTGATGGCTTTGCTCGGTCACAACGGTGCCGGCAAATCGACGTTGATAAAAATCCTGTCCGGCGCCTACAAGCGCGATGCGGGCCAGATTTTCGTCAACGGCGAGGAGGCTTCGATCTCCAATCCCCGCGACGCCAAGAAGTACGGCATCGAGACGATCTACCAGACGCTGGCGCTGGCCGACAATGTCGATGCGGCCGCCAACCTGTTTCTCGGCCGCGAGCTGATGACCGGCTGGGGTACGCTCGACGACGTCGCCATGGAGGCCGAGGCGCGCAAGGTGATGGGCAGGCTCAATCCGCGTTTCCAACGCTTCAAGGAGCCGGTGGTAAAGCTTTCGGGCGGCCAGCGGCAGTCGGTGGCGATCGCCCGCGCCATCCTGTTCAATGCTCGCATCCTGATCATGGACGAGCCGACGGCGGCACTCGGGCCGCAAGAGACGGCGCAGGTCGGCGAACTGGTCAGGCAGCTCAAGGCCGACGGCATCGGCATCTTCCTGATCAGCCATGATATTCACGACGTGTTCGAGCTTGCCGACCGTGTCTGCGTCATGAAGAACGGTCGGGTTGTCGGAACGGCGCGCACAACCGACGTCACCCAGGACGAGGTGCTCGGCATGATCATCCTCGGCAAGTGCCCACCCGGCGCCATTCCGGGGCCGGGCGCGCTGAAGATCGCCGCATGAACGAGAATTAGCCGGCTAATCACAAGCCGCCAAAATGTGCCAGCCGTCACCATGCTTTGGCCTCGCCATTGTGTTGGCGTCGGGACTTGCCCATAAAGATGCCGAACCGTCCACGGGACGTATCAGCAATTGAAGAAGCTTTTTCCGACCGTCGCTTTTATCGCCGTCGCGCTGATCAGCCTGACGATGGCGGGTTTTGCCTATTTTGCCACCCAGGAGGCGGCCCGCATTAAATTCGAGGCGACGGCAGACGACGCGCTTAACCGGATCGAAAGCCGCATCGACCTGGACCTGTCGCTGCTGCGTTCGACCCGGGCGCTGTTCGACGCACGCAATGGCGGTATCTCACAGGGCGAGTTCAAGGCTTTCTTCAACGCGCTCGACATCGACAATAATTTCGCCGGCCTGCGCGGCATCGGCTTCCTCCGCCTGACGAAAACTGGCAACGAGGCGGCGGTCGAGCGCGACATCCTGCACGATCACGGCGCAAGCCATCCGATCTATCCCGACACGAACTTACCGTGGCGTACGCCCATCGTGCTGTTCGAACCGCTGGATCCGTCCAACAAATCCAGCATCGGCTACGACATGTTCACCGGGCCGGCGCGGCGCGAGGCGATCGAAAAGGCGATGGCCGACGACCAGCAGCACGCCAGCGGGCTCGTGCAGTTCGGCAAGGATACGGGTGCCGCGCAGACCTTTACCGGGTTCCTCGTCTTCGTCCGGCTCAATGTCGAAACCGCGCCGGACGCCGTGAACGCGACGAGATCCTCGACTGCCGGCTTCCTTTATGCGGCCTTCCGCGCCCGTGATCTGTTCCAGGCTGCGCTCAGCCGGGCACCATTGCTGCCGGTCAACACCGAGATCTATGACGGCACGGTGGACAGCGACAACCTGCTGTTCCAATCGGAAACGCCGCCTGTTTCGAGCCTCGGCGACAGGCTGCTGGTCACCCGCAAGATCACCGTCGCCGGCCGGCCGTGGGTCGTCCTGTTCAGGCCGACAAGTGCTTTCTCGCAACCTTCCTCGCGCGCCATCCCGGTGATGCTCGGATTGTTCGGACTGCTGCTTGCGGGCGCCATCGCGCTGGTGGCCCGCTATCAGGAGCGGGCCTATGAGGCGGTCTCGCTGCTTCACGAAACGACCGAAAAGAGCCTGCTGGAAAAAGACCTGATGCTGCAGGAGATGAAGCATCGCATCAAGAACTCGATCACGCGGGTGCTGGCAATCGCGCGCCAGACAGCATCGCACACCACCGACGTCCAGGAATTCTCGGCTTCTTTCTCGGCCCGGCTGCAGGCGATGGCGGCTTCCCAGGACATGCTGACGCGCTCACGCTGGCAGAAAGCCGATCTCGGCGACCTGCTGCGCATCGAGCTAGGCCAGGTGTTCGGCAGTGAGCTTCCTGAAGGGCTGCTGTCGGGACCGCAGGTTCTTCTCGATGAAAAGACGACGCAGGCACTCGGCCTCGTCTTTCACGAACTGGCGACGAATGCGCTGAAGCATGGCGAAGCCGGCAGTTCAGTCGGTGCGCTGAAGGTCGACTGGTCGCTCGAAGCCCGTAGCGGCACCCGGACATTGGCTCTCAACTGGCGCGAGGCCGGTCAGAAGAAGCTCGAGACACCGGCAAAGAGCGGTTTTGGCACCAGACTGATCGATCTCAACGTCACGCGCGAATTGCGTGGCACAATCAGGCGCGATTTTCGCGAAGATGGCTTGAACGTGGAAATCAGGGTTCCGCTGCCGGCCTGAAACGCCGTCTCGTGGGCCGCGTCGCAACAGCGCTCTAAAAGGGCAAACGCGGAGACAGGTGGCCTGCCTCCGCGTTTGCTGTTCGCCTGGAGCTCGAAACTAGTTGCAGCGAGCTGTGTAAATCCGGCCGTGACGATCTCTGTATTGGCAGTAGCCATTTTGCAGACGGCGAACGAGCAGACCGCCAATCGCACCAGCGCCGGCGCCGATCAAAGCGCCCTTGCCGCCGCCGACAGCGCCACCAATGAGCGCGCCGCCCACAGTGCCGATACCCACGTTCTCTTCCGTGGTGGTGCAGCCGCTGACCGCAACCACGGCAACCATGGCAATAATCATCTTCCGCATGGAGTCATCCTCACTTTTGTCCTCACTTTAATAAGCTCCAGCCGCCATTTAGCATGAAAGTACGGCCTTTGCCTGCACGATTTCATTGTTGATTAAGATAGTCTTTTTCGGGGCGTGCGCCGTTCGATGCTACCACGAACCCGGAAATCTCCAAGGACGCATCGAGCGTGCCGCTGGGACGCACGTTCCAGACGATCCTGTCATAGTCGTTCTCGAGCGCCGGATCGACGGCAAGGCATCTGGCGACGACATGTTGGGCCTGGCCCTGCAGGTCGGTGACCGCGAACGGGCACGGCCGAGCACTCGGGCAGTGGTTTCAAAGCGATCAAGCAGAGGCGAGTTCGATTCAGATCAGTTGGGACGCGGCGGTCAGGACGATCGCGGCCATAAGCGCGATGGTGGCGAAGCGGAGGGGCGAAGCACGAGGCGCGGGCGCTGCGGACACGTCGGGATCCTGAAAACCGCCCATCGAGACGCGAGCGGCCTGTTCCAGTCTGTTCAAGTCGGCAGCCGTCAAGGCCCATTCCCTTCATTTTGTGCCAAACTCAATCCGGTGGATCGGCACGTTCGCACAGGATCGGACTTTATGGTGAACAGTCGGTTAAAGATGGCGATGCGCAGCAAGCCTTCGCGCGGCGACCGCCGCTCGTTAATCCGTCTCGAAATTACCGTGAGGAACGACAAGGCGGTATTCGAGGCGGTTCCCGGTGATCTCAAGTGTCGCCGTTCCATTCAATGAAGTGGGCACGACGCGTTCGAGCGCGACGCTGCCAAAACGCTTCTCACTGCGCTGATTGTCGTTGGCTCCGATCACTTCGGCCCATGTCAGCGACAGCGCAGGCTCGCCAGCGGAAGCTGCCGTCAGATCGGCCGTCACCTCGACGAAACCGTCGCTGCGCGACAGTGCGCCATAGCTGACGGAATTGACGGCAAGCTCATGCATGGCCAAGCCGATGTGCAAGGCGGCATTGGGGTTGAGATATGGATTTGCGCCGCGGAAGCGTAGGCTGTGCAAGGGATCCGCGCCGTACCTGCCGACCTGACCGGAAACCAGCTCGCGCAGCGCCGCTCCCCGCCAGTTGGATGACGTAACCAAATCCTGCGAGGAGGCCAACGACTGCAATCGGCCCCGGAAGCGCGTCAGGAAATCGTCAATGCTGCCGGAATAACGGCCCGTCTGGGTGGCGATGCTCTGGATGATGGCCAAAAGGTTCTTGGAGCGATGACTGACTTCGCGCAGCAGCGCCTTCAACGTCTGCTCCCGGCGTTTCTGCTCGGTTGTTTCGACCATGGTGGTCACGACGCCCTGCACCGCGCCGGTCTCGCTGCGGTCGGCGTCTATCCACACCTGAAACCAGCGGGCGCCGTCATCGGCCGGCACGCTGAGTTCAAGATGTTGAGGATTGCCGGATACGATGACGTCGTGCTTGGCGGCGCCGATACGCTCTGCCTGCGCCGGCGGCAAGATGCCGTTGTTGTCGGAGGCATCGGAAGTCCAGGGCGCGCGCATGTTGCGCGCCCACACCGTCTTCATCTCGCGATCCTGGTACAGGACGGAAATCCCGGCATTGTGCAGTGCATGGAGAAGGGCCCGGCCAAGCTGCATCCCGCTTTCGGCGGGATGCAAAGCGATGATCTCATCACTCTGGCCGCGGTCTTTCATTTTTCCGACTCTGGAACGCATCGGTCAATTTGCTCAACCCATGTCGGGCTGAACGGTTCGCGGAAAAATGGGTTCCAAAAGGAGGAGGTTCGTATCAAGCCTTAAAAAGCGGTCCGCCGAGCGGCATCCCGTTGGAGGACACTGCCCGGCGGTGGCTGGAAACCGTTTGAGGGGTGCGGCTTCCAGTGTTCGCTTGAATGGCCGCTTGGCATTCACGCTCGTCTGATCAGGCCGGCAATAAGCGATATGATCAGGAAGGCGAGAAAGATGAAGAACAATATCTGCGCTATGCCGGCCGAGGTGCCAGCGATGCCGCCGAAACCAAGCGCACCGGCGATTATCGCCACGACGAGAAATACGAGCGCCCAGTAAAGCATGATCGATCTCCTTCCAATGCTGCGGTGAAAACGTGATTCGCCTCCGTTTGTTCCACCATTTTCCGAAAAAGACGATGCTGAAAATCTTCAGGGCCCGAATTGCCGCGGTGTGTGGAAAGGTCCAGTTGGTTGCCCCAGTTGGTTGCCAGTGAATTGAGCCGGCGTCACGCCCATCTGATCCGAGGGAGCGGCTGTCTCGGCGGCCGCAGTTCGGCCGCCCGCTGTTTCATGCCGCGGCTTTCGCGTGCCGGTCAAAGAACAGGGCCTGGCTGATAAGAGCCTTGACCATGTCCGGATTGAACGGCTTGGTAACCAGGAAAGCCGGTTCCGGCCGCTCGCCGGTGAGCAGGCGCTCGGGAAAGGCGGTGATGAAGATCACCGGCACCGAGGTGGACGACAGGATCTCATTGACGGCCGCAATGCCCGAACTGCCGTCGGCAAGCTGAATATCGGCAAGCACCATCTTTGGCCGCGCCTTGCCGAACATCGCCACCGCCTCGGCGTGGGTGCGCGCCGTTCCGACGACGCGGTGGCCGAGGCTTTCGACCATTTCCTCGATATCCATGGCGATCAGCGGCTCATCCTCGATGATCAGCACGTCGGTTGCCACCTGACGGGAGATCTCGTTGCTCGCCTGCGCGAGAAGTTCGGAGAATTGCTGTTCGTCGACGTCGAGAATCTCCGCCGCCTCGTCTTCGCTGAAGCCTTCGACCGCAACCAGCAGAAAGGCTTGGCGGGGACGAGGCGCAATTGCATTCAGATTGGCCGCGGCGCGCTGTTCCCATGCCGACTGGGCATGCTCCTGCGGAACGCGAATGGCCACCGAGGTGAAGAGCTTGGCAAAGACCTTGTAGAGCGCGATGCGGTCGTTCGATGCGTCCGGAAAGATGTCGACATCGGCAATGATGGCCTCGAGCATTGCGGCGACCAGCGCGTCGCCGCTCTCTTGCGATCCGGATACGGCGCGCGAGAAGCGGCGCAGGAACGGCAGGTGCGGAGCGATGGTTGCTGATAGGCTCATAGTGGACGTCTCCCTCATATGACGTGATTGCATGTTACAGCTAAAAACGGTTTGCAAGCCTAGCAATTGAAACGCTGGCTCCTTGAAAAAGGTTCCAATCGTGCGGAACTAATATGTGAGGCTGGCGTTTAAAGGCGGGTTGGGCAAACCAGACGAGGCTGCCGCTTGCATTGCGTTATGTGTTGAAGGGCGGCTTAAGGCTGGGACAAAAGGGCGAAATGAAGAACATGACGAAAGCTACCATGGGTGGCGTTGGCAACGGGCGCCGGGCTGCTTCCCGCGACCCGCTTGGGCCGAACTCGGAAATCGGCCGCAAACTCAAACAATACTATGACGAGCTGGTCTCCGACAATGTGCCGGATCGCTTCGCCCAACTGCTCAGCCAGTTGGAAAAGGCCGAACCTGTACAAAAGAAGGACTGAGGCATGGCGGCCGTCTCCCAGGGCTTCAAGACCGACTTGCTCGGCTCGATCCCGAGCCTGCGGGCTTTTGCCGTGTCGCTGACGCAAAACGCCGACAAGGCCGACGACCTGGTGCAGGAAACATTGGTCAAGGCCTGGGACAAGCATGAAAGCTTCCAGCCCGGCACCAACCTGAAGGCATGGCTGTTCACGATCTTGCGCAACGAATTCTATTCGCAGATGCGCAAGCGCGGCCGCGAGGTGCAGGACAGTGATGGCGTCATGACGGCCAGGCTTGCCGTTCACCCGGCCCAGCACGGCCAGCTTGACCTCGAAGACTTTCGCGGCGCGCTCGAGTTGCTGCCAGAAGACCAGCGCGAAGCCATTATCCTCATCGGCGCGTCGGGCTTCTCCTACGAGGAAGCGGCCGAGATCTGCGGCTGCGCCGTCGGAACGATCAAGAGCCGCGTCAGCCGCGCCCGCACACGGCTGCAGGAAATCCTGAAGATCTCCGGTGAAGACGAGTATGGCCCGGACGCAATTTCGGCTCAGGTAACCGGGTCGACTGCTGCGTGAAGCGCCGGCGTGTTCGAACCGCTCCGCGCCTCAGCGAAGAGGCGTGCGCCTGCAGGCCGTTACCACTGCCTCGACGAGATCGTCTCCCGAATAGGGCTTGGTGACCAGCCTGACGCCGGGAAAGGATTTCTTGATCTCGTCGGTATCCGAATAGCCCGAGGCGAAGACGAACGGGATGCCCGCTTCACGCAGCCGCGAAGCAAATTGGAGCGTCGAAACGCCGCTCAGCATGAGGTCGACGATGGCCACATCGAATTGCGCGGCAACGTCTTGCTGTTCGATCTCAGTCAGATCACGGGCGATGACCACATCGAGCGCGCCGTAGTCGCGGCAAAGCTGCTCGATATCCATGGCAATCAGGAACTCATCTTCCAGGATAAGAATCCGCAAACCGTCAAGCGATGGGCGCACGCAGCAATATCTCCTTAAATTCGTCTCTATCGTGAAACGGGGGAAGTCATGATCGTTATTTGGCATGCTGTCATTTAAAAAAGACGTGCCGGCGCGGATGCGTCGGCGTCGGCCCATGCAAGGCATTTGCAACGCGCGCTGCTGGAGATAGGGTTAGAAGAGGTTCGTGCCGGAACCTTGGGGTCTGTCGGGCGTTTCGACCGAGCAAAAGCATGGAGAGTGAAGCAATGGCGACTGCCGCAGGAAAGGCCGCGAACGAAGCCCGCACGAATTCCGATATTGAGGCCGACATCGCACAATTGAAGGCCGACATCGACCAACTTACCAAGCTGTTGGCCAAAACTGGCGAACATGGCTACGGGGCAGCACGGCGAGCCGCCGCCGAAAGCGTCGAGCAGTTGCGAACCCAGGGCGAGGCAGCCTTCGACAGCCTGCGCAGCAACGCCAGGGACATCGAGGCGCAGATGATAGCGCATATGCGCGAAAAACCGGTGACTTCGCTGGCGATCGCCGCAGGCGTCGGATTCCTCTTCGCTCTTCTCGCGCGCCGCTAGTTCTGCACGCATGGGAATGCTTGCATCGCTGATCTCGGGCCTCGCCTCGGGCGAAACCATTGCGGCGGTGCAACGCGCACGCGTCGCTGCGATTGTCTATTCGATCGCAGCGCTCGCGGCGCTGTGCGGCCTCGGCTTCCTCGTCGGGGCGGCCTATATCTGGACGGCGGCCCGCTATGGGCCGATGGCAGCTTCCCTGAGCTTCGGGATCGGCTTTCTGGCAATCGCCGGTCTCATCCTGCTCGTCTACCGGATGTCGGCCGGCTCGCGCGCCAGGCGCCGGGCGAAGCGACGCAACGCCGACATGAAGGCTATCGGCATCACTGCGGCACTCGCCGTGCTGCCGGCGCTGCTCAAGGGCAAAGGTGGCGCGGGGAAGGCCGGACTGGGCGCGATTCTCGGCCCGGCGATAGCACTCGCCGCCTACGCTATCTACCGCGAGAACGTGAAGCGCGGCTCCGATGATCCGGATACTGGCAAACGGGAATAGTTCGGAGGGGATAGTTCGGGGCAAACGATTCTGGCGCCGGTCGCAAAATGCTGGCGTCACAAATCTTCGAGCGGAATCGATATTTCGGCGACCACGCCGTCCGGCCGGAATTCATGGGTCACCTCGCTGGAAATGACCTTGGCCAGGCTGCGGCGGATCAGGATCGAGCCGAAGCCATGGCGTTCGGGCGGCGCAACCCGCGGGCCGCCGCTTTCACGCCAGGCCAGCAACAGACGCCGTGCGCCTTTCCTGCCTTGTACCCTCCAATCGAGATCGACCTTTCCGGAGGAGACCGAGAGCGACCCGTATTGCAGTGCGTTGCTTGCCAGTTCATGCAGGATCAGCCCGAGCCCGACTGCCTGGTCGGGTGACAGCAGGACATCGGCGCCGGAGATCGCCATGCGCGATTGTCCGGCGGCTTGGAACGGCTTTAGCTCGATCTCCACCAACTCGCGGATGCCGATACCGCGCCACTCGCGGTCCGACAGCAGGCTGTGCGCAACGCCCAGTGCCTGCAGCCTGGCGCTGAAGGCTTCGAGGAATTCGCTTGGCTGGCGGGCATGGCGAACGGTCTGCGTCGCCAGCGCCTGTACGGTTGCCAAAGTGTTCTTGACGCGGTGATTGAGCTCGCGCAGCAACAGTCGTTGACGTTCGTCGCCAAGCTTGCGTTCGGTAATGTCGTAATTGACGCCGAAGATCAGCGTCGGCTTGCCCTCGCCGTCGCGCTCTATGACGCGGCCGCGCGTTGCGATCCATCGCGGCGGATCGAGGCCTTTGACACGGTATTCGCCAAAATAATCGTCGCTGCCGGTCAGCGCGTCGCGAAAGCGTGTTTCGGTCTGGTGAACGTCGCGCGGGTCGATGGCGGTCAGGATGTCGCGTGCCCTCAGCCTGTTCGACTTCGGCAGGTTGAACAATTCGGACAGCAGGACATCGCAGTCGATCATATCGCTGCGGATATCCCATGCCCAGCTGGCAAGCGAAGCCGCGTCGAGCGCGATAGCGCGCCGCTTTTCCTCTCGAACCAGTGCTGCCTTGGCAATCGCCGCACTGCGGGTTGCATCCTTCAGCGTGAACAGGCTGGCGGCAAGGCCGGCCAGCGCCGACAGGTGGTCGAGCTGGACAGAGGAGGGACGTGCGTGCGGCTTCCGGTCGAGCACGCACAGCGTGCCGATCAGCGCGCCGTCGATTACGATGGGCACGCCTGCGTAAAAGCGGATATGATGCTCGCCGGTGACCAGCGGATTGGCTTTAAACCGCGGATCCGCCGCCGCGTCGGCCACCACCATCGGCACGTTGCCGGCTGCGATGGTATAGGCGCAGAACGATGTCTCGGTTGCGGTTTCGGTCTCGTCGAGGCCGATACAGGACTTGAACCACTGCCGCTCGGCATCGACCAGCGTGATCAGTGCGACAGGCGTTTGCATCGCCGAAGCGGCAAGACCGCCGATACGATCGAAATCAGGGTCGGCAGCCCCGTCCAGCGTGTCGAGGTCGTGCAGCACGGCAAGGCGGTCCGCGGCGCCCACCACACGGCGAATGTCGGCCGGCAGGCCCGGCGTGTTCTGGCTATTGTCGTCCACTATGCCCCCGGTGGCCGGCTCCGCTGATTGGTCAGGCCAACCGGCCCGTCTGCCGCCTTGCAGAGCCGGAACTTTCGCGGCGGGGGACCGTTACCAGCCAACGCCCCGCCAGTTACGCCTGCCGGCGCCAAATATGGAGCCAGACAATGCCAAAAACCATTCCTGAAAACAAAGCCCGTCAAGGGCGGCGGGGTCGGCATGTCCTTCGTATCCTGATCGCCGCGCTGTTGCTGGCTTTTATCGCCTGGGGCGTCGCCGAAATCTACGGCTGGATGATCGAGACGCCGAAGACCGAACAGGGCAACACGCCCAGCGGCTAGGTTCTCTCCATCGCTCGCGCCAGTTTGCATCACGCAACCCCACATCACGCATCCCACGTCAGGCAACCTTTGCCTCGGCGGCGCGCGCCGGGACTAGAACATTCAACGCGCGCGGATGGATTTCGACGGTCGTCTCGCGATCGAGCTTTACCAGTTCGCCGTCCATGACGGCCTGAACTTTCCTGTTCGTCGAATGGATTTTCAAAACGGCGCGGTTTGCCTGATGGATTTCGACATGCTCGTTGCCGCGCCATTTCCCACGGGCGACGTCAAAGAGGAACCTGATCAATTCGCCGCGCCGCCGCGCCACGGTGACATAGATGCCCAGCACGCCGCCTGCCGGATTATCGGCATAGGGCAGGTGGCCCTCGCCAAACAGATTGTTGGTGATGCCGATGCCGGTGATCCGGGTTCTGATCTCGGCCTCGCCGATCGTCAGCGTTACGTTCATCGCCGGTGGATTGTTGATCGTCGCCCAAGCGGCTCGCACCGAGGCGCGCATCTTCCCCAACCGCGAGCCGAATTCCATCTTCTGGCGCAGTTGCACCATCCTGGCGTGCATGCCGATCGAGAATTGATGCACGAAAGGCCGGCCGTTGGCTGTTGCAATGTCAATCGCCATCACCTCGCCGTCGGCAAACGATTTCAGTGCCGCATCGAGGGTCTGCGGGATACCGAGGCCGCGCGCAAAAAGGTTCATTGTGCCAGCCGGCAGAATTGCCAGCGCCTTCTCCCCATTCATCAAACGGGCTGCCGCGGCCGAAATGGTTCCGTCGCCGCCGCCAGCCAGCACGACGTCGATGCCGCGCCTGGAAGCTACGCCGTCCAGCGTGGCGACGATATCCTTGCCGGCGACGATTTCGATATCGATCGAGTGGCCGGCAGTCTCAAGCGTGCTGCGCATCCGACTGGCGAAGGCCTCAAGATCGATGGTGCGCAGGGTGCCCCCGTCCTTGTTCAGCACCGCTGCAAACTGCATGGCCGTTCCATTTTCCAGCACCTATCGGACCGGGACGGAGCCCCAGCCGGGAGTGGAACGGGGCGGCCGAGAAAATGTTCCTTTCGACCAACGAGGCGAATCCGAGAACCATTGACATCGCACCGGGTGCACCACGGCTTTTTTCGGAACAACAGTGTGGTCACAACGTTGTGAACATGCAGAAGACGCTGCGCCCGCAGTGAGGCTAGGCGGGCAGGGCGTGCACGAAATCACCGACGAGGAGACACTAAGATGATCCGCACCCTTTTAACCACGACAGCAGTCGCAACATTGATTGCGACGGGTGCATTTGCGCAATCGGCGACGACCCCGGCGCCGGCGCAAGCACCCGCCGTAGAGAATTCCGCTCCAGCCGCTCCGGTGCAACGCGCCGAGGGCAGCCTTGTCACCAATATCATCGGCGAGTCGGTTTATAACGGCACCGGCGACAATGCAGAGAATATCGGCAAGGTCACCGATATCGTCTTCGACGAGCGCGGCCAGGTAAAATCCGTCGTCATCGGCGTCGGCGGGTTCCTTGGCATTGGGACCAAGAACGTCGCCTTCGACTACAGCAAGATGCAATGGGCCGAAAGAAATGGCGATCGCTGGCTGATAGCGCAAACGACGAAGGATGAGCTGACGGCTCATCCGGATTTCGACCGCAAGCCCTATGATCCGGCGCCTGCGGCGACAGACACCACGGCTACGGCTCCTGCCGCTCCGTCGACCTCCACCGATACGGCGCAGAACGCCCCGGCGGCGCCGACCGGTAACAACCCCGCTCCGGTCGTGAAGCGCGCGGAAGGCAATCTTGCCACCAATATCATCGGCGAGACCGTCTACAACGGTACCGGCGACGACGCCCAGAACATCGGCGACGTAAACGACATCGTCATCAACAAGGAAGCCAAGGCGCAATCGCTGGTCATCGGTGTCGGCGGCTTCCTCGGCATAGGTGAAAAGAACGTCGCCTATGATTTCGACAAGGCGCAGTGGGCCGAGAGGAACGGCGATCGCTGGCTGGTTGCCCAAACCACCAGGGAAGAGCTGACGGCGCAGCCGGATTTCGACCGCAAGCCCTATGATCCGGCCCCGGCGACCACAGCGTCGAACGATGCCGCGGCTAATGCGCCAGCCGTCGTCACGCCTACTGTGACGGCCAGCAACACTGCCACGACCGATAACACTGCGACGACCAACAACACTGACCAGACCAGTATGACGGCTCAAAATGCCCCAGCGCCCGCAACGACGGCGGACCAGACCAAGACCGGGTCGATCGACAAGTCGACGCTAACGGAAATGCCGATGGGCGAAATCCGGGCCGAGGATCTGGTTGGAACAACCGTTTACGGCGCCAACGATGTCAACGTCGGCGAGATCGGCGATATCGTGCTGGGCGGCGACAAGAAGGTCGACGCAGTCATCATCGACGTCGGCGGCTTCCTTGGCATCGGCGAGAAGGAGGTGGCGGTCGGCATGGACAACCTGAAATTCATGACCGACAAGAACGGCAAGCGCTATCTCTACACGAACTTCACCAAGGAGCAGCTTGAGGCGCAGGCCGCCTATGACAAGGGCAGCTATGCGCAAAATCGCGACAAACAGCGCATGATCATGCGCTAAGCTGCACATTGGCCGACAGAGAAGCGGGCGCCCGCCCCCGCGCCGGGGGGCGCGAGGTGTGGGGGAAAGCAGGCCGGCGGCCACGGCCGCCAAGCCCCCCCGCCGCCCAAACGGGCGCGCCCCCCCCGGCGCGAGCGGGGAGGGCCCC
>NZ_JAMYOZ010000026.1:0-95760 GCF_040320095.1 Mesorhizobium sp. M0800
GCCGCCCCCCCCCTACCCCGCCCCCCCCCCCCCCCCCGCCCCCCCCCCCCCCCCCCCCCCCCCCCCCCCCCCCCCCCCCCCCCCCCCCGCCCCCGGGGGGGGGGGCGGCCCCCCCCCCCCCCCCCCGGGACCGCCGGCGAAAAGGCCGGCACCCGACAATCAAGGCAGGATCGCCATGGCCGAACGCATCATCGAACTGCGCGACATCAGCAAGTCCTATGGCCAGGTCTATGCGCTGGGCGGGGTCAATCTCAGCGTCGATCGCGGCGAGGTGGTCGGCCTGATCGGCGACAATGGCGCCGGCAAGTCGACGCTGATCAAGATCCTGTCCGGCGTGGTCAAACCGACCAGCGGCGAGATTCTCGTCCGCGGCAAGCCGGTGACCGGATGGAGCCCTGCGCGCTCGCGCGAAGCCGGCATCGAAACGGTGTTCCAGGACCGGGCGCTCGCCGTTCAGCAGACGATCGTGCGCAACATCTTCATGGGCCGCGAGCTCACCGGCTGGCTTGGCTGGCTGAAGGTCAACAAGGAGATCGCGGAGGCGAGCCGGCTGATGCGCGAGATCGGCTTCACCTCGAAAGTGTTCACGCCACAGTCGATCGTCGGCCAGCTCTCGGGCGGCGAACGCCAGGGCGTGGCGATCGCGCGGGCCATCTACAAGAAGGCGGAGCTGATAGTCCTCGACGAACCGACGACCGCGCTATCGCTGACCGAGACCGCCAAGGTCTTCCACTTCGTGCGCCAGGTGCGGGCGAGCGGGCGCTCGATCCTGTTCATCGGCCACAACATCCACCACGTCTTCGATATCGCCGATCGCTTCGTGGTGCTGGATCGCGGCAAGGTCGCGCTCACCGCCGACCGCAGCGAGGTCAAATCGGCCGAAGACCTGATCAATTTCATGGAAGACGTCGCCCACCCCAGCGGATTGCCGGGGTTGCACGACGCGGGCGATGCGGGGAGGGCGGCACGATGAGCAAGACCATGGAACCCGATCTGCAGAGCCCCCTCGGCGGCACGCATGGCGAAACCGCCGGGAAAGAGTGGAGACACCCGTCCGACAATTGGCTGCGCGGGTTCATCCTCGACAACCGCGCCGCGCTCGGCACGCTTGCCGTGTTCATCGTCATGATGGCGGTGTTCATGATCGCCAACCCGATCGTGTTCACCACCTGGTATCTCTACAGCTCCGTGCTGACCACGCTGCCGGTGGCGCTGTTCGTGGTGGTGCCGCTGGTCTTCGTCGTCACTTGCGGCGAGATCGACCTGTCGTTTCCGGCGACGATGGGCTTTGCCTCCTGGGTGTTTGCGCTGGTCGTGCAGGCCGGCTACGACCCGTTCCTCGGCATTGCCGCCGCAATGGTCACCGGCATGCTGCTCGGCTTCCTGGTCGGCTCACTGGTCGTCTATGGCGGGCTGTCGTCGCTGATCGCCACGCTCGGCATGAATTTCCTGCTGCGCGGCCTGATCCAGATCATCAACGAGGGCAGGTCGACGGCGCTGACCGGCCTTGCCGACAGCTGGGCCTACAAGATCTTCTCCAGCCAGCTCTACGGCATTCCGGTGCAGATCTTCTGGGCCATCGCCTTCGTCGTACTGTCGGCGCTGCTTTACAACCGCCATCGCTTCGGCGCGCAGGTCAAGGTGGTCGGCGACAATCCCGACAGCGCCCAGCAGATGGGTATCGATGTCAAGCGCGTGCGGGTAAAAGTGTTCGTCTTCGTCGGCATCGGCGCGGCAATCGCCGGCACGTTCTCGGTGATGATCAACTTCACCTGGTGGCCGACGGCGGGCGACGGATACCTGCTGCCGGTGCTGGCATCGGTGTTCGTCGGCGGCACTCCGACCTGGGGCGGCATCGGCACTGTTGTCGGCGGCGCGATCGGCGCGGTCACGGTCTCCTTCATCCAGACCGGCGTCGTCGCGGCGGGCCTGAGCGGCTTCTACGTCCAGTTCTTCAACGGCCTGATCATCATCCTGTCGCTGCTCGGCCACAAGTGGAACCAGGCGCGGTATCGGTAGTTCAGCCGAGCACAAGTATGAGACGAACCGTCTTGAGCATTCTACCGCCAGTCGAGTAGCGGCGTTTCACCCATTGGTTTTTCTTCAACAACCGGGGCTTCAGCCTGCTCCTTACGAAGTGCTTCCTCCAGAATAATTTTCGCGTCTTCTAGCGCCAGCAAAAATTCATCGAGACACTCACGCAATTCATTTCTTGAAAGAAGCTCAAAATCACCGCGCTTCCAAACCAAAGGCTGGCGTTTGGCCGAATCACCTTTTCCTACTTTTGGAAAGCAGAGAAATTCGCCAGGCGATTTTCTAAAATCGGTAAGCGAAAACACGGCATCTTCGAAAATCGTGGCAAGTAGACGCATTTGCCAGTTAGTCAATGGGAAGTTCGCCCAACCCACAGTGAAAATTGGAACCTGAAGCCCATTTTCAACGATTGTAATTAGAGGCTTAACAGGAACAACAAGACCTTTTCCAACTCGAAATGGCTCAACTATTTCGTCAAAACAGGGCTTGCCGAAGTAGCCCCTTTTTTCATCGTAGTCATAAAATGCCTCAACATACTCGGCGACGATGCCACGACTATTTGCTCGTCCCTTCGACATTGCCGCAATTAACGCCGTGCGCCGATCGAGCCCGTAGACAATTCGATCTCGAATAATCGGCGACGCGGCAGAATATGTAGTCGTTGGGAATCCGGTCACGAACCTGACGAGTTCTTTCGTGGTTCGAACGCGATCGGGGAAAACATATCGGACCCAGTTGTGAGCGTAGGGAGGCCTGCTAAGTTTGCTTATCTGCACGAGCGTTCCTCATTAGTGCCGGGTTTGACGTAAGAAATATCGCTGGATGAGATCGTCGGATATCTCCATTCCAGGATTGCTCCTCCCCGAAGCATTATACACTAGGTCCCACGGCCCGCCTTTTTCGTGGGACATGTTCACAAGTTTGGTCGCCCCCAAGCGCATGTATTTGTCAATTATCGGATACAGGAAATTTGCATCAGAACCGCTCATCGTTTCGTATACAGGCACTCTTTTTAACGAATTTAAGTCGAGCCTTGTAGCCCTTGTCCTAATATCTGCAGCCCCAAAGGATTTAAATTCCGAATATATTTCTCTAATTACTGGACCGTAGTCCCAGGCTTCTATCTTTGCCTCAATCAACGGTTCTCCAAAATTGGCTAGATATGTGGAATGCAGAAAATATATTATCTTGTTGATCTCAAGATTTGTAATTCCCAGCCCTTCGCCATCCGCGCGATCGAGCACCAAGTTAGCAATATACCGCGAGTCGTAAGCCATGCAAGCGATTGTACCCTATTTGTTCTGGGGTGCCAGACAATTTTCCATATGCCTCACGCCCCCGTCACAAACCCGTCCAGCACGCGTTTCTGGCCGGCTTTGTCGAAGTCGATGGTCAGCTTGTTGCCTTCGATGGCCGAGATGTTGCCGTTGCCGAATTTCTGGTGGAAGACGCGGTCGCCGACGCTGAAGGGGGACGGCGTGTCGGCGACGGATTTGGCGACCAGTTCGCCGTCGATGGTGCGGCCCTTGACCGAGGTGCGGCCAGCGCCGTAGCCGGAGTCGGTCTCGCCATAGCCGATGCGCTCGACCTGGTGGCCGGAACGCGTGCCCCAATTGCGGTCTGTGGCCTCGGTGCGGTTGGCTTGAGCGCGCTGCCAGCCCGGCGTCGCATAGGTGCTGGAGAAGCTTCCCGCCTTTTCCGCGCCGACATTGTCGAAGCGCGAGGCGCCATAGGGATTCTGCCTTCCTGCTCCTTGGCCGCCACGGCCCGAGGCGAACGAGCCGCCGCCATAAGAATTGCCGTAGCCGCCGTAGCTGTTGCCACTCTCGGCGATATCGACATGAGCTTCCGGCAGTTCTTCGAGAAAGCGTGAGGGAATGGTCGATTGCCACAGACCGTGGATGCGTCGGTTGGAGACGAACCACAGATGCAGGTTCTTCTTGGCGCGGGTCAGCCCGACATAGGCAAGGCGGCGCTCTTCCTCCAGCCCGGAGCGGCCGCCTTCGTCCAGTGACCGTTGGTGCGGGAACAGGCCTTCCTCCCAACCGGGCAGGAATACGGTCTCGAATTCGAGGCCCTTGGCCGAATGCAGCGTCATGATGTTGACCGCGTCGAGCTCGGCATTCTGCTCGGCGTCCATGACGAGTGCGACGTGTTCGAGGAAGGAGCGCAGCGATTCGTACTCCTCCATGGAGCGGATCAACTCCTTGAGGTTCTCCAGCCGGCCGGGTGCTTCGACCGAGCGGTCGTTCTTCCACATGTCGGTGTAGCCGCTCTCCTCCAGAATGGTCTCGGCGAGCTCGGTGTGCGGCGTGGTTTCGAGAGCCTTTTGCCAGCGTTCGAAATTGGCCGATACCTCGCGCAGCGCGGCGCGCGGCTTCGGCTTCAGCTCGTCGCTCTCGGCGAGTTTTGCCGCCGCCTCCAGCATCGGGATGCGCAGCGCCCGTGCGGTGTCGTGGATCTGGCGGATGGTGGCCTCGCCCAAGCCGCGCTTCGGCACGTTGGCGATGCGCTCGAAGGCGAGGTCGTCGGCGCCTTGCGCAACGACGCGGAAGAAGGCCAGCGCATCGCGGATTTCGAGCCGCTCATAGAAGCGCGGGCCGCCGATGACGCGGTAGTTGAGGCCGAGCGTGACGAAGCGGTCCTCGAACTCGCGCATCTGGAAGGAGGCGCGGACGAGAATCGCCATATCGTTCAAATTGTGCTTCTGGCGCTGGTAGGCCTCGATCGTCTCGCCGACGGCGCGGGCCTCCTCTTCGGAATCCCAGGCGGCATGGACATGCACCTTCTCGTCGTCCTCGGCGATCTTTTCGGTGAACAGCGTCTTGCCGAAGCGGCCCTCATTGTGGGCGATCAGGTGGGACGCCGTGCCGAGGATGTGCGCAGTGGAGCGATAATTGCGCTCCAGCCTGATGATGGTGGCGCCGGGGAAATCCTTATCGAAGCGCAGGATGTTGTCGACCTCGGCGCCGCGCCAGCCATAGATCGACTGGTCGTCGTCGCCGACGCAGCAGATGTTGACGGTGGATAGGCGCGGGCTTCCCTCCCCCTTGAGGGGAGGGTGGCCGGGCGAAGCCCGGTCGGGTGGGGTCCGTGCGGCAGTGCTCGACCTACCGGCGGCAGTGCTCGACGCTCTAGCGGTGCCTTCTGCGGCAACCCCCTCCGCCCGCTTCGCGGGCACCTCCCCCTCAAGGGGGGAGGATTGCGGCCGCTGCGCCAAGAGCCGCAGCCACATGTACTGGGCGGTGTTGGTGTCCTGATACTCGTCAACGAGGATGTAGCGGAAGCGCTTGTGGTATTCCTTCAGCACGTCCGGATTGGCGCGGAAGATGCGGATCGGGTGGCACAGGAGATCGCCGAAGTCGCAAGCGTTCAGCGTTTTCAGCCGCTCCTGGTAGGCCTTGTAGAGCTCGCGGCCCTTGCCGTTGGCGAAGGCACGGGCATCGCCCTCGGGGATGTCGGCGGGGCCAAGGCCCTTGTTCTTCCAGCCGTCGATCATCTGGGCGAACTGCTTGGCCGGCCAGCGCTTGTCGTCCAGCCCTTCGGCCTGGATAAGCTGCTTGATCAGGCGCACGACATCATCGGTGTCGAGAATGGTGAAGTCGGATTTGAGCCCGGCCAGCTCGGCATGTCTGCGCAGCAGCTTCACTCCAATCGAGTGGAAGGTGCCGAGCCACGGCATGCCCTCGACATTGCCTTCGCCGATCAACAGGCCGATGCGCTGCTTCATCTCGCGCGCCGCCTTGTTGGTGAAGGTGACGGCGAGGATCTGCGAGGGGAAAGCCTTGCCGGTGGCAAGGATGTGGGCGATGCGGGTGGTCAGGACGCGCGTTTTGCCGGTGCCGGCGCCGGCCAGCACCAGCACCGGGCCTTCGGTGGTTTCCACCGCCAGCCTCTGCTCGGGGTTGAGGCCGTTGAGATAATCGGGCGCGTTGTTCTGGTTGCTGCGGGCAGCCATGGCGCGCGCGGCAATGCCCGACGGGGCCACGGGCCGCGCGTTCGGTTCGTCAAAAAAGGGCATGTCTTCCGAAAAGCCGGACATCTCCCCCCGAATGTAGTGATTCGGCAGCGAAAGGCCAGAAGTGTCTCCGTTTTGTTCTCTGTCCAGTCGGTAGACTCACAATCTGAATGGGTCCGCTAACCAAAACGCCGGGCTTGCGATGGGCCGGCGCCGTAAAACGCCGAGCTTGCTTGACAGGGGAGGCGGGCCGGAGAAAGTTGCGTGGGGGCAGGAACGCAATGCGGGGTTGCCCATGGACGCGTCGCGGAGCGCACCAGTCGAAGGAGCACCGTCTTGGCTGTGGTCATCACCTCCCTGATCCTTTTCCTCATCGGCCTGGCGGTTGGCGGCGGCGGCATCTGGCTCGTGACGCTGGGGGGCAGCTGGTATTACGTCATCGTCGGTCTAGCTTTCCTTGTCGCGGCCTGGCTGCTCTACAGGCGCAGATCCACGGCGCTGTGGCTCTACGCGGCGATCGTGCTCGGCACGCTCGCCTGGGCGGTCTGGGAGATCGGCTTCGACTGGTGGGAGCTCGGCCCGCGCGGCGGCATCATCGTGCTTGTCGCGCTATGGCTGTTGACGCCATGGGCGCGGCGCGGGCTTACCGGTCCCGACGGACGCGCGCCGCTGATCCTCGCCGTGCTGGCCTCGCTTGCGGTCGCCGGCTATTCGATGACGACCGATCCAAAGGATATTGCGGGTGAACTCAACACCGACAAGGTGACGCCGACGGCCGATCTCGGCGGCAACGTGCCGGCTGGCGAATGGCACTATTACGGTCGCACGCAATATGGCCAGCGCTATTCGCCGCTCGACCAGATCACCGCCGAAAACGTTGCCAATCTGCAGCCGGCCTGGACCTATCGCACCGGCGACGTGAAAGGGCCCGACGACATTGGCGAGACGACCTATCAGGTGACGCCGCTAAAAATCGCCGACACGCTCTACATCTGCACGCCGCATAATTTCGCCATCGCCATCGATGCCGCGAGCGGTAAGGAGAAATGGCGCTTCGATCCGCAGGTCAAGCTCAACAAGGACCGCCAGCACCAGACCTGCCGCGGCGTGTCCTATTATGCCGATGCCAAGGTCGCCGCCGGCCAGCCCTGCGCCACACGCATCTACCTGCCGACATCCGACGCCCGGCTGATCGCGCTCGATGCGGCGAATGGCCAGGTCTGCCCGACTTTCGCCGAAGGCGGCACGCTGAACCTGCTCGCCAACATGCCATATCCGAAGCCGGGCTATTATTATTCGACCTCGGCGCCGCTGATCGTCGCCAACAAGATCATCGTCGGCGGCGCGGTCAACGACAATTATTCGACGCAGGAGCCGTCCGGGGTCATCCGTGCCTACGATGCCGACACCGGCGCGCTGTTGTGGAATTGGGATTCCGGCAATCCGGATCAGACGACGCCGCTGCCGCCGGACCAGACCTACACCAACAACTCACCCAACATGTGGTCGACGGCGAGCGTCGACGAGAAGCTCGGGCTGCTTTATGTGCCGCTCGGCAACAAGACGCCGGACCAACTCGGTGCCGGACGCAGTGCCAATGACGAGAAATTCTCCTCTTCGATCACCGCGCTCGATCTCAACAGCGGACAATTGCGCTGGGTGCGGCAGACCGTGCACCACGATCTCTGGGACATGGACGTGCCGGCGCAGCCGACGCTGGTCGACATCACCACGGAAAGTGGCGTGGTGCCGGCGCTGGTCGGGCCGACCAAGCAGGGCGACCTCTATGTGCTCGACCGGCGCAGCGGCGAGCCGATCGTTCCGGTCAAGGAAGTGCCGGCGCCGGGCGGCGCGATCGAAGGCGACCATACCTCGCCGACGCAGCCGGTCTCGGACCTGAGCTTCAGTCCGAAACCGCTGACCGGCGCGGACATGTGGGGCATTACCATGTTCGACCAGTTGGCCTGCCGGATCGAGCTTCGGAAGTTGCGCTATGAGGGCCGCTATACGCCGCCGTCGCTGCAGGGCTCGCTGATCTACCCCGGCAATTTCGGCACCTTCAACTGGGGCGGCGTGGCAGTCGATCCGGTCCGGCAGGTGATGTTCGGCATGCCGACATACCTGGCGTTCATCTCCAAGCTGGTGCCGCGCGCCGACGTGCCGCCGCCCGGCGACACCAAGGGCAGCGAACAGGGCCTGAACCGCAATGACGGTGCGCCTTACGCAGTCATATTGAAGCCGTTCCTGTCGCCGCTCGGCATTCCCTGCCAGGCGCCGCCCTGGGGCTATGTGGCGGGTGCCGACCTTCGGACCGGAAAGATCGTCTACAAGCATCGCAACGGCACCGTCTACGACATGACGCCATTGCCGCTGCCATTCAAGGTCGGCGTGCCCGGCATTGGCGGGCCGATGATCACTGCCGGCGGCGTCGCCTTCCTCGGTGCGGCGGTCGATGACTATGTGCGCGCTTATGACCTGACAACCGGCAAACAGCTCTGGCAGGCGCGGCTGCCGGCGGGCGGGCAGTCGACACCGATGACCTACACGGTAGCCGACGGGCGCCAGTTGGTCGTCATCGTTGCCGGCGGCCACGGCTCGGTCGGTACCAAGCCGGGCGACTATGTGATGGCCTATACGCTGCCGAAATAGAGAAGTTCCTTCAGAGCCCGAGATGCCCTTTCAGGTCGGGTACCGATGCAAGTACCTCACTGGTCAGCTGCGGGCCGGCGGCTGTCTCGGCCTGCTGGACCAGCATCGTGCCGGCCTGGCTGATCTGTGCGAGCGTGAGGCCTGATGCCTTGAGTATGGCGACGCCGTTGATCAGCGCGCCGGTCTTTTCGCCGAGAGCGCCACCGAGCGCGCCCTCCAGCGAGGACAGCAGGCCACCACCGGAAGCTGCGCCGGGAGCCATGACATCATATTGCTTGGCCAGGGCGTCGGCTCCCGGGATCTTGCCGAAGAAGCTGGACAGAGTCGTGCCTTCCGCTTCGTGTTCGAGCACCGAGAAAATCGTGCCGGCGATCTTTTCCGTCAAAGCCTGGTTGAGACCGGATTTCTGGGAGACGGTGTTGATGATGTCCTGAACGTCCATGACCTTTCCTCAGGCTTTGGTGTTTGCGGCCGGGTGCCGGTTGGCGCGGATCTTGATCAACGATCGTTTGAATGCGGTGAAGGCAGTGAACCGCAGCGCCAGCAAAGCCATAGCGGCGAGGGCGAACCCACTTGCCAGAAGCGGGGAGGGAAAGGTCATGGGCGTAATTCCTTCGTCGTCAATCAGGCATTCTTTTCCCGCCAAATGGCCATTCTCGTTCGCCAAATGGCCCGAGTAAGGCATAGCCCTTCTTTTTACATCGTGGTGCGTGCATTTAGCATTGCCACAAAGGACCAAAATTTAACGACAGTGCGGCGCGCGGCATCACGGCCTCGTGCAGGGACTTATGGCAGCCTCACTCAGCCGTGACTGGACCAGGCAAGCTTCGGCTCTATGTTGCCGCAGGGGGCGCCGACGAGGAGCGCGCCATGACAACACCTGCCGGACCCACTGCCGCCGAGCCTGTCATTACCCAGGCGATGATCGATGCCTATGACGAATACACGCACCTGACGCTCGACCGGCGGCGCTTCATGGAGCAGTTGACCAGGCTTGCCGGATCGGGTGCGGCAGCTGCCGCGATCGCGCCGCTGCTGGCGGCGAACTCGGCCCAGGCGGCAATCGTGGCGGAAGACGATCCGCGTGTGAAAGGCGAGGACATCAGCTATCCCGGCAGCGCCGGCGAGATGAAGGGCTATCTGGTCAAGCCGGCGGACCAGACCGGCAAGCTTGGCACCGTCATCGTGGTGCACGAGAACAGGGGTCTCAACCCGCATATTCGCGATGTGGCGCGGCGCGTTGCGCTGGAAGGGTTCGTGGCGCTTGCGCCGGACTTCATGACACCGCTCGGCGGCACGCCGGACGATGAAAACAGGGCACGTGACCTGTTTTCCCAGCTCGATCCAGCACAGGTCGCCGCCAATGCCGTGGCAACGGTCGCCTACCTCAAAGGCTACAAGGACGGCAACGGCAAAGTCGGCGCCGTCGGCTTCTGCTGGGGCGGCGGCACGGTGAACATGCTGGCCGTCAACGCGCCGGACCTCGCCGCCGCCGTCGCCTATTACGGCATGCAGCCAAAGGCCGAGGACGTGCCGAAGATCAAGGCCGCGCTCATGCTGCATTATGCCGGGCTCGACACCCGCACCAATGCCGGCATCAATGCCTTCAAGAAGGCACTCGACGCGGCTCATGTCGAATACTCGGTCTATGTCTATGAAGGCGCCAACCATGCCTTCAACAACGACACGTCGGCGGCCCGCTACGACAAGAAGGCGGCTGACCTCGCCTGGGGCCGGACGATCGCTTTCCTCAAGGAGAAGCTGGCCTGATCAGGTGGGCGCCGGCGCCGGTTTGTGAAGGGCGACGCCGGCCACCACCAGCGCGATGCCGATGCAGTCGGTGAGGCTCGGCACCTGCCGCAGCACAATGACGCCGATCAACGTCGCGGTGACCGGCAGCAAAGACAGCATCAGCGCGAAGCTGGAGCGCGGCAGCCGCGACATGGCAAGCTGGTCGCAAATATAGGGAATGACCGACGAGCAGATGCCGACGCCGACCCCCGCAAGCAGCAGCGGCGGCGCCGAGAAAGCCGGCAGAGCATCGGCGAAACCGATCGGCAGAACGACGAGAAGCGCGACCGCCATGGCGGCACCCAGCCCGGCGATGCCATCGCCGGCGCCGCCGCGCGCAACGCGGTGGCCGAGCACGATGTAGCCAACGAACAGCGTGCCGTTGAGGAAGGCCCAGAACAGGCCGACGGGATCGCTCGACCATCTGACGTCGATCAGCAACAGGGTGCCGGCGACAGCGATTGCGAGGGCGGCGAGATTGCGCGGGCTTCTGAGGCCAACAAGCGCAACGCCGATGGTGCCGACGAATTCGATCGCCGCCACCAGCGAGATCGGCAGCCGGTCGAGCGCCAGGTAAAACGAGCAATTCATCACCCCAAGGCAGACGCCGAAAGCCACAAGCAACAACCGCGTCGAGCGATCGGCGCGGGCGAAGACCGCCCATGGCCGGGTCAATGGGGCAAAGACGAGTGCCGCGGTGGCGATGCGCAGCCAAGCCATGCCCAGCACGCCGACATGCGGGAACAGCAGCACCGCCAAGGCCGGTCCGAGATAGTGGAACACGGCGCTGACGCCGAACCAGAGGTGCGGCGGGACCGCGTTTGCCAAGGTAAAGGCGGGGCCGGCGAGTGCCCGACTTGCTGCTGGGGCTTGCGTCCGATCTTGCATGGGATCAGTATCGCAGGCGATTTTTGCCATTGATATGGATGATGGCCGGGCATTGCGGCCATTTCCTTTCTGAAAGCAAGGAGCATTGCGCTGAAACGCCTTCGAAACGAAAATCCGGATCTGGATGCGGCGGACCTGAAGATCCTGCGCCTGCTGGAAGAGGATGCGCGCACCAGCACCGCCGAACTGGCGCGGTCGGTCGGCCTGTCGGCGCCGAGCGTTGCCGAGCGCATCAAGCGGCTGCAGGAGAGCGGCGTGATCGAGGCCTATACGGTGCGTATCAATCCGGCCGCGCTCGGCATGAAGCTGTCGGCATGGCTGCGCATCAGGCCGGTGCCGGGGCAACTGGCTGTCGTGGCCGAAATCATCCGCGACCTACCGGAAATCGCCCAATGCGACCGGGTCACCGGTGAAGACTGTTTCATCGCGCTGGCGCATGTCGCCTCGGTGGCCGAGCTCGAGCGGGTGATCGACCGGATCATTCCGTTCGCGATGACCAATACGGCGATCATCCAGTCGTCGCCGGTCACAGCGCGCTCGCCGCTGGGGGCGGTGAAGCGGCTGCCTTGATGTTCAAGCACGGGGCGACCATTCGTGGGCGGGTCGGCAACAGCCACGTAGCCCTATCGCGCGGCGGCAGCGGTCGCAAGGAGCAGAGCCACGAGCCGCAAGATAACGCTTAAGCTCGGGACGCCACACGAAGGGCGCGCAGAGGAAAGTCCGCGTCTACGGCAGCTAGATCATTCACCAGCATAACGGCGGCTTCGCCTTCCGCATCAGGCACTTCGGCAACCATTGCAGCCAACCAAACCACGCGGCCTGGGACTCGGGCGGCCCAGCGCGATGCACCAGACAAATCTTTCATATTGTCCTCGTGGGCCATCAACGGCCGATCGTCGCAATCGCCGTGAAGGGATGTTCGCGCCATGTCACACAGTGTTAACAAGTCACGGGAGATACTGGCCAGGTCCGTTCGCGAGGCCGCTGCCTCTTCGAGCAGCGCCAGGCAGGCGTGCAGAAAAGCAAGGAGAGCCTGATCCCCGCCACCGGGTGCCGCCACGCGGCGGCGAAGCGCAGCCAGAACGGCCGTCAACTCACTGATGCTGTGTTTGCTGAAATGCCGGCTCCGGAAGAAGTCAAGTCGATCTGCGATCGCCACCGCCCATGTCGGCAACCCTGCTTCGATCTCAGACAGCGAGCCATTCGCCATCCCGCATCCCATTACGATCCGCCAGCAATCCATATCGGCAGGGAGTAGGCAATGCAATTCACCGACGCTGTACCGTCGCGGAACGCGTTGGCGCGATGGGGAGAAGTGCACGGCGTGGCAAGGGCGGCGCAAAATACAAATGCAAACCGGACGGCCGGTCTGTTTCTTCCTCCACCGCTCAAGCGTGGCCGCGTTTCATCCGCGCCTGCTTCAGGATGGCGCGCCAGCGGATCATGGCGAAGGGGATCGGCTCGTTGTTGTTGGCGATGTGGAAGATCTCGTTATTGAGGTTCTTCAGCGAGCGCCAGAAATCATAGTCGGTGATGCGTGGATCAGCCGCCAGCCTGTCCGCCTCGACCTTGATATCGGTTTTCATGCACGTTCCCCGAACCGCTGCTGCTCCGCCGCCCGTATCGCAATTCGATGCGGACGGTTTTCCAACGCCGCGCTGAGTCGTTCAACGTCTCAATTCGGCTTGTTCACGTTAAAACCTCGGTAAGGTTAACGGCGGTTGGACCGTGGTTCAAGCCGGCTTACGACGAATACCGATCGAGCGGCCGGCGCGCTCCGGCATCGGCAGCGCGGCATGGGCGGCGCGCATCGCTTCCACCCTGGCCAGAACGTCGGCGGGGAAGGGCGCGACCTTCGGGCCAGCCATGTCGACATGCAGCGACAGCGTTTCGGATGTGGCGGCAAGCCAGCCGTCGAGATGGCGGATTTCCTGATAGGCCCTCAGCCGCTTCTCGTCATGGTCGAGGAGTTGGAACGAGACGGTGACCTTGTGGTCGAGATGCAACTCCTGGACATAGCAGACATGGACTTCCGCGGTGTAGATGGTCAGCCGTCGTTCTTTCACATAATCCGGCCCCATCCCCATCATCTCGAATGCTTCGTCGGAGCAACGATCGAAAAGCACGTTGTAATAGGCCATGTTGAGATGGCCGTTGTAGTCGATCCAGGCCTCCTCGATATCCATGGCACGAGAGACGAAAGGGGCGGAGATGGGCATCGGAAACTTCCTTCTCGTCATGCCGGGATGAGCGTGGACTGGACAGAGCGTGGTTGGTGAGACTACGCATCCCTAGATACAGAACAAGGGTGGACGCTGGTCCATTCGCGGAGGAATCGATGGCCCTAAGCGACCTCAACCCGGTCGAGCGCAACGAAGAAGGCATCGCCGCCGTGCTCGGCATCCTCAAGCAGCGGCTCGGCGAGCGATTCCAGACCGGCCAGGCGATCCGCGCCCAGCACGCGCACACCACGACCTATATCCCGACGCAGGCGCCGGACGGTGTCGCCTTTGCCGAGACGACGGAGGAAGTGCAGGAGATCGTGCGCGCATGCGCGGCGCATCGCGTGCCGGTGATTGCCTTCGGCGTTGGCTCGTCGCTGGAAGGCCACACCAATGCGCCGGGCGGCGGCATCTCACTCGATACGTCACGCATGAACCGCATCATTGCGGTCAATCCGCAGGACCTCGACTGCACCGTCGAGCCCGGCGTGACGCGCGAGGATCTGAACCGGCACCTGCGCGACACCGGCCTGTTCTTTCCGATCGACCCGGGCGCCAACGCCTCGCTCGGCGGCATGGCTGCGACGCGTGCGTCGGGCACCAACGCGGTGCGCTACGGCACGATGCGCGAGAACGTCCTGTCGTTGACGGCAGTGATGGCCGACGGGGAAGCAGTGACGACCGGCAAGCGCGCCAAGAAAAGCTCGGCCGGCTATGATCTGACGCGGCTGCTGATCGGTTCGGAAGGCACGCTTGGCATCATCACCCAGCTGACCTTGAAGCTGCAGGGCATTCCACAGGCGATTTCAGGCGGCGTTTGTCCGTTCCCCAGCCTCGAGGCGGCGTGCAACGCGGTGATCGCGACCATCCAGATGGGCATTCCGGTGGCGCGCATAGAATTGGTCAACGCACTGCAGATGCGGGCGATGAAGACCTATTCGAAGCTCGACTATCCGGAGAGTCCCTGCCTGTTCGTCGAATTCCACGGCAGCGATGCCAGCGTCGCCGAGCAGGCCGAGACCTTCGGCATGATCGCCGAGGAAAATGGCGGCGGTCCGTTCCTGTGGACCAGCGTCGCCGAAGAGCGAACGAAATTGTGGAAGGCCAGGCACGATGCCTACTGGTCGTCGCTGACGCTGCGGCCGGGCGCCAAGGGCCTCTCGACCGATGTCTGCGTGCCGATCTCGCGCTTTGCCGAATGTGTCACGGAGACCGAGGCGGATATCGCCGAGATGGGGCTGATCGCGCCGATCGTCGGCCATGCCGGCGACGGCAATTTCCATGTGCTGGTGCTGATGGACGTGGACGACCCGAAGGAGATCGCACTGGCGGAAAAATTCGTGGCGCGGCTCAATATGCGCGCCATCGCCATGGACGGCACCTGCACCGGCGAGCATGGCATAGGGCAGGGCAAGATCGGCTTCCTGCGGCATGAGCTCGGCCATGGCGTCGACATCATGCGCACGATCAAGCAGGCGCTCGATCCGCTGAACATCATGAACCCGGGCAAGATATTGCCGGGAAAGGACTGACATCAGGCCGCTGCCGCGCCCCGATTTGCCTCTTTATCGACACGCTGATGCGGGTAGAGTGCCACTGACTTTACTATCAACTGTCTAGGAGTTCATGCTCGCACGCCTGTTCGTGATCTTCGGTGGGCTTCTTGTGCTGGTGCTGTGTGCGGCGCTGGTGGTGCCGTACTTTGTCGACTGGACAGGTTACCGTGCCGATTTCGAGCGCGAGGCGAGTGCCGTCCTGGGCCGCAAGGTGACCGTGCGAGGCGATGCAACGGCAAGGCTGTTGCCGTTCCCCTCGGTGACCTTTTCCAACGTCGCCGTTGCCGGTGGCCCCAACGGCCAGCCGGCGATGACCGTCGAAACCTTTTCGATGGATGCAGAACTCGCGCCATTCCTGCGCGGCGAGGTGCTGATCTTCGACATGCGGCTGGTGCGGCCGAAGGCGAGCATCGACATCGCCGCCGACGGCACGGTCGACTGGACGATACGGCCGTCCTCGCCCTTCGATCCCGGCCAGATCTCCATCGAAAAGCTGACGGTGACGGAAGGACAGATCGCGCTCAGCCACGCCGCCGGCGGACGCAGCCATCTTATTTCCGAGATCAACTCGACGATCTCGGCCAAGTCGCTGGCCGGCCCCTGGCGGCTGGACGGCTCGCTGTTGCTGGACGGGTTGCGGACCACGATCGCCGCATCCACCGGCAAGGCCGAACCGGACGGGCAAATGCGGCTCAGGCTCAAGGCCGATCCGGATGCCTATCCGCTGGTCGTCGAGACCGACGGCAATGTTGGCCTCGTCGAGGGCGCGGCCGTCTATTCGGGCCAGTTCAAGATATCCGGCGCAGACCGAACTGCGGCGCAGCTGCGCGGCACCGGCGGCGAGGCACTGAAAGTCAGCGCCGGCAAACCGGACCCGGGCTTCAGGCTGAACGGCAAGTTTTCGCTCGACCACCAGAAGCTCGGCGTCGACGAATTCCGCTTCGAGACGGGACCGCTCGACAATCCCTACACCGCCGACGGCAAGGCTGCGGTCGACCTTGGGCTGAAGCCGCATTTCTCGATCGAGGCCAATGGCGCGCAGGTGCAGTTCGACGAGGCCGTGGGGGCGGCGGCCGGTGCCGGATTGACGCTATCCGAGCGGGTGGCGGCGCTGGAGCAGGCGCTGCTCGATCTGCCGAAGCCGACCATACCGGGCACGGTCGAGGTGAAACTGCCGGCGGTGGTGGCAGGCGATACCACCGTTCGTGACGTGCACCTGTCCGCCGAGCCAGCCGAGGGCGGCTGGGCGGTAAAATCGCTGGCCGCCACGCTGCCCGGCCGCGCCAAGCTGGAAGCCAACGGCATGGTCAGCGTCGAGGACCATTTCGGTTTCACCGGATCGCTGCTTCTGGCGGTGGCGCAGCCCTCCGGCTTTGCCGCATGGCTGTCGAAGGACGTCGACGAGGCGATCCGCCGCTTGCCGGCCGCCGGCTTCAAGGCCAAGGTGGATTTGAGCGAGAAGCACCAGGCCTTCAGCGATCTCGAACTCATCCTCGGCAAGGCGAAGTTCTCCGGCCGCATCGATTCCAGCCAGCCCGACGACACCCGTCCATCGGTGCTGATGCAACTGGAAGGCGGCGAACTCGATGTCGATGGGCTCGCCGCCTTCGCCTCGATCTTCGTCAGCGACAAGGGCGCCAACCGCTTTTCCGACCGCGACCTCGATTTCCAGATCAAGGCCGGGCCGGTCAGCGCCGGCGGGTTGACCGCCGATAGCGTCGATACTGCGCTTAGATTGCGCGAGGGGTTGCTTGAGATCGACCGACTTTCGGTCGGCGGACTTGCCGGCGCCTCGATCAGCGCCACCGGCCGAATCAAGGATTTCCCGGCGAGCCCGACCGGCAAGCTCGACGCCTCGGTGGTCGCCGTCGACCTCAAGCCGCTGATCGACGTCGCCGTCCAGCATTATCCCGGCAATGCAGTGCTGAAGGGCCTGGCGGAGCGTGCTGCTGCCTATCCCGAGCTGTTCCAGGATGCGCGTATCGATGCGGTCACGAGTGCCGCAGACAATGGCGACGGTACGACCGGACTGGCAATGAGCGCACAGGGCAAGGCCGGTGGCTCGGCCTTTTCGGCGTCGTTGTCCGGCAAAGGGGCGCTCGACCGGCCTCTCGAAGCGCCGGTGACGCTGACCTTCAACGCAAGGAACGCCGACGCCACCGCGCTTCTGGCGCTTTACGGTTTGCCGGCGCTGCCACTCGGCATGCTCGGCGAGGCGACCACCGACGTCTCGGCCAAAGGCACGCTTGGCGGCGGCCTGGCGACACGATTCAGCCTGGCCGGCAATGACTTCAAAGCTGGTTTCGACGGGACAATTGCCGACACGTCTCAGGGCGCGGCCGCCAAGGGCAAGGTCAGCCTTGAAACGGCCGACATCGAGCCATGGCTGATGACGACCGGCGTCGGCCTGCCCGGCATGGGCACCGGCATGTCGACGTCGCTTGCAGCCGATGCCGATTACGGCAATGGTCTCCTGGTGCTGAGCGGCCTCAGCGGCGCCGTCAACGAAGCGGCGGTTTCCGGTGACGTAAATATCGACATCAAAGAGGGGCTGCCGCATCTTGCCGGCGCGCTGTCGCTGGACGAGCTGGACCTCGATCCGATCGCGGTGATGCTGTTCGGTGACCAGGCCTTCCTTGTCAATGACAGGACCTGGCCGACGGCACCGTTCAGCCAGAAATCCAGTCTGCCATTTACCGCCGATCTCGATCTGACGGCGGCGTCGCTTGCCGCCGGCCCGCTTGCCACCGCCTATGACGCTGCGCTGTCGCTGCAGCTCGACCAGGAGGGCATCCGCGTTTCCGACCTCAAGGCAAAGTTCCTCGGCGGCGCGCTGAGTGGCCTGTTCGAGCTCAAGAACAATGACGGCACCGGGCTTTTCTCCGGTCAGATGAAACTCGCCGGCGCCGATCTGGCAGCCGTGCTGCCGGAGGCCGGCATCAGCGGAAGCGGCGAGTTCTCGACGGCGCTTTCGACCAGCGGCAAATCGGTCGACGCGATGGTTGCGGCGCTGTCCGGGTCCGGCACGGCAACGCTCAAAGGCATGACTATTGCCGGCTTCAATCCCGATGCCTTTGGCACATTCATCGCCAGGGCCGACGCGATAGGGCGCGATATCGACGCCTCGAAGACCGCCGGCTTTGTGCCGCAGATCGCCGCGGCGGGCAGTTTTCCGGCACAGGACACCGATATTGCCTTCACCATCGCCGGCGGCACGCTGAGGACGCCACCGGTCAAATTCGAAAGCCCGGGCGCGACGCTGTCCGCCGACATCACCGCCGATCTGAACACCAGCACCGTCGATGCCAAGGGCGAGATCGCTTACCGGCCCGGCGACGAGGCGCTGGTCGGCTCCGAACCGATTTTGAATTTCAGCGTCGACGGGCCGCTTGGCGCCACGAAACGGCAGTTCGACAGCGAGCCGCTGGCACAGTTCCTGACCCAGCGTGCGCTGGAAAAGGAGCAGCAGCGGGTCGAAGCCATGCAAGCCGCACTGCTCGAGAAACAAAGGCTGCGGCGGGAGGTGCGCTACTACGCTGCGCTGCAAACCGAGCGTGAAAGAGCGGCGGAGGAACTGCGCAGACAACAGGAAGCAGCGCGGCTGAAGGCCGAGGCCGACGCCAAGGCAAAGGCCGAAGCCGAGGCGAGGGCGCAGGCTGAAGCCAAGGCGAAAGCTGAAGCGGACGCCAAGGCACAGGCGGATGCGGAGGCGAGGGCCCAGGCTGAGGCCAAAGCGAAGGCTGAAGCGGACGCCAAGGCAAAGGCCGAAGCTGAGGCGCAGGCCCAAGCCGAAGCGGAGGCCAGGGCGCAGGCTGAAGCCAAGGCGAAGGCGGATGCAGCGGCGAAGGCCGAAGCCGAGGCCAGGGCGAAAGCCGAGGCGGCTGCAAAGGCCGAAGCCAAAGCCAAGGCGGCGCAACAGGCTGCCGAGGAAGCAGCGCAGGCCGAAGAACAGCAACGCCAGAGGGCGGAAGAGGCGTTGCGGATCGCCTCGGAAGAGAAGGCAAGGCTCGACGCCGAACGCAAGGCCGCGGCGGAGCGAGCGGAACGGGCGCCACCGGCCGCAAATAACGTGCCACCGCCAGTGCAGCCCCCGCCAAAGCTCAAGTTCGATCCCTCGTCGATCGACGATCTGCTAAAATCGCTGAATGGCGGGTGACGGCGCATCCCTTATGTGTCGCGTCCAGCAAGCAAGCGCTTCAGCATCGGCTCGATCCGCCCGAGTTCGTCGAGATGAGCGGCTGACAGGTTGGCGAGACTGTCGTCGGCGCGCTCGGTCAGCCGCAGCAGCACGCGGCGGTGGTCCTCCTCGTCGTGGTCCCTCGCGACGAGCCCGGCTTCGCAAAGACGGTTGACCAATTCCACTGCGCTGTGATGGCGGATGCGCAGGCGCTCCGCGAGGTCGCCAATGGTCACCGGCCCTCCGCCGGGGAACCCTTTGATTGCAAGCAGGGCCTGATGCTGGCGTGGTGTCAGGCCGGCTTCCTGCGCCTGGATCTGGCTGAATTCGAGAAAGCAGCGGATCAGGTAACGAAATTCTGACAGCCTCTGGTAGTCGGCCGGCCCGATCGTTGCGCCGCGCTTTTGTGGCTTCGAAGTGTCTGCCATCGATTCCTTTCCGACAAAGCCGCAAACGGGCCTTGAACATTTATATCGCGTTACGATACAGAGCGCACCAACATGGCTCGTGCCCGCCATCTTCGGTGGCACGGCCGGCGACCCATCCGCAAGTCGGCACGCCGCCAGAAAGCAAGGTTTGCAAATGAAGTCCGATCACGCCAACCCCGGCCATCTGCGCGATTTTACCACCGATGCCCGGGTGCTGCTCATTGCCGGCATAGCAGTGGTGGTTGCGACGGCGGGGTTGTTTGCCGGCATTGCCCTTTTGAAGCTGATCCGGCTTGCCACGAACATCGCCTATTTTGGCCAGTTCACGCTCGCCGACCTGAAACTGCGGGATACGCCGCTTGGCTATGCCTCGGTATTTGTTCCGGTCATCGGGGCACTGATCATCGGTGTGATGGCTCGCTTCGGAAGCGAAAAGATTCGCGGCCATGGCATTCCCGAAGCCATCGAGGCGATCCTGCTCGGACGCTCGCGGCTCGACGCCAAGGTGGCAATCCTGAAGCCGTTGTCGTCGGCGGTCTCGATCGGTACCGGCGGGCCATTCGGCGCGGAAGGGCCGATCATCATGACCGGCGGCGCCATCGGTTCGCTGATCGCGCAGATGCTGCCGGTCAGCGACAATGAACGCAAGACGCTGCTGGTGGCGGGTGCGGCGGCCGGCATGACCACCGTGTTCGGAACGCCGATCGCCGCCATCATGCTTGCGGTGGAATTGCTGCTCTTCGAATGGACGCCGCGCAGTTTCATTCCCGTGGCGGTCGCCGCCATCATTGCCGAGGTCGAGCGCACCATGCTGCATATGCCGGGGCCGATCTTCCCGTTTCAGGGCGGCATAGAGGTTTCATTTCCCGGCCTTGCCGGCTGGGTGCTGGTCGGCATGGCAGCCGGGCTGCTATCAGGGTTGCTGACACAGATGGTCTATGCGTGCGAGGACGGTTTCCAGAAGCTGCCCATCCACTGGATGTGGTGGCCGATGCTCGGCGGCCTGGTGGTCGGCATTGGCGGGCTGATCGAGCCGCAGGCGCTCGGCGTCGGCTATGACAATATCGCCGACATGCTGGATGGCCGCACGATAGCGACCGCCGCGCTCACCCTGTTGGTGGTGAAGGCGATCATCTGGTCGGTCGCACTCGGCTCGGGAACGTCGGGAGGTGTGCTGGCGCCGCTGCTGATCTTGGGCGGGGCGATGGGCGCGGTCCTCGCCGGCTTCCTGCCGGCCGCGGATCCGGGCTTCTGGGCGCTGCTGGCGATGGCGGCGACGATGGGCGGCACCATGCGTGCGCCGCTGACCGCCACCTTCTTTGCGGTCGAACTGACCGGCAACACCCATGTCCTGGTGCCGCTGATTGCGGCGACTGCCACCGCGCATGCGGTGACCGTGCTATTGATGAAGCGTTCGATCCTCACCGAAAAAATTGCAAGGCGAGGGCATCACATGGTTCGCGAATACCGTGTCGATCCGTTCGCCCTGACCAGGGTGCGCGAAGTGATGACCAGCGAGGTCGAAAGCGTGCCGGCGACGATGACGCTGCATGGCGCTGCAGCGTTCCTGACGGCGCCCGAGACACGGCATCCGAGCTTTCCGGTCGTCGACGAAGAGGGCCACGTGCTCGGCGTCATCGACCCGCCGGCGATCTTGCGCTGGAGACGCGCCGGCAAGCACCGCACGACGACGGTTGGCGAACTGCTGGCCGGCAGCAAGGTCACGCTGGCCTATCCGGATGAGTATCTCGAGGGCCTCTCCGACAAGCTGCTGATGGCGAACGTGTCCCATTTGCCGGTCGTCACGCGAGAAAATGCCCGGCTGGTGGGCTATGTCGGCTGGAAGGACCTGATGCGCGTCAGATCGAAGAAACAGGCCGAAGAACGCGACCGCTCGGCTTTGCTGGGCTTCCGTATCCGGCACAGGAAACAGGATAGCGTTGCCTGAAGGCTACAACTTGCCGCGCTTGGCCCAATCCAGCACATAGAGCCGGAGCGCCGAGGAGAGATTGGCATCCCGCGGGCGGCTCTCGTCGATTTCGGCGACAAGCGCGGCGAGCGTCAGTTTTCGCACGGCCGCGATGGCGCCCAGTTCGTCGTAAAAAGGCTTTTCGAGCGAATAGCTGGTGCGGTGGCCGCGAATGGTGACCGAGCGCTTTTCCACCGGGCTCACGAGACGATCCTACTCACACTTCAAGCATCGGATTTGTCCGAATCGCCCGAATTTTCGCGGCGATGGCCGGCGACGAATTTATCGGCCTTGTCGGCGATCAGGCGGTCGCGATCCCGGCTGGGTTTGGAACGGCCATGCAGCGCCCGGTTCTGCTCGGCCAGGCGCTCCTTCTCGGCTCGCGCCTTCTGCTTGCGTGCCTGACGGAGATTGACGATCTCGGCCATGTCACGCCGCCCGTCGGGTCACTTCTTGCGGAAGGCGTCAAGCGACACCACGTCGGCGCCCTTGGCGCCGGCGTCGGCCGCGGCAGGCTTCTTTTCCGCCTCGGCGGTTTTCTTCTTCGTCTCGGGCTTTTTCTCGGCGACGATGGCCAGCGGTTCGGGAGCAGGCTTGGCCTTTGTCTCCTGTTCCGCCGGGGTATCGGTCTTGACGTCGAATTCGAGCTCGAAGTTGACGGACGGGTCGTAAAAGCCACGTACGGCCGAGAACGGGATTTCCAGTTTCTCCGGCACGTCGGAAAACGACAGCCCAACCTCAAAGCCGGTGTCGCTCACCTTCAGGTCCCAATACTGGAACTGGATGACGATGGTCATCTGTTCGGGATAGCGCTCGCGCAGCCGCGACGACACGCGCACGCCCGGCGCGCCGGTGAGAAAGGTGATGAAGAAATGATGGTTGCCCGGGAGACCGGTGCGCGCGACCTCGGCCAGGACCTTGCGCATGACGCCGCGCAACGCCTCCTGGGCCAGAATGTCGTAGCGGATGTGGTCGTCGGCCATGTGGCTGTCGGGTTCCGTTGAATCGTCCTGATAGCTGTAATCAAGCTTGAGCGCGGCGTAAACCGGATATAGATCGCCGGCGTGAGGAAGCGAAGCCCATTGGCGACGATTTGATCGTCAAACGGCTTTGATCGTCAAGCGCTGGCGAGCGCGCCCTGTTTGCTTGCCCGGGCCATAGGCTGCCGCTTGCCGAAGGCGCGCAGGAAGGTGCGCACGCCATTTGTCGCCGACTGCACCACCTCGTCCTCGGTCGGTGTGCCGCCGAGCATGAACGTCGTCTGCAACTCGGCATTGGCAAGCGCCATGAACTGGCGCGCTGCGACATCGGGATCGTCGATATCAAGGAAGCCGGCATGAGCGAGGCGGGCGAAGCGGGCGGCGATCGCCGGCCATGTCCTGCCCGGTCCCTCTTCGCGCCATTCGGCGAACAACTCGGGATAGCGCCCGCCCTCGGTCTGGATCAGCTTGCGCAGGAATTTGCCGTCGCGGTTGCAGATGCAGTTGTGGTTCATCCGCACAGCAAAGGCGATGAGGTCGGCCTCGAGATCCTTCGGCTGATCGGGAAAAGTGGAAATCGTGGCAAAGATGCCGGCGTTGCAACGTTCGGTGAGGTCGCGGACGATGGCAACGAAGAGTTTTTCCTTGTCGCCGTGATGATTGTAGATGGTCTGGCGGGAGACGCCGGCCTCGGCGGCAATCATGTCGATATTAGCACCGGCGAAGCTTTCGCGGCAGAAGACCGAGGCGGCGGCATCGACAATCGACATCCGCTTGGCCTCATGGCCCCGCGGCGGGAAAATGTCAGGAGAAACGTTGGCCTTCATGCAAAACTATATAGAGGTGGTTGACGAATTAGACAAGCCTGTCTAAATTTGTGGACTGCACGAAGGGGGTTTCGTTCCGCAGAAGAGTCGGAACTCCACGGGATGGAACGTCCTAGGGTTACGCGCCGGTCCTCGGCGGCAACCAGAATTCGAAAGAGCCTGCTATCATGAACGCCAAATTCCTCCGCATTGCGGTCGTGCTCGGCCTATTGTCCGCGATCGGCCCGTTTGCCATCGACATGTATCTTCCGGCCCTGCCTTCAATCGGTGAGGATCTGCATGCCGGCACTGCCGCGGTGCAGATGAGCCTGCTGATCTTCTTTCTTTCCATGGGCTTCGGCCAGATCGTCGTCGGACCGATCTCCGACATGATCGGCCGCAAGCTGCCACTCTACGGCGGCCTGGCGCTGTTCATGGTCGGCGGCGTCGGCTCGGCGCTGGCTCCCTCGATCGAATGGCTGATCGCCTTCCGCTTCCTGCAAGGGCTCGGCGCCAGCGCCGGCATGGCCGTGCCGCGCGCGATCGTGCGCGATCTGCATACCGGCACCGAGGCCGCCAAGCTGATGTCGCTGCTGATGCTTGTGTTTTCGGTGTCGCCGATCCTGGCACCGCTGACCGGTAGCCAGATCATCGAGAATTTCGGCTGGCGCGCCGTGTTCTGGACGGTGACGGGCGCGGCCGTGCTCGCCACCATCCTGCTGGCGACCTCGCTCAAGGAGACACGGCCGGTCGAGGAGCGCGCCGGGTCGTCCTTCGGGACGGCACTTTCCGGCTACCGCTTCCTGATGGGCGACCGCAACTTCCTTGGCCTGACGGCCATCGCCGGCTTCGGCATTGCGAGCTTCTTCGTCTATCTGTCGAGCTCGTCCTTCATCCTGATCGACCATTATGGCCTGTCGCCTTCGGTCTACAGCGTGTTCTTCTCGATCAATGCGGTTGCCTTTATCGGCATGTCGCAGCTGACCGGGTTGCTGTCGGAGCGGTTCGGGCTGCAGCGCGTGGTGCGTGTCGCGGTGACCGGCTATGCGACGACGATGGTGGTGCTGTTCGCGGTGATGGCATCGGGTGTCGACCGGCTCAACGTGATGGCGGCGCTGCTGTTCATCGGCTACGGCTTTCTCGGCCTGGTCATCCCGACGACGTCGGTGCTGGCCATGGAAGAGCATGGCGAGATCGCCGGTACCGCGTCGGCGCTGATGGGCACGCTGCACTTCGCCATCGGCGCGGTCGCCATGGGCGTCGCCGGCGTGTTTTTCGACGGCACGCCGCTGCCGATGGTGGCGGGCATCACGCTCTGCGCGGCGATCTCCTTCACACTGGCCAAAATAACGCTCGGCCGCAGCCGGGACGTCGCGGAGGCGCCGGCGGAGTAAACTTCGCCTATCGAGACAAAAAGGCCGGGCGATGTTCCCGGCCTTTTCACGTTTGCGGTCCCGGTTCAAAGCAGCCTATGCCTATATGACGGGTTCAGGACATGCAGCTTCGACATCTCAAAACCTTCGTGGCGGTCGCCACCACCTTGAATATCACGCGCGCTTCCGAGCGGGTTCATCTTGCCCAATCGAGCGTGACCGAACAGATCCAGGCGCTGGAAAGCGATCTAGGCACGTCGCTGTTCGACAGATCACGGCGTGGCTTGAAGCTGACGGCGGCGGGACAACGCCTGCTGGACTACGCAAACGATCTCCTCGACCTCGCGGACGAAGCCCGTTCCGCAGTCGCCGACGCGAGCGGCACCGTTGCCGGTCGCCTGACTGTCGGCGGCCTGGAAACGCTTTGCTCGACACGCTTGCCAGCTCTGCTGGCGGAATTCCGTCGGCGCCATCCCGATGTGGAACTGAACCTCAGGGCGGACGATAGCAGTGGGTTGCGTGCCGGCGTGACAAGCGGGGCGCTGGACGTATCTTTCCATTTCGGAGCCGTCCCGGCGCCGGAGCTGCGAAGCGAGCAAGTGGCAGTGGAAGAGCTCGTCACCATAATGCCGGCAAATCACCGGTTGGCCGGATATTCTGCCATAACGCCCGACGATCTGGCTGACGAGGCCTTCCTCGTGACCCAGCCTGGTTGCGTCTATAGGCGGATGTTCGACGAAGCGTTTGCCGCAACATTGCCTGACCGTCCAAAACTCGTCGGCGAGTTCGCCAGCATGGGCGCGATACGGACCCTTGTTGAAGGCGGTCTTGGATGCGCGCTGGTCCCGCGTCTCGTGGCTTCCGCGGCTGAGGCCAATATCGTCGTGCTGCCCTGGGTCGGAAGCAGCCCGGTGACGCCGGTCACCATGGTATGGCGCCACCGGCGCATTCAAGCGCCGGTGCTGCGGCTGTTCCTTGCAATGGTCCGCGAAATTTTGGCCATCGCTAGACCAGCCGCTGGCCACCATCGACATGAAGCACGGTTCCGGTGATGAAGCCGTTGTGCATGAGGGACGTGATGGCTTGGGCAATGTCGGCTGCCTGGCCGATCTGGCCGACGAGCAGACGCTTTGCCATGGCGTCCAGCGCGGCCGCCTTTCCGCTGCCGACGACGGCATCCCAAATCGGCGTGTCGACCCAGCCGGGCGAAACGACATTGACGCGGATCGGCGCCAGTTCGACGGCAAGCGCATAGGCGAGTGAGCCAAGTGCCCCATTAACGGCTGCCACCACCGAGCCTTTCGCCGCCGGACGATAGGCGGCGATGCCCGAGGTCAGCGTGATCGATCCCCTAGGCGTCAGACGAGGCGCGCCATGCTTGGCAAGAAGAAGCGGCCCGACGACTTTGGAATCCATCACTTTCCGCGCCACCGAGATATCCATCTCGGGAAGCAACACATAGACGCCGGTAACGTCGGCGGCGGTCGAGACGATGTGGTCGAGCGTGCCGACCTCCTGGAACAGGCGCTGGACCTCGTCCTCGCTTGTGACGTCGGCTGCGATCGTCCTCAGCCTTTCCGGGTGAGGCAAGCGCTGCCGTGCGGCCGACAACCGGTCCTCGGAGCGGCCGACGATCGTAACCTCGGCGCCGGCGGCAAGCTGCTGTTCGGCAAGCGACAGCCCCATACCGGAACTGCCGCCAACGATCAGGATGCGTTCGTGTTTTGGTGTGGTTTCCTGGTTCATCTTATCTCTCCATGAGGCAGCTCGCCGGGCATGACCACACGCGGCGAGGCCTTGTCCCACAAAGGCGTGGAAGAAGGGAAACGGGAAGAAACGAATGCTGCCATCGGAGGTTCCGATGATGGGAGGCCCTTGGGCTTTCGCAAAACCGTCGCTTGCGGCGCTTCGCTACGACGCTGTCTCGGAGAGGACGAACCGCAGCCGCGTTTCGACGGGCGCCAAGGGCAACGGCACCAGCTCGTAGCCTAGTTCCGTGTAAACGGCGACGAGTGCGTGAAAGGTGCGTTCAGCCTCGTCCATCGTTTGCTTGCGCTCGTTGTCCTGCCGAAAGATTTCCGGCCATGGCGGCGCGACGAAGACGCGCCTGGCATAGCGGAAGCGTCGGGCGGCATTCGTGGCGTGATCGGGAACCGGCACCCCGGTCAGGCGCAGATAGCCAAGAGTGTCCGGCACGCCGCGATCGAAGAAGACCAGGCCGGATTGCTCGCCCGCGATCCGGTAGGAGCGCAACTCCCAAGACAGCATCAACTCGGCAGAGCCGCCAGGGCAGGGCCTTGCCGCCTATCGCCAATTGGTCGTGAATGGTGCTGCGCCCGGCTTCGCCCGAGGTTGCGAGGCCTGCCACCTTAAGAGTCGATCAACGTTGTCTTGCCTGAGCCCGGACCGCCGGTCAGCACGAAAAACCGATTGGAATCGTTTCGCATTTCTGATCCATGGATCGGATGAGGGAAGTATGAAGACAGGGGTTTTTTGGACCCGTCAGGGCACATGAAAGCCCGGCCGGCGGGGCCTGCTTCTGCATATGTCGAGAGGGAGAAATGGAGGTTTCTGTTGCCAGGTACCTCCGAACCCCGCCTAGAAGTGCGAACCACTAGGGCTTGAATTGAAGCTATCGCACCGCTTACGCGGCGAGACGTGCTTCCGCATAGTTGTCGTTGGCAACTATAAGTTTAGCCCGATAACGGTGGTACAATGCCGGGCAAAAGTACGATCTTTACACCTTCGTCGATCCTATTTCGCCCCCAGCAAAAGCCGCTCTTGAGCAGCGGTTTTTGGTGGAGGCGCCGGGTACCGCCCCCGGGTCCGAACGGCTTATTTCATCGCCTGTTTATCGCCATAGCCGGTCGAGCCGACGAAGCGAATATAGGGACTGGCGGTGGAAAATGAAAGGCCGGAATGCCACTTTCGTCCATGCCAAAGTGGATCATTTCGTCCGTGCCAAAGTGGATCATCAAGGGTTGACTTGTAGCCGGTCTCAACCGAAGCTTTGTGGCGGTGAGGAGACCTAGCGCATACTTGCGGCAACGCGCCACAATCCTCATCGACCGGATCCCGTGGCGCCGACGAGGGGAAATTCGATGGCCGATTATCTCGCAGACGTAAAGAAATATGATGCGGCGGCCAATGCCGACGCGGTCGCCAAGATCGTCAAGCATCTGGGCATCGCGCTCAGGAACCGCGATTCCTCGCTGGTGTCCTGCACCGACCCGGAGGAACTGAAGCGCGTCAGAAACAGCTGGGTCGCCGGCAAGCTCGGCGTCACCGACGGTGCCAAGGCGGATGCGGCTATCGAAAAGACCTGCAAGGCTATGGCGGCCGACAACAGCAAGAGCCGGGTGACATTCTATTACCTCGTCGCCAAGGATCTGGGCATGCTCGGCTCGCTCTGAGCAACCTCGCCGCCGGTGCTGGTGAGGCTTCTGCTGGAATCGTCTCGCTTTGCTGTGTTCGGCCGACGGTCATTCGGCTATGATGGCTGACAACCCGAATCGGACCGGAGCCGATGCGCCAGTATCTCGACCTTCTGCAGCATGTGCTGGAAAACGGCGCCGATCGCGGCGACCGCACCGGCACCGGAACGCGCTCGGTATTCGGCTACCAGATGCGCTTCGACCTGGCCCGCGGCTTTCCGGTCACCACCACCAAGAAGCTGCACCTGAAGTCGATTATCCACGAGCTTTTGTGGTTCCTGGCCGGCGACACCAACATCAAATATCTCAACGATCACGGCGTCTCGATCTGGGATGAGTGGGCCGACGAGAACGGCGATCTCGGCCCGGTCTATGGCAAACAATGGCGGTCGTGGCCGGACGGCCATGGCGGCGCCATCGACCAGATTGCGAATCTTCTGAAGGAAATACGCAAAAATCCTAATTCGCGGCGGCTGATTGTTTCGGCGTGGAACCCGGCCGAGGTGGAGGCCATGGCGTTGCCGCCCTGCCACTGCCTGTTCCAGTTTTATGTTTCTGAAGGCAAGCTTTCCTGCCAGCTCTATCAGCGGTCGGGCGATATCTTTCTCGGTGTGCCGTTCAACATCGCGTCCTATGCGTTGCTGACGCTGATGGTGGCGCACGTAACCGGATTGAAACCCGGCGATTTCATCCACACGCTCGGCGACGCGCATCTTTACTCGAACCACTTCGAGCAGGCGCGCGAACAATTGCGGCGCACGCCCAAGGCGTTGCCGACGCTGTGGATCAATCCCGAGGTGAAGGATCTCTTTGCCTTCCGCTTCGAGGATTTCCGGCTCGAGAACTATTTCGCCGACGCGACGATCAAGGCGCCGATCGCGGTATGACCCTGGAAAGGGCAACACTCCAAGCTATTGCGAATGCCAAACTGCAAGATGCCGAATTCTTGTTTCAGAACGAGCGTTTTTCGAACGCTTACTATCTTTTTGGCTATGCCGCAGAGATTGCCATCAAGTCGCGAATTTCGAGACTTTTTCGGCCGGATACGATTCCTGACAAGAAATTCGTCCAAGACATTTACAGCCACGATCTCAACAAGCTCATAGCGTTGGCTGGTTTGTCTGTTGAGCTTGCCGAAAGCCGTGCCGCGTCGCCGGTGTTCGATGGTCACTGGTCGGCAGTCTCAGATTGGAATGAGGCCTCGCGTTACGATATAATAGATGTGTTTGAGGCAACGGCTATGCGAAATGCTATGGTCGATGAAGAACAAGGAATAATCAGATGGCTTCGGGAGCGTTGGTAAGAAGCGACATTAATGCTGGCATCAATTTGATTCGTGCTCTTGATGAAAAGAAATTTGGGGTTGCGGCTGCACTCTGGTTGTACAACGGCGATGTCGACAATTGGCGGATGGTCATCGCCTATCGCGGGGCTCGAAAGGATCTCGAGAAAAAATACCTCGATGCGGCGACGATCGCTGCGGACTGGCGTAAGGCGCGCCCAGACCAGCCGATTTTGGATCTTAGCAAGGTGAAGATCACGTCAGCGGACGACCGGCTGATATCCGGTTTAGGTACCGCCATGCGGGTCGATGGTCTAGCGGAAGTGCGGTTTTCCCACAATACGGTCAACGGTATCTATGTTGAAGATGCCTTGATCCACAGGCTTGCTGCGTAATCCCCGTGAAACCAACGGAAGCCTCCACACCCGCCATCACGCCCGATGGCTGGAATGACGGCATAGGCCCGCTTCCCTTTTCCAGCTTGAGGTTGGCGACGAGTTCCTTGGTGATCGAGACAGCGACTACAGCGCTGCCGATGTCAATCCAACATGCGAAATGGTGACTCACTCGACGATTGCCTCCTAGCGGGCGTTGCGGAGAACTAGTTTTCTCCTGACATCAATATCGCTGTATCCAACGAACGTGATCGGAGGCCGAGAAACCTGAGCTCAGAATGCCTTCGGCGGTAAAGAGCCTTTCCTTGTTATGTTCACATGGATATATCGATGGACGGCTTCGGGCGTTCCGAGACGAGGAGAGTTTCATGCTGGCGCGCAAAGGTTCGACGACGATTGTCATCGCGGGTCTCGCCGCCATGCTGATGGCCGCGGTGCCGGCGGCCCATGCCGATGACAAGGTGGTCGTGTTTGCTGCGGCGAGCCTGAAGGACGGGCTCGATGCCGTCAACAAGGCCTGCGAGGCCGATGTCGGCGAGGCGGCAACCATTTCCTATGCGGCGAGCTCGGCGCTGGCCAGGCAGATTGAAAGCGGCGCGCCGGCAGACGTGTTCATCTCGGCCGATCTCGACTGGATAAAATATCTTTCCGACAGGAAGCTGAGCAAGCCCGAAACCGAAGTGAAACTGCTCGGTAACCAGATCGTGCTGATTGCGCCGCAGGATTCCAAGGTCGAGACCAGGATCGAAAAGGGGTTCGACCTTGCCGGGCTGGTCGGTGACGGCAAACTTGCCATGGGCGATGTCAAGGCGGTGCCAGCAGGCAAATACGGCAAGGCAGCCCTCGAATCGCTCGGCGTCTGGTCTTCCGTCGAAGGCAAGGTGGCGCAGGCCGAGAATGTGCGCGCCGCCCTGAAACTGGTGTCGACTGGCGAGGCAGCACTCGGCATCGTCTATGCCACGGATGCGCATGCGGAGCCCGGCGTGAAGGTGATCGGCACTTTCCCCGACAATACTCATCCGCCGATCATCTATCCGGTTGCCCAGCTGGCGGATTCGAAGGGCAAGGATACCCCGGCATTCCTGAAATGCCTGCAATCCGCCAAGGCTGGCGAACTCTTCAAGGCGCAAGGTTTTACCGTGCTTGCGCCGAGCAACTGACGAACGGCACCGCACATGAACTGGCTGCTTGATCTCGCTCCCGACGAATGGAATGCGGTCCGGCTGTCGATTAAGGTGGCGACCGTGGCGATGATTGCCAGTCTGCCGCCGGGCGTAGCAATCGCACTTGTGCTCGCCCGCGGCCAGTTCTGGGGCAAGACGCTGCTCAACGGGCTGGTGCATCTGCCGCTGATCCTGCCGCCGGTGGTGACCGGCTATTTGCTGCTTTTGACGTTCGGCAAGCGCGGTCCGGCCGGCGCTTTCCTGGCCGAGCATTTCGGCATCGTTTTTTCCTTCCGCTGGACGGGCGCCGCGCTCGCCTGCGGCGTGATGGGCTTTCCGCTGATGGTGCGGGCGATCCGGCTGTCGATCGAGGCCGTCGACCGCAAAATCGAGGCGGCCGCCGGCACGCTCGGCGCTAATCCGCTATGGGTATTCAGCACGATCACGCTGCCGCTGATCCTGCCCGGCCTGATCGCCGGTGCGATCCTCTCCTTCGCCAAGGCGATGGGCGAATTCGGCGCGACGATCACCTTTGTCTCCAACATTCCGAACGAGACGCAGACGCTACCGTCGGCGATCTACACTTTCACGCAGGTTCCCGGCGGCGACGCCGGCGCGCTCAGGCTGACGCTGATCTCGATCGTCATCTCGATGGCGGCACTTGTTGCCTCGGAAGTGCTGGCGCGGCGCGTCGGCCGGCGGATGGACATCGAATGACGGTTCAGGTCGACATCAGCCACCGGCTTGGCGGTTTCACCGTCAATGCCCGCTTCGAAAGCGCCGGGCGGCTGACTGCGCTGTTCGGGCCTTCCGGCTCCGGAAAGACGACGCTGATCAATTTGATTGCCGGGCTGATCCGCCCCGACAAAGGTCGCATCGCGGCCGAGGGCCGCGTGCTGGTCGATAGCGATGCCGGTCTGTTCGTGCCGAAGCACAAACGGCGGATCGGCATGGTGTTCCAGGATGCGCGGCTGTTTCCGCATATGAGCGTGGCGAGCAATCTGCGCTATGGCCGCTGGTTCACGCCGGCTGCTGAGCGTTACGCCGATATCAATGGCGTGGTCGAACTGCTCGGGATCGGCCATTTGCTCGACCGGCGGCCGGCAAAACTCTCCGGTGGCGAGAAGCAGCGTGTGGCAATCGGCAGGGCGCTGCTTGCCAGTCCGAAATTGCTGCTGATGGACGAGCCGCTGGCTTCGCTCGACGAGGGGCGCAAGGCCGAGATCTTGCCTTATATCGAGCGGCTGCGCGACGAGACGAAAATCCCGATCGTCTATGTCAGCCACTCGATCGCCGAAGTGGCGCGGCTGGCGAGCGACGTCGTGGTGCTGATGCAAGGAAAGGTCGCCGCTTCCGGTCCGACCGGAGCGATCATGCAGCGTCTGGATCTATTGCCGGCCGAAGAGCGCGGCGAGGGCGGTGCCGTGCTGGATACCGCGGTTCTGCGCCACGACGAAGCCTTTGGCATGACGGTGCTCGGCTCATTGGCGGGCGAGATCCGCGTGCCGCTTCTGGCAACGCCAGTCGGTGCGCCGGTGCGCGTCCGCATCCGTGCCCGCGACGTGATGATCGCCACCGAGCAGCCGGTTGGCCTCAGCGCGCTCAACATATTGCCGGGCACGATCGTGGCGATAGAGCCGGGCGAAGGGCCTACGGTCGAGATTGGCCTCGACTGCAATGGCGCAACCGTGCTTGCCCGCATCACCGAACAGTCGCGGCAGACACTGGGGCTTCGGCTTGGTCGACAGGTCTTCGCCGTGGTCAAGACGGTGAGCTTCGACCGGGCGAATACCGGCGCCGGCCTGCCCGCCGAGGCGGATGAGTGAACGGCCGATGATTCGCTATATCGTTTTGGAATAGCGGTATCGCTGCAGAACCTGTAGAATAGCGTGACCGCGGAGGAGCAAATGCCGTCGCTGAGTTTGCGGATAAATCTCGATCCAGATGGCCGCATCGGACCGGGCAAGATCGAGCTTCTGGAACAGATCGCCGCCTTCGGCTCGATTTCGGCCGCGGCACGCGGCATGGAGATGTCCTACAAGCACGCCTGGGATCTGGTCGAAGACATGAACCGCGTGTTCGGCAAGCCGCTGGTTGCGGCACAGACGGGCGGCAAAAAAGGCGGTGGCGCCCAGTTGACGTCGGTCGGGCTTGCTGTGGTCAGCCGCTTCCGCGCGATCGAGCGGGCTGCGTCTTCAGCAGCGGCGGCGCATATGGAGGCGCTGCAGGCCGAAATCGACGCAGCGTGACGCCGGCGGAATTCATGCCGCGTGTGATCCCTGTTACTTCTTAGGCTCGCCCTGCCTGCGCAGCAGATAGGTGTCCATGATCCAGCCTTTTTTCCGGCGGGCCTGCTCACGGGTGCTCACGATCTTGTCGCCGACGTCGCCAATCCGGCCCGAGATGACGATCTCGTCGGGCGTCCCGAGATAGGCGCCCCAGTGGACGGTGACGTCGTTGTCGTCCAGCGTGTTGAAGGCGCATTTGCCGTCCAGCATGACGATGGTGCTGCCGGCGTTTTCGGGCAGACCTTCCTCGGCGAGCCGGCGGCCGGTGGTGATCAAAATGGCGTCGCCGATCCGGTTCAATGCCATTTTGTGGCTGGCTGCGAGTGCCTGGATGGCGGTGATGCCGGGCATGACCTCCAGCTCGAACGCGACATTGCCCCTGAGGCGCACGCGCTCGAGGATGCGCAGCGCACTGTCGTAGAGCGAAGGATCGCCCCAGATCAGGAAGGCGCCGCAGCCATTTTCGGGGAGCTCGCCGCGGATCAGGTCTTCGTAGATCGCGGCGATCGCCTCGTGCCAGTCGTCGACGGTCGAGCGGTAGGAAGGCGCCGGCTCGGCGCGCACCGGCACCTCGAATTCGACACGGCGCGAGTTCGGATTAATGACGAAGCGGTCGCAGATCTGGCGGCGCAATTCGGCGAGATCGTTCTTCTTGGCGCCCTTGTCGGGAATGAACAGCACGTCGGCCCGATTGAGACCGTTAATGGCCTGGACCGTCATGTGTTCCGGATTGCCGGCGCCGATGCCGATGACGAGAAGCTTGCGCATGGGCGAACTCCTGCCCGATCGGGACCGGCGTGTCCAGACCGACACGACATGCCGGCAGGCGCCGGCGCATTTGCCGAAAGGCTTTGAAACGCCACATTGAACAGCTAGAGTCATGTTGGCATTCTCGCCGGGGGAGTTTCCATGTTCCGTTACGTCCTGACCGCAGCCTTGGCGCTCTCGGCTACGCCTGCGCTCGCCAATGATTCGGTCGCCGAACTCGGCACCGGTGGGCTGATCCTTTCGCGCAGCGATGCGGTGGCGATGGAAAGCGAGGATCTCTACATCTCGCCGGAAAAAGTGATGGTCGATTACGTCTTCCGCAACAACACCGACAAGGATGTCGATGCGATCGTCGCCTTTCCGATGCCCGACATCGAAGGCGACCCCGAAGAAATACCGGCGATTCCGGAGGCGCAGAGTGACAATTTCCTCGGCTTCGAAGTGACGATCGACGGGGTGCCGGCAAAGCCGCAGCTCGAGCAGAAGGTGTTCGCGCTCGGCATCGACATTGGCGCTGACCTGAAGGCGCAGGGCGTGCCGTTCTATCCGTTCGGCGATGCGGCCAAGGCAGCGCTGGCAAAGCTGCCGCAAGCGGTCGCCGACGACTGGGTCAACCGCGGCATCATCATCGAGGACACTGCCGACGACGGTTCGGGCATGAAGACCGTCTATACGCCGTTCTGGCAATTGCGCTCGACCTATTGGTGGCGCTCGAGGTTTCCGGCCAACAAGGCGGTCCATGTCTCGCATCGCTACAAGCCGAGCGTCGGCGGCACCTCCTCGGTCAGCTTCTTCTATGACGGCCAGTTCCAGGGTCAGTATGCCGCCTACAAGACACGCTACTGCATGGACGATGCCTTCGAGAACGCCGTGCGCAAGGCAGCCAAGGACGATCCCGACGGCTACCCCAAATATTTCGAGAACCGCATCGCCTATATCCTGACCACCGGCGGCAACTGGGCGTCGGGAAACATCGGTACGTTCAAGCTGACCGTCGACAAGGGCGATCCGAAGAACCTGGTCTCGTTTTGCGGCGAAAACGTCAGGAAGATCGGACCGACGACGTTCGAGATGAAGGCGCAGAACTTCTACCCCGAGCACGACATCGACATATTGCTGCTGGAGCCATCGGATGGCGGAAACGGCGGCTGATGGACCTCGCGATTTATGTCGCCATCGCCGAGAACGGCGTGATCGGGCGCGAGGGTGGGTTGCCGTGGCGGCTGTCCACCGATCTCAAGCGGTTCAAAGCCGATACGATGGGCAAGCCCATCATCATGGGCCGCAAGACCTATGAAGGCATCGGCCGCCCATTGCCGGGCAGGCTCAACATCGTGGTGACACGAGACAAGGCATGGCGCGCCGAGGGCGTCGAAGTCGCGCACTCGATCGAGGACGCAATCGCGCTGGCGACGGTGCGCGGGCGCTGCATGGCCGGCGCCGACGAGATCTGCGTCATCGGCGGCGGCGAGATCTACGCTCAGGCGCTGCCGTTGGCCGATCGGCTGCACGTGACCCATGTTCTGGCCGCGGTCGACGGCGATGCCCATTTCCCGCCGATCGATCCGGCGCTGTGGCGGATCGTCCGCTCGCAGGAGGCGGAGGCTGGCGAAAAGGACAGCCATGCGACACGCTATTCGGTTTACGAGCGGCGCCGCGACGTGCATTGAAGGCGACAAAGGGGTCGCGACAGGTCTAGATCGACCCAAAAGGCGGACAGTGGCGGCAGCCGATCGCGTTGAAAGCGTGCCGCTGCATCCCTATAGAATAATAATATTGGATTTTGCGCCGGTGAGCCGGCGCTTGAGGGAATTCCAAGCGAAAGGACATTCATGCCCTGGAACGACAAGAGCGGCGGCGGCGGCCCGTGGGGCGGCGGCAACAATCAGGGGCCTTGGGGTCAGGGACCAAAAGGACCCAGCGGCCCGCAGGGCTCGCCTCCCGATCTCGAGGATATCATCCGGCGCGGGCAGGACAGGTTGCGGCGCGCGCTGCCGGGCGGCGGTGGCGCGAGCCCTGCCGTGTTCGGGCTGATTGCCGCGGCGCTGGTGGTGCTATGGGCGTTCAAGGCGGTCTACACCGTGCAGCCCGACGAAGTTGCGGTGGAACTCAGGTTCGGCAAGCCGAAGGCGGAGCTGTCGCAGCCTGGCCTGCATTTCCATTGGTGGCCCATCGAAACGGTCGAGACCGCCAACATCGCCGAGCAGCTTGTCAGTATCGGCGGCGGCAGTTCCAGCGGCAATGGCCTGATGCTTTCCGGCGACCAGAACATCGTCAATGTGCAGTTCTCTGTGGCCTATCAGGTCTCCGACCCTAAGGCCTATCTGTTCGACGTGTCCGACCCGGACGGCATGCTGCAGCAGGTCGCCGAAAGCGCGATGCGCGAAGCGGTCGGCCGGCGCCCGGCGCAAGACATTTTCCGCGACGACCGGCAAGGCATCGCGGCGTCGGTGCGTGAGATCATCCAGACGACGCTGGATGGTTACAAGGCCGGCCTCAACGTCAACGCCATTTCGATCGAGGACGCCGCGCCACCGCGCGAGGTGGCAGACGCGTTCGACGAGGTGCAGCGCGCCGAGCAGGACGAGGACAAGTTCGTCGAGCAGGCCAATCAGTATTCCAATCAGAAGCTCGGCCAGGCGCGCGGTGCGGCCGCACAGATCCGCGAAGACGCGGCCGCCTACAAAAACCGGGTCGTGCAGGAGGCCGAAGGCGAGGCGCAGCGCTTCATCTCGGTTTATGACGAATATGCCAAGGCGCCGGAGGTGACGCGCAAGCGACTCTACCTGGAAACGATGGAGAGGGTGCTGAAGGATTCGAGCAAGGTCATCGTCGAGCAAGGCAACGGGCAAGGGGTCGTTCCCTACCTGCCGCTGCCGGCATTGCAGCAGAAGGCGCCGGCACCGGCCACCGGAGGAAACCAGTGATGGCCAACCGTCTTCCCGTCATTGCGGTCATCGCCGCGGTCATCCTGTTCCTGCTCTATTCGTCGGTCTTCGTCGTCAATGCGCGCCAGCAGGCGCTGGTGCTCAGGTTCGGCGAAATCGTCGACGTCAAGAACCAGCCGGGTATCTATTTCAAGGCGCCATTCTCCTTCTTCGATGCCGACACCGTCCAGCTGATCGAAAACAGGGTCCTGCGCTTCGACCTCGACAACATCCGTGTCCAGGTTTCGGGCGGCAAATTCTATGAGGTCGATGCCTTTATCGCCTATCGTATCTCGGATCCGCGTGTGTTCCGCGCCGCGGTCTCCGGCCAGATCGAACTGGCCGAGGCCCGGCTGAGGACGCGTCTCGACGCCGCCTTGCGCCGCGTCTACGGCCTGCGCGACTTCGAGGCGGCACTCTCGGAAGAGCGCGCCGTGATGATGCGCGAGGTGCGCGATCAGCTGAGGCCTGATGCCACCTCGCTTGGCCTGCAGATCGAGGATGTCCGCATCCGCCGCACCGATCTCACGGCCGAAGTCTCGCAGCAGACCTTCGATCGCATGAAGGCCGAACGTCTCGCCGAAGCCGAGCGGCTGAGGGCGCGAGGCAATGAGGCAGCGCAGCGGATCAGGGCTCGCGCCGACCGCGAAGTGGTCGAAATCGTCGCCGAAGCGCAAAAAGAGTCTGAAATCCTGCGCGGTGAAGGTGAAGCCCAGCGCAGTGCCACGTTTGCCGGGGCCTATCAGCGCGATCCGGCCTTCTTCGATTTCTATCGGTCGATGAATGCCTATGGCACGGCGCTGAACAGCGCCGGAACGACGATGGTGCTGTCGCCGAATTCCGAGTTCTTCCGCTTCTTCCGCGACCCGGACAGCAAGGAAACGCCTGTGGCACCGGCGGCACCAGCGCCAGCACCTGCCGCTCCCGCCCCACCGGCAGCGCAGCCAAGCACCGGCCAGTAGGGCCGGTGCAGGGATAGCCGGCGTAACAGAGGATTTATTCTCTGGCGGTAGCCATAGCCGCAAACGTGCCTTATTTCTTGCCAACATGACGCGGACCGGCATTTTTGCCGAAGCGGTTTTTTTTTCAGAACACCCGGAGGCCTTTCGATGACATCCACCACCCTTCTGCGTGCAGCGAGGCGGACGTTCATCGCCGGGGCCGCTGCGCTTCTGGTCGGCGCCGTTGCCGTTCCGTCGTTCGTGGCGCCGACGATGGCAGCCGACGGGCCGCCCTCGGTTGCCGATCTCGCCGCCGGCCTGCTTGGCGCCGTGGTCAACATCTCGACGTCGCAGACTGTTAAAGGCACTGAGGGGCCGGGCGCAGTGCCGATGCCGCAGCTGCCGGAGGGCTCGCCCTTCCAGGACTTCTTCGACGATTTCTTCAAGAACCGTGGCGGCGACAAGGGCGGCGGCGGGCAAAAGGTGCAGTCGCTGGGCTCCGGCTTCGTGGTCGACGCCGAGCAGGGCATCGTGGTGACCAACAACCACGTCATTGCCGATGCCGACGACATCGAGGTGAATTTCTCCGATGGGGTGACGCTCAAGGCGACGCTGGTCGGCACCGACACCAAGACCGATGTCGCGGTGCTGAAGGTCGATCCGAAAGGGCACAAGCTGACGGCGGTGAAGTTCGGCGATTCCAACACGATGCGTGTCGGCGACTGGGTGATGGCGATCGGCAACCCGTTCGGTCTCGGCGGCACGGTGACGGTCGGCATCGTCTCGGCACGCAATCGCGACATCAATTCCGGCCCGTATGACGACTTCATCCAGACCGATGCCGCGATCAACCGCGGCAATTCCGGCGGACCGCTGTTCAACAGCAGCGGCGAGGTCATCGGCATCAACACGGCAATCATCTCGCCATCGGGCGGCTCGATCGGCATCGGCTTCTCGATCCCGTCGCAGCTTGCCTCGGGCGTCGTCGACCAGCTTCGCCAGTTCGGCGAGACGCGGCGCGGCTGGCTCGGCGTGCGCATCCAGCCGGTGACCGACGACATTGCCGAAAGCTTGGGCATGGCGACCGCCAAGGGCGCGCTGGTCGCCGGCGTCATCAAGGGCGGGCCGGTCGACAACGGCACAATCCAGGCCGGCGACGTCATCATCAAATTCGACGGCAAGGACATCCATGAAATGCGCGACCTGCCGCGCGTCGTGGCGGAGAGCCCGGTCGGCAAGGCGGTCGACGTGATCATCGTGCGCAAAGGGGTCGAGCAGACCGTCAAGGTGACGCTCGGCCGGCTCGAGGACGGCGAAAAGCTTGCCAGCGGCGGTGAAAACGGCAACACCGACCAGGATGATGCCGACAAGGCGCCTGCGGTTTCGACGGCTGCCGTGCTCGGCATGACGATCGGCGAGCTCAATGAGGAGACGCGCACGAAATTCGGCATCGCCACCGATGTCTCCGGCGTCGTCGTGACGGACGTCGCCAAGGATTCGGCGGCAGCCGAACGCGGCATCCAGCCGGGCGAGGTCATCACCGAGATCGCGCAGGAATCGGTCGCAACGCCCAAGGACGTCATGGACCGGATCGGCGCGCTGAAGGAGCAGGGGCGCAAGAACGCGCTTTTGATGCTGGCGTCGAAGACCGGCGAGCTGAGGTTTGTGACAATCCGGATGGATTGAGTCCGGAAGAGCCTGCAACACTCTGATCTTGAAACGAAAAAGGGCGGCTAGCGGGCCGCTCTTTTTCTTGCCTGCCAGTCTGTGGGTGACAGCCTGTAGAAGACATGTCGCCTGAGTGCGGTGTGGCTGTCCGGAACACCGGGATGGTCGAAGTCGGAGGCCGGGTCGGCGATCATGCCCAGGCGCTCCATGACGGCAGTGGACCGGCTGTTATCCTTGACTGCGAAGGACACGATTTCGTCGAGGCCAAGTCTTTCAAAGCCATAGGTGAGCCAGGCTTCGGCTGCTTCGGTGACATAGCCGCGGCCCCACAATTCGGGTGCCAGCCGCCAGCCGATCTCGATCGTGCCGCGCGGCAGGAATGGCAAATGATCGGTTCGGGTTATACCGACGAAGCCGATGCATTCACCTGTGGCTGCGATCTCAGCGGCCGCGAAGCCGAAGCCGTCGCGATCGATAGCTGCGCGCAACTCCTCCATCTTGGCGTCCGACTGGGCACGGTCGCGCCGAAACGGAAAGAATTCCATGACGCGCTCGTCGGAATTGATGCGATGGAAGAGCTCGCGGTCACGATCTCCCCAATTGCGCAGGATCAGGCGCTCGGTGCGGATCGGCGTCATTCGACAAATTCCTCCCGGCGATAACCCTGCAGATAAAGCAAGGCGGTGAGGTCGCCGTGGTCGATGCGGATCTTTGCCTCGGCTGCCACGGCCGGCTTGGCATGCAAGGCGACGCCGATGCCGGCAAGACGGATCATGTCGAGATCGTTGGCGCCGTCGCCGACGGCAATGGCATCGGCAGGCGTCAGGCCGAGGCGGGCGGAAATCTCGATAAGGGCTTCGGCCTTGGCGGCGCGGCCGAGGATCGGTTCGGCGACCAAGCCGGTGAAGCGGCGATCCTGCTCGATCAGGCGGTTGGCGCGATTTTCGTGAAAGCCGAGCAATGCTGCGATGCGGGTGGTGAAGATGTCGAAACCACCGGAGATCAGCGCCGTCCAGGCGCCATTGGCCGCCATTGTCTGGACGAGCGTGCGGCCGCCGGAGGCTAGCGTCAGGCGATTGTCGATGATGCGGTCGATGATTGCGGCATCGAGATCCTTGAGCAGCGCCACACGCTCGCGCAAGGCCGGCTCGAATGCGATCTCGCCGTTCATCGATCGCGCCGTGATGGCGGCGACGCGATCCTTGACGCCGATCTCGTCGGCAAGCTCGTCGATGCATTCCTGGTCGATCATTGTCGAATCCATGTCGGCGATCAGGATCTTCTTGCGCCTGTTCTCAGCCGGCTGGACGGCCACGTCGATCGGTTCGGAAGCAAGCGCGGCCTGCAGGCGCGCCGTTATTTCGGAAGCGTCGGCGGTCTCCGGCAAGTCGAGTTCGCAGGCGATGCCTTCGGCCAGCCAGCGAACAGCGCTTGCGCCGACCGACCGCGAGGCCATATTCGCTAGCGTCGGCGTCAATGCGCGGCCGGCGGGATGGGATAGAAGCGTGGCGATCAGCGGCATCGAAAATTCCAGCGGACAGGCGGGCGAAGGCCGCGTGAAGAACGCGATCCTGATAGCCGGGCCGACCGCCAGCGGCAAGTCGGCGCTCGCACTCGACCTCGCCGAGCGCAATGGCGGTGTCATCGTCAACACCGATTCTATGCAAGGCTATTCGGTGCTCGACGTGCTGACGGCGCGGCCTGGTCCTGCCGAACTCGCCCGCGTCCCCCACTTTCTTTATGGACACGTTGATCCGTCCACCGCCTATTCCACCGGCGCCTGGTTGCGTGATGTCACGAAGCTGATCGACGACGGCACGCTCTCGGAGCGGCCAGTGATTTTCGTCGGCGGTACCGGGCTTTATTTCCGGGCGCTCACGGAAGGTATCTCGGAGATGCCCGACATTCCGAAGTCGATCCGCGATCGCTGGCGCTACGAGCTCCAGGAACAAGGCGCAGTGAGATTGCACCGCATCCTGCTGCGCGAGGATTCTGCGGCCGGCATGATGCTGAAGCCGACGGATGGCCAGCGCATCGTGCGGGCGCTGGAGGTGCTCGACGCGTCGGGGCGTTCCATCCTGGACTGGCAGGCCGCGCGAGGCCGGCCGTTGATCGACAGGAGCAGCGCGCGCTTTTTCGTCATCGAGCCGGAGCGAGCGGCGCTGGTGGAGCGGATCGATGCTCGCTTCGACCGCATGCTGGACAAGGGGGCACTGGACGAGGTGAAACAGCTTTCAGCGCTCGGCCTCGATCCCGACCTGCCGGCGATGAAAGCAATCGGTGTTCGCGAGCTTCAGGCCGCGCTGGCCGGCGCCTTCAGTTTTCCCGAGGCCATCGAGCGCGCGAAAATCGCGACGCGGCAATATGCCAAACGGCAGGCGACCTGGTTCAGGCACCAATTGGGCCCGGAATGGCAGAGATTGCGTCCTGGTGAGGGGATCGACTCGATGCTCTCACTCCCTCCTTCGAGCGCAACCTGAAAAGTCGACACCGAGGGGACATTTCGCGTTGAAGTTGTCCAGGTTAACTGTCCGTAAGTTCCCGCATGCCATAAGATCGTTACGAACTTTCCAACGGGGAGCAGATGCGTTTCCACAAGGCGGAATCAGCCTTTTTCGTCTTTATTTTTGTGATCCTGGCCGCCGGCCTGGTGACGCTTTACGCCTATGGGCTCCTGCAAACCCTGGCCGCCGACATTAGCAATACGCCTTCGGAACTCGATGAAATCGTCTATCTCAACAAGCTGCTGTTTGCGACGGGCGTGCTGCTGGCGACTGCGCTGTTCTTCGGCATTTTCTTCATCTACCCGCTGATCCGAAAGCAGGCGACGGAAGAAGGCAAGCTGCGCGCCATGACCGTTTCGCTCAGCGCGCGTTCGGAGACGCTAGAGCATGCGGCGCTCACCGACAGCCTCACCGGCATGCAGAACCGGCGTTATTTCGACGATGCGCTGAAGGAATATCTCGAAGAGTTCCGTCGCATCGAGAAACCAGTAGGGCTGATGATCCTCGACCTCGACCATTTCAAGCAGGTCAACGACAGCCACGGCCACGATGTCGGCGACGAGGTGTTGCGGGCGGTCGCCAACTGTCTCAAGGACATGACACGCTATCACGACGTGGTGGCGCGCCTGGGCGGCGAGGAGTTCGCGGTGGTCACGCCCAATATGGACGCCGAGCTGCTATCCAAATTCGCGGAGCGCATCCGCAAGGCGATCGCCAACATGTCGGTGCTGACGGGCAATGTCCGACTGAAAATCACCACCAGCGTCGGGCTTGCCGTCTGGGATCGCAAGGAAACCGCCGAGGAGTTCTATCGCCGCGCCGATCGCCAGCTCTATGAGGCGAAGAGGCAAGGGCGCAACCGCGTCTGTGCCTGAAATTCCGTCATTGAATTCGTGATGCCGGCCGTCTGGTATCGTTTTCTGCGTTTCCGGTGCACGCAGACCGACATCACCCAGTCAAGCTGAGATGCTGCCTTTGCGGGGCTTGCCGGAAATAGAGGTGTTGCCGTGACTAAATCCGATCTCTCCGGTCTTTACCGAGGCTATATTGCATGCTTGAACAAGCAGGATTGGCCAAATCTGGGGCGGTTTGTTCATGATGAAGTGACCCACAACGGTCGCAAGCTCGGATTGTCCGGCTATCTCGAAATGTTGGTGAGAGACTTCGACGAAATTCCGGACCTTTACTTCGACATTCAGCTATTGGTTGCCGATCCGCCTTATGTAGCGAGCCGGCTAAGCTTCGACTGCGCGCCAAGGGGAACGTTCCTTGGGCTCGATGTAAGCGGGAAGAGAATTTCGTTTGCCGAGAACGTATTCTATGAGTTTCAGAGAGGGAAAATTCGCCAGGTGTGGTCAGTCATAGACAAGACAGCCATCGAAACTCAGCTTTGATATCTGCGAGCGCTGCCTAAAAGTCGCTCGGCTCAATCATTCTGGGGGACGCAGGCCGAAGGTCGCCGGCTTGAGGCCGTAGCGCAAGTCGAAATCGTCGTTCCGCTGGGTGCGTGCGGCCGACGGCTTGCGATAGTCCGAATCGCCGGCCTGCCGGCCCGGATCGACGACTTCCGCGAAAGGCATTGCCTGCTGTGATTTCGGCACGTTGCGGAGCCGTTCGACGATCGCCACGAGGTCGACCTCGTCGCCGGTTTCGGACCGCAAGGCGTCCGCGCGCTTGGCCGTGCCGGGGATCAAATCCTCGGAGAGCTTTTCGAACTTCATCCGCATCGTCGTCGCCACGCCTTCCCCAAAGGCAATGGCCTCGCGCTGGCCCATGGAAGACAGGAACGCCAGCGTCGAAGCCGAGGAGTCGGCAATCGCCGAGCGGATGATCGCCTGGTCCTGCTCGTTGGCGAGCCGCATGGCAAAGAACGTCGAGCACTGCGACAGGATGGTCGGGTCGAGCTCGCCCGGGCGCTGGGTGACGACGCCGAGATAGCAGCCATATTTGCGGCCTTCCTTGGCGATGCGCGACAGCGCGTGCCGCGTCGGCGCGAAACCGAGGCGCGGATCGGCCGGCATATAGCGATGCGCTTCCTCGCACAGGAAGAGCAGCCGCAGGCGGCCTTCGCTCCACAACGCCAGGTCGAAGGCCAGCCGCGCCAGCACCGAGCATACGGAATTGACCACCTCGGACGGCATGCCGGCCATTTCGAAGCAGGTCACAGGGCGGCCGTGATGCGGCACGCGGAAGATGTTGCCGATCGTCTCGTGGATGGTGTCCTCGATCAGGCGCGAGTTGAACATGAAACGGTAGCGCGGATCGGATGCCGCCGATTCGATACGTGTCTTCAGTGACCTGAGCGTCGGGCGATCGTTCTTGCTTTCCAGCAATCCCATGCGTTCGTCGACCAGCTTGATGAGGTCGGCAATGCGATAGGGCACCGGCGCGTCGGCGGTCAGCGCATCGGTGCTGCGCCGTAGATAGTTGCCGGAGTTCGGATTGCGGTAGAGGTTCTTGGCCGCGGGAATGAGATCGCGCAAGGCGTCGACCTCTTCCGGAACCGTCTCGCGGCCGCGAAACAGCACCTCGGCAAATTCCTCGAGCTTGAACATCCAGAAGGGCAGGTCGAGCGTCGTCGAATCGACCCTGACGCAATATTCGGGCAACGACGCGGCGAACTCGTTGTGTGGATCGAGGATGAGCACGCGCAGGTCGGGCCGGGCGGCGATCGACTTGCGCAAGAGCAGCGAGACGGCGGTCGATTTGCCGACCCCGGTGGTGCCGACAATGGCGAAATGCCGCGCCAGCGTATCCTCGATGGCGATATTGGCGTCGATGGCCTCGTCCTGCGACAGCGTGCCGATGGTGATCGAATGACGACCGGCGAGATCGTAGACGGCCTGCAGGTCGCGGCTGCGGATACGATGGGCAATGGCGCCGATATGCGGGTAGGTTGTGATGCCACGGTCGAAGATCGGCTTCGCGCCGGGTTCGGCACCGTCGCGCACCTCGCCGATCAATTCGATGCTGACCTCGATCGGATTCTGGCCCTCGCTGCTCCAGGCACGATCCGACTTGCCGATTTCATAGACCAGGCCGACGGTTCGTGATGTACCGAGATTGATCGAGATCATCTTGCCGACGCTCCACAGGCCGGTGACCGTGCCTTCGATATCGTCGGCATAGGCGCTGATGGTGGCGCGCGCGCCGTCGCATTGCACGACATTGCCCAGAATGCGCTTGTCGTTCTGCTCCGCCCTGCGGCGCTCCAGCAAAGTCGGTTCCCCAATGGAGGCTTCGCGTTCAACGAGCATGGACACGCCGATCCCTTTTTCCAAGCGATGAGCCTAGGCGAACGGGGTTAAGGTGGGATGAGGCCGGATGGTTTAGCGGACATTAAGGAGTTTGCGAAAAATGGATGAAACGGCCGTTGCTCCGTAGAAAAATTTCGATATATTGGATTAATGGATGATATAGCGAACGACATCTCCTCGACCATCGGCAGACGAATACATGCCGAAAGAGTGGCTCGAGGCTGGTCCCTGGCAGAGCTGGCGGAGCGGTCCGATGTTTCGAAAGCCATGCTGAGCACGGTAGAACGCGGCATGACCAGCCCGACGGCGGCACTCCTTGTGCGCATTGCGGCCGCCTTCGGCATGACGCTGTCCACATTGATCGCAAGGGCGGAATTGCAGGGCGGTGGCCTGCTTCGCGAACGTGACCAGCCGCTCTGGCGCGATCCGGCTACGGGTTATGTGCGGCGGCATCTTTCGCCGGTCTCCGACATACCCCTCGAACTGATCCGGATCCAGTTGCCGGCCGGCGCCAAGGTAAGTTTCCCGGCGGCGTCCTATGCCTTCATCAGGCAACAGATATGGCTGATCTCCGGGCGGCTGGAATTCACCGAGGGGGACATCGTTCACCGGCTCGAACCCGGCGACTGCCTGGCGCTCGGCGCGCCATCCGATTGCGTCTTTCACGCTCCGGGGCCGGACGCTGCCGACTATCTGGTTGCGTTGGCCAGGGGCTGAGGTGAAGGCGCGCCGTCCGAAACGCTCCGACAATGGCGGTCCGCCGCTCGACGACTATGACGGTCCGCCCTGGGGCAAGGGTGAGCCCTATGTGTTTCTTGCCTGGCGGACCGCCCATGCCCAGGCATGGAAAGTGCCGAGCCGCGAGATCATGCTGATGCGGCTGGACAAGGCCGAGCGGCTGGGCCTGACCTATGAGGAATACACGCTCGAACTGCTGGAACGCGGGCGACATCTGCAAGAGGAAGACGCCGATCGCATCGCGGAAATCCGGCGGGCCAGGAAGCGGAAGCGGATCAGTCATTTCGATTGACGGACGGCGCAGGGGAACCACATGAGTTCGATCGAAATCAGGCCACTCACCAGTACTGACGGAACGCAAAAAATGCTGGCGGATCTGCTGATCGGGACAGTCGCTGCCGGCGGCTCGGTCAGCTTCATGCATCCGCTGGCGCCGGAGATAGCCGCGGCCTTCTGGAACAGGTCGCTTCATGCGGCCGCCAGAGGCGAAAGGGCCGTGCTTGGGGCCTGGAACGGCGAGGCTCTGGTCGGCACCGTCACCTTGCTGCTCGACTGCCCTCCCAACCAGCCGCACCGGGCCGAGATCGCCAAGCTGATGACCCGCCTCGATTATCGCGGCAAGGGCATCGCAACCCGCCTGATGGAGGCGGCGGAAGCCGTTGCCGTGGAGAAAGGCCGCACGCTGTTGGTCCTCGACACGGCAAAAGAGGAGGGGGCTTCCGGCCTCTATGAAAAGCTCGGCTTCACACTGGCCGGCGAAATACCGGATTATGCGCTGAAGCCGCATGGCGGGCTCACAGCCACCCTCATCTACTGGAAACGCGTCGGCCGGACACGCTGATGGCGACAACGATGCACCTTTGCAACACCCGTCAGACCATCGCGGGCGTGGAAAGAATAGCTCTTGCGTCAAATTGGCGGCGAGCTTAGAGAAGCCGCCCATTCTGATCCGTCGTCCTGAAAGGAGACCTGTCAATGACCCGGCGATCCAGATCGACACATTCCGTGCCGACGCTGGAATTGCGTGCGGCTGACAGGGGTCCAATCAGGAAGAACGGCCATGGCAAAGTCCATGATCCAGCGCAGGCAGGATGCCGAGCGCGAACGCATTGAAGCATATGCCGTAACGCTGCGGCGGGTTTTTCCCGTCCCGCGTCCCGCTCCGGATTTCGAGCGGGCGCTCGACGAGGCACGTCGGGGCTTTGCCGGCATGGCGATCCGCGACGGCGCGCTGTGGCGTCCAAAGCTGAAGACGCGCGACCCCGCGCGGCTGCGGCTGGCCGCGGCGCGTCATCTCTATGCGCGCTACCCGGTTACAGCCGCGCTCGAGGGGATCTGGCTGGACAGCTCGGGGTTGAATGCCGGCGAGATTGCGCTTCGCAAGGCTTGGTATATCGCAGTGGTGCGTGGTGACTCGCTCTACAAGGCGGGCGCCTGTGCGTGGCTGTCTCGCAAGGAGGTGCATTGCTTCTTGAACTTGCCCGGCGATTTCACGTTCGACGAGGCGTTTTGGGTGGCGATCGCCCGGTCCTACACGGATGATTCCGGGTTGGCGGCCCGACTTGCCAAGTCGAAAATCGCGCGCACGCCACGTAACGATCTGGCCTTCTGGCGCGAGGTGACACGGTTCTTCTGCGGGCAACCCGCGTCGAAGGAGGAGATCGACGATCTATGCGACTATATCGGCGCCGTGCACCAGCGCGATGCGGCGTACAGCCTGAAGGGTCGCACGCTCGCCTCGCTGTGTCGGCAGATGCTGGAATGGCATCGAGACATTGCCGCGATCGAACGCATCGAGGCAATGCGCCGCCGCGCTGCCGGGCGGGCCACGCGTACTGCCGGGACGCAGTCGCAGGGTCGCGCCTGGGACGGCTCGCGCCTCGACGATTGGGACTGGCAGCCGTCGACCAAAGAGGCAAAGGCGCATGGCGAGCGTTTCTTCATCCGTCAGTTGAAGACAGCTGAGGATCTGGTCGCCGAGAGCCGGGCGATGCATCATTGCGTCTCGATATACGCGGCCAAATGCATCGCCGGCAATGCCTCGATCTGGGTGCTGCGGCGCTCGGCGCTCGGCAAGATCGAGCGGTTGCTGACGATCGAACTCGACCCGCAAAACCGTGCGGTGCAGGTGCGCGGTTTCGGCAACCGTCTCGCCTCGCTCGAGGAGCGCAAGATCATCGAGCGCTGGGCCAAGGCGAGGGGTGTGGTGCTCTGCGCCTGAAACGGAAGACCCGCGCGGCGGAAAGGCCGCGCGGGTGCACAATGGGCGGATGTGCCGACGTCAGGCCAAGTGCACATTCGCCGTTGACAGCGGCGTCAAACCAATTCTATTGTCCGCCACCATGAAAAAGGCACTCATTCTCGTAGGAAAGCGCGTGGGCAAGGCGGTGTAACCGCCGGGCGATGACCTCCCATGCGCAAGACACAGGCTCCCTCGGGGGCCTTTTTTATTGCCCGAAATACGACTAAACGACCAGCAATCGCCAGATGGCGAACAGTACGGGACCAGACCGATGAGCAGTGGACAGAATGAGCGGCGCGAAATGCCAAGAACTGAAATGCCAAGGAGCGAAATGACGGGCGCCGAAATGGTGGTGCAGGCGCTGAAGGACAACGGCGTCAAGCATGTTTTCGGCTATCCGGGCGGCGCGGTTCTGCCAATCTACGATGAAATCTTCCAGCAGGACGAGGTCGAGCACATCCTCGTCCGCCACGAGCAGGGCGCGGGCCACGCGGCGGAAGGCTATGCGCGCTCGACCGGCAAGGCCGGCGTCATGCTGGTGACCTCAGGGCCGGGCGCCACCAATGCGGTGACGCCATTGCAGGACGCGCTGATGGACTCGATCCCGCTGGTCTGCCTGACCGGCCAGGTGCCGACTTCGCTGATCGGCTCCGATGCGTTCCAGGAGTGCGACACGGTCGGCATCACGCGGCCCTGCACCAAGCACAACTGGCTGGTGAAGGACGTCAACGAGCTCGCGGCAACGATCCACGAGGCCTTCCATGTGGCAACGACAGGGCGCCCCGGTCCGGTCGTCGTCGACATTCCGAAGGACGTGCAGTTCGCCAAGGGTATCTATGTCCCGCCGCAGACGGCGCCGCGCACCAGCTACCAACCGAAGGTCCAGGGCGATCTGGAAAAGATCAAGGCGGCGGTCGAGCTGATGGCGGCTGCCCGAAAGCCGATCATCTATTCGGGCGGCGGCGTCATCAATTCCGGCCCGGAGGCGAGCCATCTGCTGCGCGAGCTGGTCGACCTCACCGGCTTTCCCATCACCTCGACGCTGATGGGCCTCGGCGCCTATCCGGCGTCGGGCAAGAACTGGATGGGCATGCTCGGTATGCACGGCACGTATGAAGCGAACATGGCGATGCACGATTGCGACGTCATGCTCTGCATCGGCGCGCGCTTCGACGACCGCATCACCGGGCGGCTGACGGCGTTTTCGCCGAATTCGAAGAAGATCCACATCGACATCGACCCGTCGTCGATCAACAAGAACGTCCACACCGACGTGCCGATCATCGGCGATGTCGGGCGTGTGCTGGAGGATCTGGTGCGGCTGTGGCGGGCAACCGCCAAGGCCGACAAGAAAGCGCTTCACCCGTGGTGGGAGCAGATTGCCAAATGGCGCGCGCGCGATTCGCTCGCCTACAAGATGAACCACGAGGTGATCATGCCGCAATATGCCGTCCAGCGGCTCTATGCGCTGACCAAGGACCTCGACACCTACATCACCACCGAGGTCGGCCAGCATCAGATGTGGGCGGCGCAGCACTATCACTTCGAGAAGCCGAACCGCTGGATGACCTCCGGGGGACTGGGCACGATGGGCTACGGCCTGCCGGCCGCGCTCGGCGTGCAGATCGCGCACCCGGATGCGCTGGTCATCGATATCGCCGGCGACGCCTCGGTGCAGATGACGATGCAGGAAATTAGCGCGGCGGTGCAGCACGAGGCGCCGATCAAGATCTTCATCCTCAACAACCAATATATGGGCATGGTGCGGCAGTGGCAGCAGCTGCTGCACGGCAACCGGCTGTCGCACTCCTACACCGAAGCGATGCCGGATTTCGTCAAGCTCGCCGAAGCCTATGGCGGCCATGGCATTCGCTGCGACAAGCCGGACGAGCTCGACGACGCCATCAAGGAAATGATAGCGGTCAAGAAGCCCGTCCTGTTCGACTGCCGCGTGGCGACGCTCGCCAACTGCTTCCCGATGATCCCGTCCGGCAAGGCGCATAACGAGATGCTGTTGCCGGACGAGGCGACGGACGAAGCTGTGGCCAACGCTATCGACGCCAAGGGCAGGGAACTGGTGTAGCCTGGTTCGAGGTAGCTGTGCGAAAACAGCAGATTAGCGCAAAAGTTTGAAATCGAGATTCATGTCATGAACGCACAGTTGCAACCGACCGGCTCCGCCTATTTCATCGCCAAGGAGACGGAAAAACCAGAGAACCACACGCTTTCGGTCCTGGTCGACAACGAGCCGGGCGTGCTTGCGCGGGTCATCGGCCTGTTTTCCGGACGTGGCTACAACATCGAGAGCCTGACGGTCTCGGAAACCGAGCACGAAAAGCACCTGTCGCGCATCACCATCGTGACGCGCGGCACGCCGCACGTGCTGGAGCAGATCAAGCACCAACTCGAGCGCATCGTGCCGGTGCACCGCGTCGTCGATCTCACCGTGCGGTCGCAGGAATTCGGACAGGAGCGGCCATTGGAGCGGGAACTCGCGCTGGTCAAGGTCGCCGGCACCGGCGAAGCCCGCGTCGAGGCGCTCCGGCTCGCCGATGCATTCCGCGCCAGCGTCATCGATGCCAACACCGAGCATTTCATCTTCGAGATCACCGGCAAGGGCTCCAAGCTCGATCAGTTCATCGCCATCATGAAACCGCTCGGGCTAGTTGAAATCTGCCGTACCGGAGTGGCGGCGATGAACCGCGGCCCGCAAGGGATGTAGTCATCCAGCTCGGCTCTATCTCGTCGCTTTGCCACCGATCGCATTGATTAGGGGAACGGCATGACATTCGACGCATTCTTCGCCCTGCTGGTTTATGCCTTCGTGACCTCGATCACGCCGGGTCCGAACAATTTCATGCTTCTGGCCTCAGGCGTGAATTTCGGCTTGGTCAAGACCGTGCCACACATGCTCGGCATCGGCTTCGGCTTCCTCGTGCTGTTGCTTGCCGTAGGCTTCGGGCTTGGCGCCGTGTTGACGGCCTTTCCGGTGCTGCACACCGGGTTGAAGATCGCCGGCGGCCTCTACCTGCTTTATCTCGCCTGGAAGATCGCCATGTCGCGCTCGCTCGGCGGCGAAGGCGAGGCGAAGGGCCAGCCGATGCGCTTCATCGAGGCTGCGGCTTTCCAGTGGGTCAATCCCAAGGCGTGGGTGATGGCGATTACAGCCATGGCCGTCTATACCAATCCGGAACGCCCGTTTGTGTCGGTGGTGCTGATCGGAGCCGCTTTCGCCGTCGTCATGCTGCCGAGCATTTCGACCTGGGCCGGTTTCGGCATGGCGCTGCGCGGCTTTCTGGCGGATGCGGTGCGGCTCAAATGGTTCAACATCGCCATGGGTGTGATGCTGGCGGCGACATTGTGGCCGATGCTGCGTTAGCTGCCGTTTTATTGTGCACTGCACATTAAATCTTCGTAATGACGGGTTTTGGCCCTTTTTCGCCTTCGGCATCCTCTATTATCTGGCAAAAGCGCGGCAAGAGGCTGCGAGTTGAGCTAGACTACGGCCACCGGATAGCGGCGTGTCGGATCGAGAGGCCTTTTGTCGATGCGCGGAAAGATCGTATTAGCCGTGATCGCTGCAGCCTGCGTTGCCGCGGCGTGGCTCTATCTTTCGCCCAGCGCAATGAGCGGTCTTCAGCAGATGCTGTCGGCGAATCAGACGGCGACGGCGAACAAGCCCGCTGCAGCGGCAAATGCCGCGCGTACGACTTCGGTGGTTGCCGCCACCGCTACGACGGCCGATTTCCCGGTCCGGCGCTATGCCATCGGCTTTGTGTCCTCTCCTGCCGTGGTCAGCATCAACGCGCGGATATCGAGTCAGATCGTCGCAATCGCGGTCAAGGACGGACAGATGGTGAAGGCCGGCGACCTTCTGTTCTCGCTGGACGATCGCTCGTTGAAGGCACAACTGGCACGCGATCAGGCGACGCTCGCGAAAGACCAGGCGCTGCTTGCCAGCGCCACGGCCGATCTTCAGCGCGCCAAAAATCTCGTCGCCAGGCAGGCCGGAACACAGCAGACCTACGATCAGGCCGTCGCGGCGCAGAAATCCGCCGCGGCCACCGTCGACGCCGACAAGGCAACGATCGATGCGGACCAAATCCAGCTTGGCTTCGCCACGATCAGGGCGCCGATCTCCGGCAGGCTTGGCGCAGTCAGCGTCGCCGTCGGCGATCTCGTCACCACCAGCAACGGCAGCAGCACGTCGACTCCACTGGTGACGATCACGCAGGTCGACCCGCTGCAGGTGAACTTCAATCTCCCCGAAAGCGATCTTGCCTTGCTGCACAAGGCGCTGGCAGCGCCGCAGCAAGGTGCGGTGACGCTGACCAAGGACGGCGACCCGAAGCCGATCGGCAAGGGAACGCTGGATTTCGTCGATTCGAGCGTAGACACGGCGTCCGGCACGATCGCAACGCGGGCCAGTGTGCCCAACGCCGATCTTTCGCTATGGCCGGGCCAATACGTCAACGTCGTGCTCGATGCCGGCATCATGCCACAAATGACGTCCGTTCCGACGGTCGCCGTCCAGCCCAGCCAGAAAGGCCCGTTCGTCTATGTAATCAAGCCGGACAACACCGTTGAAATGCGGCCCGTGCAGGTCGCGCTGACAGAAGGCACCAACACCGCAATCAGCCAAGGATTGAAAAGCGGCGAGCGTGTCGTCGTCGAGGGTCAGACCAAACTGAAGAACGGCGCGGCGGTGCGCGAAGGCAAGGCTTCGACCGGCACCGGCGATCAGGCGGCTCCGAAGGTTGCCGAGGCTGACCGGACGGGCGGAACACAGCCATGATTTCCGAATTCTGCATCCGCAGGCCCGTCGCCACGCTACTCATGTCGTTCGCCCTGGTTCTGGGCGGGCTATTTGCTTACAAATTCCTGCCGGTCGCGGCGCTGCCAAGCGCCGAATTTCCGGTTGTCAACGTCTCGGCCTCGCTGCCCGGGGCTTCGCCGGAAACCATGGCGACGTCGGTGGCAACGCCTCTGATCAAGCAGTTTGCCACCATCGCCGGCATCGATTCGATCTCGACGACCAACTCGCTCGGCTCGACCTCGATCGCCATTCAGTTCGTACTCAACCGCGACATCGATGCAGCCGCCGCCGACGTGCAGGCAGCGATCGCACGTACGCAACGACAATTGCCGCCGGAGATGACCAGCCCGCCGAGCTACCGCAAGGTCAATCCAGCCGACGCGCCGATCCTGCTGATGTCGCTGGTCAGCGACACAATTCCGCTGACTGATCTCGACGCGTTTGCCGAGAATGTGATTTCGCCGTCGCTGTCGACGATCGACGGCGTTGCGCAGGTTTCGATTTACGGCCAGCAAAAATACGCTGTCCGCGTCCAGATCGATCCGACGGCGCTCGCCGCTCGCGGCATCTCGATCGATCAGCTGCAGACGGCCATCGCCTCGGCCAACAGCAACACGCCGCTCGGCGTGCTCAAGAACAACAAACAGCAGCTGACAATCACCGCGAACACGCAGCTGACCGATGCGGCGGGATTCTCCAACATCATCATCGCCACCAAGAACGGCCATCCGGTGCGGCTCGGCGAGGTGACCCGCGTCATCGATTCGGTCGAGACCACGACGACGGCAAGCTGGTATGACGGCACCCGCGCCATCATCATGGCCGTGCAGCGCCAGCCGGATGCCAATACCGTCGACGTCGTCGACCGCGTCAAGGCGATGCTACCTTCCTTCGACGATCAGATGCCGGCAGCGGCGAGCATCCAGTTGCTAAACGACCGCTCGACATCGATCCGCGAGGCGGTCGATGACGTGCAGTTCACGCTCCTGCTCACCATCGCGCTGGTGGTGATGGTGATCTTCCTGTTCCTGCGCCGGGTGACGGCGACGATCATCCCGGCGGTGGCGGTACCGATTTCGCTCATCGCCACGCTGGGCGTGATGTACCTGTTCGGCTTTTCCATCGACAACGTCTCATTGATGGGGCTGACATTGGCGGTCGGCCTTGTCGTCGACGATGCCATCGTCATGCTGGAAAATATTTTCCGCCATATGGAGGAGGACGGGCTCTCGGCCCTCGAGGCGTCGCTCAAGGGCGCGCGCGAGATCGGCTTCACCATCATCTCGATCTCGATCTCGCTGGTCGCCGTGTTCATTCCGGTGCTTTTGATGGGCGGCGTGATCGGGCGCATCTTCAACGAATTCGCGGTGGTGGTGACGGTCGCCATCCTGGCGTCGATGTTCGTCTCGCTGACGCTGACGCCGATGCTGTGCTCGCGGCTGTTGTCATTATCGAAAGCCGAGCAGAAAGCAGCGCACGGTGAAGGCCATAGACAAAACGTCTTCATGCGGGGCTATGACAGGCTGCTGACATTCTGCCTGCGCCACAATTTCCTTGTCTTCCTTGTCTTCCTGGTGACCGCCGGGCTGTCGGTGTGGCTGATCCAGATTTCGCCGAAAGGCTTCTTCCCGCAGGAGGATATCGGCCAGGTCTCGGTGACGACCATCGCGCGCCAGGACATTTCGTTTGACGCGATGGTGAAGCTGCAGGGGCAAGTGGCGGATGTCTTCACCCATTCGCCCTACGTCGCGCATGTCGGCTGGTCGGCGGGCAGTGGAAACAATGCGCTCAACCAGGGCCAACTGTTTGTGCAGCTGAAAGACAAGGACCACCGACCGAACATCGACAAAGTGCTTACGGACCTGCGGCGCCAGCTGGCCAATGTGCCCGGCATCGAAACCTACATGCAACCGGTGCAGAACCTGCGGCTCGGCGCGCGTTCTTCGGCGAGTGCCTACCAGCTTGCCGTGCAGGGCCTCGATACCGGCCTGACGAACGTCTGGGCGCAAAGGCTGACGGATGCGATGGCCGCCGATCATGCCGCCTTCACCGACGTCACCAATGACCTGCAGAACAACGCGCTACAGGCGACGCTGGTGATCGACCGCGACAAGGCGGCGAACCTCGGTGTCGATACCGACACGTTGCGCTCCAGCCTCTATGGCGGTTTCGGCACCCAGCAGGTGTCGACCATCTTCGGTTCGGCCGACAGCTACGACGTGATCATGGAGCTCGATCCGAAGATCGAGTGGTCGCCCGAGCGGATGCTGGCCATCAAGGTGAGAACGGCGAGCGGCAGCCTGGTGCCGCTCGGCGCGTTCGCCCGCGTCGATCGGACCGCCGGCGCTTTGACCGTCAACCAGCTCGGCCAGCTTCCGGCAGTGACGATCTCCTACAATCTGCCGCAAGGCGTGGCCCTCGGCGACAGCGTGAGCCACATCAACGCGCTGAAGGACAAGATCGGCATGCCGCCGACGATCTCGACCGCCTTCTCGGGCACGGCCAAGACGTTCCAGGATTCGCTTTCCAACCAGGGGCTGCTGATCGGCGGCGCGATCCTGACCATCTATATCGTGCTCGGCATGCTTTATGAGAGCTTCATCCATCCGCTCACCATCCTGACCGGGCTTCCATCGGCGGTGCTGGGCGCACTGGTGGCACTGCGGCTGGCGGGGATGGATCTGTCGGTGATCGCGGTGATCGGCATCCTGATGCTGATCGGCATCGTCAAGAAGAACGGCATCATGATGATCGACGTGGCGCTCGAGCTTAGGCGCGAGGGGATGTCGCCTGTCGAATCCATCCACAAGGCCTGCCTGATGCGCTTCCGGCCGATCATGATGACCACCCTTGCGGCGCTGATGGGTACCATCCCGATCGCGCTCGGCACCGGTGCCAGTGCGGAACTGCGCCAGCCTCTCGGCGTGGCGGTGGTCGGCGGTCTTGTCGCCTCGCAGGCACTGACGCTGTTCGTCACGCCCGTCATCTACGTCTACATGGAGCATTTTTCCGGCTGGCTGGTCAGGCTGTGGGCGCGGCGCCGGGGCGAGCCGAGGCCGGTCGAAGCGGTCGACCAGCCGTCACTGTTCGACGAGGAGGAAGAACCAGTGCCGCAAAAGGCGGCAGCCGAATAGCGCTGGCCCAAGCCGTGGTGCTTGCGGCCGGGGGTCCGCGATCGTAATTTGACGCCATGCCGCATAATCACCACCATGACAACGAGCTTGATCCTTTTGCGGCGCGCGTGCGCGCACTGGAGACGATTCTCACCCGCAAAGGCCTGATCGATCCGGCGGCGATTGATGCCATAGTGGACACCTACGAGACCAAGATCGGGCCGCGCAACGGCGCAAAGGTGGTGGCGAAAGCCTGGGTTGATCCCGCGTTTGCCGCATGGCTGAAGCGTGATGCGACGGCGGCAATCGAATCGCTCGGCTACACCGGCCGGCAAGGCGAGCACATGCAGGCGGTCTTCAACACGGCCGACACGCACAACCTCGTCGTCTGCACGCTATGTTCCTGCTATCCGTGGTCGGTGCTCGGCCTGCCGCCGGTCTGGTACAAGGCGCCGCCCTACCGTTCGCGCGCAGTGATCGATCCGCGCGGCGTGCTCGAGGAATTCGGGCTAATCTTGCCGGCGACGACAACAATCCGGGTGTGGGATTCGACCGCCGAGCTGCGCTATCTGGTGGTGCCTATGCAGCCAAGGGGCACCGAGGGCTGGGATGAGGCACGGCTCGCCGATCTGGTGACGCGCGATGCCATGATCGGCACGGCGTTGGTGCGGGAACCGGCATGAACGGGCCGCAGGATCTCGGCGGTCAGATGGGTTTCGGGCCGGTCGCGCCCGAACCGGACGAACCCTATTTCCATGCCGATTGGGAAAGGCGGGCGCTGGGCGTGACGTTGTGCGCCGGCGCCATGGGCGCCTGGACCATCGACGAGAGTCGGCACGCGCGGGAATCGCTGCATCCAGCGGATTATTATGCCTCCAGCTACTACCAGATATGGATCAAGGCGCTGGAGGTGCTGCTCAAACGCCATGGTTTCGTCAGCGACCGCGACCTGGCTACGGGCGACGCAGTCGACCCGGCAGCGACACCCAAACGGGTGCTGAAGGCTAAGGACGTTCCGGCGGTGCTGGCCAAGGGCGGGCCCTGCGACCGGCCTGTCGCCGCGCCTGCGCGGTTCAAGGCGGGCGACCCCGTGCGAACCAGGAACTTTCATCCGACCGGCCACACCAGACTGCCGCGCTATGCACGCGGCAAGCGAGGCGTCGTCGAGGCTGTGCGCGACGGCTTTGTCTTTCCCGACACCAATGCACACGGCCAGGGCGAAAACCCGCAATGGGTCTATACGGTGGCCTTCACCGGCGGCGAAATCTGGGGCGAGGGCGCCGATCCGGCACTTGTCGTGTCGATCGATGCCTGGGAGAGCTACCTTGAGCCGGCGTGAGACGGGCTCAGTCGCCGCCATGCTGCCCGCCGGTGTCGAGGCGCCTGTGTTTGCCGAGCCGTGGCAAGCAGAGGCCTTTGCCATGACGGTAGCACTGCACGACAACGGGCTGTTTTCGTGGAGCGAATGGGCGGATGCTTTGTCGGCAGAGTTGAAGCGGCCGGGCGCCGCGCGCGACGGTCACGATTACTACGAGCACTGGCTGGCAGCGCTGGAAAAGCTGCTTTTGGCCAAGGGCGTTGCCGGAAAGCGCGACGTCGATGCGCTCGCCGCTGCCTGGGAACGCGCCGCGCACGCAACGCCGCATGGCAAGCCGATCCAGCTGGAGAACGATCCACAGCGGGCCGGGTAAGCTGCGGTCGCCTGGCCTTGTTCTCTTTACGTTCCTGTTCGTCACTGATAGCCTGACCCTGTCGCAGCGGCGTGATTGCCGGCGATGAAAATTGATGGTGACGGCAGTCACCTTGTCTTTCCCTCGCGAATCCGGTCTGTCGCGCTGATGGAATTCTCTCCTCAACAGGACGAAGCGCTGAAGGCGGTGGCCGGCTGGCTGAAAGCCGGCAAGCCGCAGCTGTTCCGGCTGTTCGGCTATGCCGGCACCGGCAAGACGACGCTGGCGCGCTATTTCGCCGAGCATGTCGACGGCCAGGTGCAGTTCGCCGCGTTTACGGGTAAGGCGGCGCAGGTGCTGCGTTCCAAGGGCGCGGTCAATGCCCGCACCATCCATTCGCTGATCTACCGGCCGAAGGGCGAGGAATCGGTAGCGGACGAGGTGACCGGCAAGACCTCGATGTCGCCGACCTTTTCGCTTAATCGGCAAAGCCCGATCTCTCGGGCCAAGCTGGTCGTCATCGACGAATGCTCAATGGTCGACGAGCAGCTTGGCCGCGATCTGATGAGCTTCGGCACCCCTATCCTGGTGCTCGGCGATCCCGGCCAGTTGCCGCCGATCTCCGGCGGCGGCTTCTTCACCGACCACGAGCCGGACATTCTGCTCACAGAAATCCACCGCCAGGCGCGCGACAACCCGATCATCAGGCTGGCGCTCGACGTGCGCGAGGGCCGCGAATTCATGCGCGGCGACTATGGCGCGGCGCAGGTGATCGGCAAGGAAGACGTCACCCAGGAATTGGTGCTGAAAGCGGACCAGGTGCTGGTCGGCACCAACCGCACGCGCCGCCGTTATAACCAGCGGCTGCGCGAGCTGAAGGGGTTCAACGCCGATTATCCGCAAGCCGGCGACAAGCTGGTCTGTCTGCGCAACGATCCGGCCAAGGGACTGCTCAACGGCTCGCTGTGGAAGGTGATGACCTCGTCGCGCGAGACGGTCAAGCCCGGCATCAATCTGCTGGTTTCGCCGGAGGAAGATGACCCGGATCGCGGCGTCGCCAAGATCAAGCTGCTCAAAGCCGCATTCGAGGATCCCGACGCCGACATTCCCTGGCAGCAGAAGAAGCGCTTCGACGATTTCGATTACGGTTACGCGCTGACCGTGCACAAGGCGCAAGGGTCGCAATGGAATGAGATCGTGCTTTTCGACGAAAGCTGGGCATTCAAGGAAACTCGCCAGCGTTGGCTCTACACCGCGATCACGCGCGCGGCCGAACGGCTGACGATCGTCCGATAGGGCTGTCAGGTCCGTCGTATCAGCGCTGGGCGATCGGTCTGGCGTCAAGCCATTCCCAGGCGGCGGCTTCGTCCTTGGCCTCGAAATGCCGGAGTTCGATAGGCAAAGAGGCAGGCAAAAAGGCTCTTGCCTCCGGTATCCAGTTCGGCTCACCGATCGCCGCGCAGCTGCCGATATGCTCCACGGCATGAGCTATGCCCTGTTCGATCGTCTCGTCCGATACGTCGGCCCAGTCGACACCCTCATGGTCGATCAGGCGCACCAGCACGTCGATCTTCGGATGCAGCGCATAGGCCGCCTCCAGCAATCCGAACAGGTTTTCGGCGTCAGCCGCTGCGACATGGCCGACGACATCGATGGCGAAAAGATCTTCGCGATCGGTGTCGATGCGGCGAACCGCCGGCACGGCCTCGAGAAAATTCAACAGGGAACTCCTTGCGCTCGATTTTCTTCACACACCTTGGAACACCTGAAACCCTCTGTCTGTTCCCGTTAAAGGCGGTATAGATGCGCGCCAAGATCAGCCTGGAGCCGTGCAAATGCCTGCAAAGCTTTCCGTCAACCTCAATGCGATCGCCATGCTGCGCAACCGGCGCGACCTGCCGTGGCCAAGCGTGACCGGGCTCGGACGCATTGCCCTTGCCGCCGGCGCGCATGGGCTCACGGTGCACCCGCGACCCGACGAGCGGCACACCAGGCATTCCGATCTGCCGCAGATCAGGGCGCTGATCGACGACGAGTTCCCGAATGCGGAATTCAACATCGAGGGCTATCCGACCGAGGAGTTCCTGGCGCTTGTGGAAAAGCATCAGCCCGAGCAGGTGACGCTGGTGCCCGACGACCCGGCGCAGGCGACTTCCGACCATGGCTGGAACTTCGCCGCCGAGGCTGCGTTCCTGACACCGGTCGTCAAGCGCCTGAAGAAGGGAGGCTTTCGCGTGTCGCTGTTTTCGGATCCGGATCCCGCTGGCGTGAACGCCGCTCGCGACACCGGCGCCGATCGGATCGAACTCTATACGGGTCCATATGGCAGCTATCATTCCGATTCGGCAAAAGCGGCGAAGGAATTGGAGAAATTGGGAAAGACGGCGGATGCCGCATTGGCCGCAGGGCTCCAGGTCAATGCCGGGCACGACCTTGTGGTGAGCAATTTGCCGGCGCTGGCCAGGCGCATCCCGGCATTGGCCGAAGTGTCGATCGGACATGGGTTGACAGCCGATGCGTTGGAGTATGGCATGGCCGCAACGGTCAGGCGGTTTCTGAAGGCTTGTGGCTGGTAGAGAGAGGCGAGCCCATAGGCCGTGCGTTCCCGGCACGGCAGCGCGTCCTTTCCATCCCGCAGCATAGAGCACCGCACGTCTATGGGAGTGTCGTCCATGGCCCTTGCCAACGCTGGTAGCGAGGCGGAACCCATTGAGCAATCCAGCCACTCCACGGTCGAGCAGCACAGCACCAAGGTGCTGATGCTGGGCGCGCTAGGGGTGGTTTACGGCGATATCGGCACGAGCCCGATCTACGCGTTGCGCGAGGCACTGCATGCTTCGTCCGGCACCAATATCGCTGATCGCGGCGATATCCTCGGCGTGCTGTCGCTGATCATCTGGTCGCTGGCGATCATTGTCACCATAAAATACATCATGTTCGTGTTGCGCGCGGACAATCGCGGCGAGGGCGGCATACTCTCGCTGATGGCGCTGGCACGCGGCAGCGCTCCCCAGCGGTCGGGGCTGATCCTCGGTGTAGGCATAATCGGTGCATCGCTGTTTTTCGGTGACGCTGTCATCACGCCGGCAATCTCGGTGCTGTCGGCCGTCGAAGGCTTGAATGTCGTTACACCGGCGTTTCAGCCCTACATCGTGCCGCTGACTTTGCTTATTCTGGCGATCCTGTTCGCGGTGCAGCGTTTCGGCACCGGCGGCGTCGGCTTGGTGTTCGGTCCCGTTACCGCCGTCTGGTTCCTGGCCATCGGTGTGTCCGGGCTTATCCACATCATCGACGACCCGGAAATCCTGCTGGCGGTCAATCCGCTTTATGGCGTGTCCTTCCTGATAAACTCATCCGACGTAGCCTTCGTTACCATCGGTGCTGTCTTTCTGGCCGTTACCGGGACCGAAGCACTCTACGCCGATCTCGGTCACTTTGGCCGAAAACCCATCGTGCTTGCCTGGTTGGCGATCGTATTTCCGTGTTTGCTGGTCAACTATACGGGGCAAGGTGCTTTTATCCTGGCCAATGGCGGCGTTGTCGGTCACCCCTTTTTCGAGATGAACTCGGGCTGGGCGCTTGTTCCAATGGTGGTGCTGGCTACGGCCGCAACGGTGATCGCCAGCCAAGCGGTTATTTCCGGGGCCTTTTCACTGACCCGCCAAGCGGTGCAGCTCAACATTTTGCCGCGTTTCGAAATCCAGCATACGTCGGAAAAGCAGTCGGGTCAGATCTACCTGCCGCGCGTCAATCTTCTGATGGCCCTGGTTGTCATGCTGCTTGTGGTCGGCTTCGGCGAATCCAGCCGCCTGGCCTCGGCCTACGGTATTTCGGTGACCGGCAACATGTTGGTGACGGACATTTTGCTGTTCGTGGTCATGAGGCGCATCTGGAAATGGCGACTAGCCGTCGCGGTTCCCCTGATGGCGCTGTTCAGCCTGGTCGATATTGGTTTCTTCGCATCCAACATCGTCAAGGTTTTCGAAGGTGGTTGGTCGTCTCTCGCCGTCGCTGCCGTGATCGTGATGGCAATGTGGACATGGGTGCGGGGGAGCCGTTATCTGTTCGACAAGACCCGCAGGAACGAGGTTCCGCTCGATTTCCTTGCCGCGAACTTGTTGAAGAAAAAACCGCAGCTGGTATCCGGCACAGCGGTGTTCCTGACCAGCGATCCGCTGAGCGCGCCGACCGCGCTGATGCACAGCCTCAAGCACTACAAGGTGCTGCACGAGCAGAATGTCATCCTATCGGTGGTGACGGCGCCGCAGCCGGTGGTGCCCGACAGCGAGCGGGTGAAGATGGAAACCATCAACGAGCTGTTCATGCGGGTGACGCTGACCTTTGGCTATATGGAACAGCCGAATATCCCGCGCGCGCTGGCGATCTGCCGCAAGCAGGGCTGGAAGTTCGACATCATGACGACGTCCTTCTTCCTGTCGCGGCGCTCACTCAAGGCGTCGCCCAATTCCGGCATGCCGGTCTGGCAGGACAAGCTGTTCATTGGGCTGGCGCGCACGGCGGCCGATGCGACGGAATATTTCCAGATCCCGACCGGACGGGTGGTCGAGATCGGGACGCAGGTGGCTATCTAAAAACGTGTCCGTTTCGACATTCCAGGTGGTCTGCCGATCGGACTGAGTCTGCCAAGTCGTGGAGGACTCGCAATATCGGGACGGAGCCATTACGTGACGGCACTTGATATTGCAGCGCAGCAAGCGTAGAGCACCGCCCGCTTACCGGAGTGTCGTCCATGGCCCTTACCAATGCTGGTAACGAGGCAGAACCTGTCGAACAATCCAGCCATTCTGAGGTCGAGCAGCACAGCACCAAGGTGCTGATGCTGGGCGCGCTCGGCGTGGTTTACGGCGATATCGGTACCAGCCCGATCTATGCATTTCGCGAGGCGTTGCATGCATCGGCCGGTGGCAACGTCGCCAACCGTGGCGACATCCTCGGCGTGTTGTCGCTGATCATCTGGTCGCTGACGATCACCGTCACCATCAAATACATCATGTTCGTGCTCCGCGCCGACAATCGAGGCGAGGGCGGGGTGCTGTCGCTGATGGCGCTGGCGCGCAACAGTTTCCCGACGCGCTCGGCGGTGATCCTCGGCATCGGCATCGTCGGCGCGGCGCTTTTTTTCGGCGACGCAGTCATTACGCCCGCGATCTCGGTGCTATCGGCGGTCGAAGGTATGAATGTCGTCACGCCGACATTCCAGCCCTATGTGGTGCCGCTGACACTGGCCATCCTGGCGATCCTGTTTGCGGTACAGCGATTCGGCACCGGCGGCGTAGGTTTGGTGTTCGGGCCAGTCACGGCGCTGTGGTTCCTGGCCATCGGCCTTTCCGGCATTAACCACATCATCGCCGATCCGGAAATCCTGCTGGCGATCAGCCCGCATTACATCGTGTCGTTCCTGGTCAACTCGCCCGATGTCGCCTTCGTCACGGTTGGTGCGGTCTTCCTCGCCGTCACCGGCGCCGAGGCGCTCTATGCCGACCTCGGCCATTTCGGCCGCAAGCCGATCGTACTCGCCTGGCTGGCAATCGTGTTCCCTTGTCTGTTGCTCAACTATGTCGGGCAAGGCGCCTTCGTGCTGGCAAATGGCGGCGTTGTCGGTCATCCATTCTTCGAGATGAACCAGGGCTGGACGCTTATTCCGATGGTCGTGCTGGCGACGGCGGCGACCGTCATCGCCAGCCAGGCGGTGATCTCCGGCGCTTTTTCGCTGACCAGACAGGCGGTGCAGCTCAATATGCTGCCGCGTTTCGTTATCCAGCATACGTCGGAAAAACAGTCGGGCCAGATCTATCTGCCGCGCATCAACCTGATGCTGGCGCTGGTGGTGATGTTGCTGGTGGTCGGCTTCGGCGAATCCAGCCGCCTGGCCTCGGCCTACGGTATTTCGGTGACCGGCAACATGCTGGTGACGAATGTGCTGCTTTTTGTTGTGATGACGCGCATCTGGAAATGGCCGCTCGGCGTCGCGATCGCCTTGATGGCCGTGTTCGCCTTCGTCGATACCGGCTTCTTTGCCGCCAATATAGTCAAGGTGTTTGAAGGTGGCTGGGCATCGCTTGCCATCGCCGCAGTTATCGTGATGACTATGTGGACCTGGATCCGCGGCAGCCGCTATTTGTTCGACAAGACGCGCCGGAACGAGATCCCGCTCGATTTCCTCGCCGGCAATCTGCTGAAGAAGAAGCCGCATTTGGTGTCGGGCACCGCGGTGTTCCTGACCAGCGATCCGCTGAGTGCGCCGACCGCCCTGATGCACAGCCTCAAGCACTACAAGGTGCTGCACGAGCAGAACGTCATCCTTTCGGTGGTGACGGCACCGCAGCCGGTTGTGCCCGACAGCGAGCGCGTCAAGATGGAGACCGTCAACGAGCTGTTCATGCGGGTGACGCTGACCTTCGGCTATATGGAGCAGCCCAACATCCCGCGTGCGCTGGCGATCTGCCGCAAGCAGGGCTGGAAGTTCGACATCATGACGACGTCCTTCTTCCTGTCGCGGCGCTCACTCAAGGCCTCGCCCAATTCCGGCATGCCGGTCTGGCAGGACAAGCTGTTCATCGGGCTGGCGCGCTCGGCGGCCGATGCAACGGAATATTTCCAGATCCCGACCGGACGGGTGGTCGAGATCGGGACGCAGGTGGCTATCTGAACAAATGGCCGTGCCCTTTGAGGGCCCGGCCATTGTGAGGCTCAGCTCACCAGAGCCGCCTTGTTTGCTTCAAGAAATTGCTTCAGCGGCTGCGGCTTCCTGCCGGACAGCGTCTCGACCGCGTCGGTCACCATGCCGATCCGGCCGGAGCGGGTGTTGGTGTCGAAGGAAACGATGACAGGCGCAAAAGCTTCGGGAACGCCGGCTGCCTTCAATCCCTCGGTCAGCGCTTCATCCGAAAGCTGGACGACTTCGATCGGGTTGCCGGTGACCTCGGTGACGAGGGCCGCAATCTCGGCCATCGTGTGGGCCTTGGGGCCGGTCAGTGTGTATGTCGTGCTTTCGGTTGCACTCGAAGCGAGGCCGGCGGCGATTGCCGCGGCCATATCGTCGCGCGCGCCGTGTGCAATGCGGCCGTCTCCAGCGGATGTGTACCACTGCCCCGACGCGATGGCGTGCGGCAGCGCCATGAACAGGTTCTCCTGGTACCAGCCGTTGCGGAAGATGGTGTAGGGAATGCCGCTCGCCTTGATAGCCTGCTCGGTGCCGTGGTGATCGGGCGCAAACAGCACCGGCGATCCTGGTTCCGGATTGGGCATCGATGTGTAGAGCAGGTGCGAAACGCCCGCGCTTTTTGCGGCGGCGACCGCGGTCTCATGTTGCTTCAGGCGCTTGCCCGGAACGGCGAGCTCGTTTGTCGAAATGATCAGAACCCTGTCGGCGCCGGTAAATGCACTGGCCAACGACGCGGTGTCGTCGAAGTCAACTGCCCGGATGGTGACGCCTCGGGCTGCCAGATCGGCCAGATTTTCCGGATTGCGGGTGGCGGCGATGATGCGCTGAGGGGAGACCTTGAGCGTGTCAAGCAGATGATTGATGACGCCGCGGCCAAGCTGGCCGGAGGCGCCGGTGACGAGAAGGGTGTCGGTCATGAAAGGTCCTGACGTTGCGCCGGAGCGGCGGGTGCAAATGTTAGTCTCAAAAAGAGACCAGCACTAAAATAGGAATTGACCCATCCTCGTAAAGAAGGCAGTTTTGCGGGAGGTAGGCACACCCAGGGAACCAGCCATGGACGGCAAGATCGTCAATCTGAGATCGAAGCTCGAGATCTACAAAGCAGGCAGCGGTGGCGGAAACCTTGCGGATTGCCCGGTTCGCGACGTGATCCAGGGCATAAGCAATAAATGGAGTTCACTGCTGATGGAGGCCTTGGCCGAGAAGCCGTACCGCTTCGGCGAATTGCGGCGGCTGGTGCCCGATATTTCACAGCGCATGCTCACCCAGACGCTGCACGATCTGCAGCGCGACGGCTATGTGCATCGCCAGGTGTTTCCGACCAAACCGCCGAGCGTCGAATACAGCCTCACCGATCTCGGGCGCTCGATGTTTGGACCCTTGCATCAGCTGATCCAATGGGCCGAGCTCAATCACGGCGCTGTACGCGAGGCGCGGAAGATTTTCGATACTGCCGAGGGCTGAGCCTCCAGGCCGAGACAGCGGCTTGATTTAGCGACAGCGCTGAAGGATTGTCCGGCCTGGGTTGGGTCGGGCAGATGGGCAATTCTCTGGACATCGCGATTGCCGGCGCCGGGCCGGCTGGACTTGCCGCCGCGCTCTATCTCGAGCGCGCCGGACATAGGGTCACCATCTTCGAGCGCTTCGACCAGCCAAAACCGGTCGGGTCCGGGCTGATCCTGCAGCCGACCGGGCTGACGGTGCTTGCCGATCTCGGCCTGCTCGACGACATTCTGGCGCTGGGCAGCCGCATAGACCGCCTGCATGGTGCGGACGCCAGAACCGGCCGCACAGTGCTCAACGTCCGCTATGATGCCCGGCGCGGCAGTCGTTTCGGGCTGGCGGTGCACCGGGCGGCTCTGTTCGGCGTGCTTTTCCGCGCCGTCCGGCGCCAAGCGATCACCATCGAGACAGGTATCGAACTCGAGACGCTGGAAACCGGCGAACGGGCAACATTGATCTGCGGCAACGGACGACGGATAGGGTCGTTCGACCTGGTAGTGGATGCCAGCGGTTCGCGCTCCAAACTGCGGCGGTGCGTAACCAATCCGGGCGAACCGCGATCGCTCGCCTATGGCGCGTTCTGGGCATCGCTCGGCTGGCGCGGCGAGGGTTTCGACGAGCACGCCCTGCTGCAGCGCTACGACAAAGCGAGCGTGATGATCGGCGTGCTGCCGATCGGCCGGCCTGAGCCCGGTGCCGGGAAGATGGCGGCATTCTTCTGGAGCCTCAAGCAGGCGGATGCCGAGTGCGTCTGGGCGGCAGGTCTCGAGGCATGGAAGGCGAGACTGGTCGGGCTGTGGCCTGAATGCGCGGCCTTCATCGACCAGATCGACAGTTTCGAGCAGCTCTCGCTGGCGCGCTATGGCCATCACACGATGAAGACGCCAGCCGGACGGCGATTGGCCGTTATCGGCGACGCGGCCCATTCGACAAGCCCGCAGCTCGGGCAGGGCGCGAACATGGCGCTGCTCGATGCAGCCGCGCTCAACTACGCGCTCATAGGAACGGACCGTATCGATACTGCGCTGGAAGCTTACGTTCGGGCGCGGCGATGGCATGTGCGGATCTTCCAGACGCTGTCGCTGGTGCTGACGCCGTTTTATCAATCGGATTCGATTGTGATGCCGTTCGTCCGCGACAGGCTGGTGGCGACGCTGGCAAAAGTCCCGCCGGCGCCGGAGTTTCTTGCTTCCATGGTTACAGGAACGGTGCTCAATCCATTCAAGCCGATCGGGCTTGCGGAAGCGCTGTGGCCGGATCGTTTTGGCGGATGATTTCCGAAAGGTGCGAACCCTTAGCCTGCAAGAATGCGTGGAGGCGTTGCGGATAATCGGGAGCGACCGCGTCCTTTACGGATGGGCGTTCGTGCAATGCCTTGCGCCAGGCCTGGATATGCGGTTTTCCGTCCAGGATGCCGAAATCGCCGATCCGGTCAAAGACCTCGAAATAACGGAAAATCGGCCCGTAGACCGCGTCGACCAGTGAAAAACGCTCGCGGTCGAACCATGGTCCAGCCGCGCCGTTCGCCAGTTCCACTTCCAGGCGATCGAACATTGCTGCCAGAGCCCCGCGTTCGGCGATGAAGGCGGCTTCGGTGAGTGCTGAATAGAAGCGGCCGATGGCATTGAGGATTGCCGAGCCGAACTCGATCCAGGCGCGATGCCGGGCACGGGCATAGGGGTCGGTGGGATGCAGCGGATTGGGCTGGGTTTCCTCGAGGAATTCGAGGATGACGAGCGATTCGAAGATCACCGTTTCCTGGCCGTCATGCTCAACGCGGAGCAGCGGCACCTTGCCGAGCGGTGATATCGCCTTGAACCAGGCAGGTTTGTTGGCGAGATCGACCGTGATGCGCTCGAAGGGCACGTCCTTTTCGCGAAGTGAAATCGCCGCGCGCTGCACATAGGGGCAAAGATGATGGCTGACGAGGATGAGCTTGTCGATCATCTCACTCTCCCCAGACATAGTTCAATGCGCCGTCCTCGACGCGGGTGGAGAGGAACATCAGGCGGGAGCCCTTCGGCGCCGGGCCTTTGAGGCGATCACCGTTGGCCATGTCGAACGAGGCGCCGTGCCACTGGCAGACGAGCTTGCCGTCCTTGCAGCCGAGCGGGCCACCGAAATGCAGGCAGACGTTGGCGGCGGCGCGGATACGCTCGCCGCTGCGGTAGACATGGACCTCGCGGCCGAAGAACGGAGCGATCAGGCTGCCTGTTTCCGGAATGTCGGCAATCCTGCAGATTTCATGCTTCATCGGAATTGCCTCTCATGATTGATGCGATTGCATCTATATAGATGCATTTGCATCGATCGTCAAGCTTGATGCAATTGCATCTATCGCCTACGATGCAATCATGACCGGGATTCCTTCACCTCCAGCCATCAAGGCCTGGGCCCGCCTGATACGGGTTTCGCGCCAGTTGTTGGAACGAGCCGAGGACGCGCTGAAGGACAGTGGCCTGCCGCCGCTTGCCTGGTACGACGTCCTGCATGAGCTTGCCGAGGCGGGCGAGGGCGGATTGCGGCCGTTCCAACTCACCGAGCGCACCCTGTTTGCGCAGTACAACATCTCCCGGCTGCTGGCGCGGCTCGAAGCCGACGGGCAGGTCGAGAAGCTTCCAGTTGCCGATGACGGCCGCGGGCAAACAGTCCGCGTCACCGACAAGGGACGCGAGACGCGCCGCCGCATGTGGGCCGTCTACGGCCGCTCGATCGCGGAGCTGGTCGGCTCCCAGCTTTCCAACGATGATCTGGACACGCTGTCGGCTCTGCTTGGGCGCCTGCGCCATCCGGCCGTCGTGGAGTGACACGCCTTCGTGCCGAAGCTCGCGCCAATCGGCGAGGTCAGGCACTGCCCCAGAGAAACGCCAGCGTCGCCAGAACGCCAAGCCCGACGCGGACCAGATGCAGATTGCCCCATTTGGCGATCAATGTCCGAGCTTCAGGATTGACGGAGTTCGCGTCCATCGCCTCCAGCAACCTATTTGCCGGCATCATCACCAGCAGCGTCCATGGCCAAGGCAGGATGATCAGCAAGGCGCCGACCAGATAAGCGAGATTGCCGGTCAGCCACCAGGCGACGAGGCCCAGAATACAGGCGATGACGGCGATCGAGGCCTGCATGGCGGCGCCGCGCTTGTAGGAAGGCTGCCATTCCTGCAGCAATGCCTTGTCATCGAGGCGAAGCCGCGCCGGCTGCTCGGCGACGCTGACGTAGATAGCCGCGCCGGCGAACACTGCGGCAACGGTCAAGGCAAGCAATCCGGCGAGCATGATCCGTGTCTCCCGTGATGCCCCGCATGGAGCAAACAGAAATAAAGGCTTGCGTCGGGTCGGGCAATACGCCATAAAGCCGAACCGTAACGTACGGTACGCCATCGAGCTCGTATCTGAACTCCGGGTGAGTTTGCCTCCTGAGGAAAAACTGTGTTGCACGCTGTGACCGACATCGACACCAGCGAGGCGCTGACGGAGCGGCAGAAGGACGTGCTCGACGCCGCCCTTCGCCTGCTGGTCGAAGAGGGCGATCAGTTGACCATGACCGCCGTGGCGCGGCGGGCGAGCTGCTCGAAGGAGACGCTCTACAAATGGTTCGGCGATCGCGACGGGCTGTTGACGGCAACGGTACAATGGCAGGCGTCCAAGGTGCGGGTAGTGCCGGTCGACCGCAAGGGGCTCGACCTCCCTTCGCTGACGGCGAGCCTCGAACGCTTCGCTTCGGACTGGCTCAAGGTAATTTCGAGCGACACCTCGATCGCGCTGAACAGGGTGGCGGTCGGCCATGCTAGTTCGGGGAAGGACGATCTCGGCGCCATCGTGCTGGAGAACGGTCGATTTGCGCTGGCCAAGCGCCTCAAGCCGGTGCTGGAGGCCGGGAGACAGGCCGGGTTCCTTGAATTTTCGGACGCGGAGACGGCGTTCCGCACCTTTTTCGGGCTGGTCGCCCGTGACGTGCAGATCCGCTTGCTGCTTGGCGACCGGCTGGAATTGACTGATGTGGCGATCGGCGGCGATGCCGTCCGGGCGACGCAGCAGTTTCTCGCTCTTTTCGGGGCAAAAACCGGGCCGCAGGGCCCATAGAGCCGGATGATTTCAGGTCAAATCGACCTGAAATCTGAATCCGGCTCTACACTAAAAGATGGAGCATGATGTCGTCCGAAAACCGCTTCACACTTTTCGGCATCATGCTCTGGTTCAAAACGGGAAGGAAGAAAAATGCGTGTCTATTACGATCGCGACGCCGATCTCAACCTGATCAAGGGCAAGAAGGTCGCTATCATCGGCTATGGCAGCCAGGGCAGGGCGCATGCGCTCAACCTCAAGGATTCCGGCGTCAAGGACATCGCCATCGGCCTCAAGGCCGGCTCGGCGACCGCCAAGAAGGTCGAGGCCGACGGGCTCAAGGTGATGAGCGTAGCCGATGCCGCCAAATGGGCCGACCTGATGATGATGGCGACGCCGGATGAGCTGCAGGCCGACATCTACAAATCCGAGATCGCGCCAAACATCCGCGATGGCGCGGCAATCGCCTTCGCCCACGGCCTCAACGTGCATTTTGGCCTGATCGAGCCTAAAGCTTCGGTCGACGTCGTGATGATCGCGCCGAAGGGGCCTGGCCATACGGTGCGCGGCGAATACCAGAAGGGCGGTGGCGTGCCGTGCCTGGTCGCGGTCAACCAGGACGCTTCGGGCAATGCGCTCGACCTGGCGCTCTCCTACGCCTGCGGCGTTGGCGGCGGCCGCTCGGGCATTATCGAGACCAATTTCCGCGAGGAGTGCGAGACCGACCTATTCGGCGAGCAGGTGGTGCTGTGCGGCGGCCTGGTCGAATTGATCCGCGCCGGCTTCGAGACACTGGTGGAAGCCGGCTATGCGCCGGAAATGGCCTATTTCGAGTGCCTGCACGAGGTCAAATTGATCGTCGACCTGATCTATGAAGGCGGCATTTCCAACATGAACTACTCGATCTCGAACACCGCCGAATGGGGCGAATATGTCTCGGGCCCGCGCATCATCACCGCCGAGACCAAGGCCGAGATGAAGCGCGTGCTGAAGGATATCCAGACCGGCAAGTTCACCTCGGAATGGATGCAGGAATACCGCGCCGGCATGTCGCGCTTCAAGGGCATCCGCCGCAACAACGACAGCCACCAGATCGAGGAAGTCGGCGCCAAGCTGCGCGCGATGATGCCGTGGATTTCGAAGAACAAGCTGGTTGATAAGGCCAAGAACTGAAGGACATCCACGTTCGTTTCGTTACCCGTCCTCGGGCTTCGCCCTGCGGGCGCGTGGGAATTTCCATGAACAAGCTGGTCGACAAGGCCAAGAACTGATCGCAATTTCATTGCCGATCAAGAAAGGCCGGCGGAGCGATCCGCCGGCCTTTTCGCATCAAGATTGTGTGGTTTCCAGGCTTCTGGACAGGCGCACTATCCTCATCACCGTGATATGCCTGTGCGGGGCATGGCACAAAAGTGCCAAGGGGGTGAGAGTTGGAACTCAAATTTCTGTTGATCGGGTTTGCCTGCGCGGTTGCCGGCATGCTCTCCCTCGTCACCTTGCTGAAGTGGTGGGAGGTGAGGGCGGTCAGCCGCTGGTCTCCGACGCCGGGAAAGATCATCTCGTCGCGGGTCGAGGCTCGCGAGGTGACCAGTTCGGGATCCGGTTCGGACAGCAGAGGGTCGACCGAAATCCGCAACTTCCCGGCAATCACCTTCGAATACAAGGTGAACGGCAAGACATTTCGCAGTTCGCACTACAGCGTGCAGGAGAACCTTGGAAACTTTGCCGTGGCGGAAACCCTTGCGAAATTTCCAAACGGGGCCGGCGTAACCGTCTTCTACAATCCGGCCGATCCAGCCAAGGCCGTGATCGAACGCACCATGCCCGACGGCTCCTTCAAGTTCATGGTCCAGCTTTCGGCCGGGCTGGTGGTAGGCGCGCTTGTATTGGTCTTCTCCGTCGGCGGCGTCCTCGAAGCGATCCGGCCGTTTTTGCCCAGGCCGCAGAACCTCGGCGCCGCTGCCCTGCTGCTTTTCATGGGATTGTTTGTCCTGCGCATGGGCTTTGCCCAGAAGTCACTTGCGGAACAGGCGGCCAAATGGCCGATCACGGCAGGACGCATCGATGCTTCGGGCCTGCAGAAATTCGAGACCCGCGACAGGTCCGGAGACGGCTATCGGCCCTGGCGAACAGTCTTCAAATCCCGCATCGTCTACAGCTATAGCGTCGCCGGCCAGCGCTACGCCGCCGATCGCATCGCTTTCGGCGCAAACGTGACGGCTTCGCTGCCGAGCCTCGTCAGCGGTCAATCGCAGCGCTACCTCCAGGGCGACAAGGTTGAGGTCCACTACGATCCCGACAACCCAGTTGCAGCGGTTCTCGAATGCAGGGTGAGCGGGCTTTGGCTCCTGTGGGTCTGCGCCGTTGGCTTGATAGGTGGAGCCGCGCTGCTTGTCGGGGTGATCTAATGCTGAAGCTGCCGTCCTAGACGCTGTAGATCCAGAGGAAGGGCACTTGTATTCAGCATCTGACAAGAACTCCGCTGTCGAAGCCAGGCCATGTCAATCTCACCGTCGCCCCGTCGACCACAATATGGATGACACGGGAGAACGGCTCTTCGGCCGACGGGTCGGATCCGTAGCATTGGCTGGCCCGCGCCACCCAGCCCGTAGACGTCTTGAGGAACGTTGCGTGTTCGCAGCCGAGAGCAGGGACCGACAGCGCGTCGCGGTACAATGTGTAGACAGTCTGGCGTTGAACATCCGCAACGGCGGTACAGTTCGATCTGTCCCCGGACCATGTGCCCACATAGGGTTCCGCGGCGAAGGCGTGGCCGCACGAAAATGCTAGGATCGAAATGAGCATCAAGAGATTTCGCATCATCGATTCTTCTTTTCGACGTGGCCTTGGGCCATGCTAAAGCATCGATGCTCAAACTTCACAATGATGCTGCTCCAAGGGACTTAAATGATCATCCGCAAAGCAGCAGCTATTTTTCTGAGCATGCTGAGCCTGTTGCAAGCAGCGAACGCAACAGAATGTTCGCTCAGCCATGCGACCTATCGCGAGCCGCGTTCGGGAGCGACGATACAGTTCCGGCCAACCAACAACGAGCCGGCCGCGCTGACGACCGAGGTCTTTTCGTTGATCGTGCCCAACACCGACATTCGCCTGCCGTCGGACATTACCTGGACCAATGGCAAGTACTCGTTTCCTGTGGGCACGATCCGGCACACCTGCACCGACGACGATCGTGAGGCTGGTCTCGAGGACGGCACCGGGCTGTGCAGAGTGTGGGATGGGCAGGTCTATGCGTTCAATGCAGGCGGTGCCGAGCAGTTGAGTTCCCGCGAAGCCTCGCCGGCACCGGCAGGGTTGCTGTTGCCTGACTTCGGCGCGATTTTTACCGAATGGCCCGATTTCGCCAAAGCCAATCCCGACGGTTCAGCCTGGGACGCCTTTAGCTTGACGGGTTGTAGCGATGAATAGCAAGAGACTGCCGGCCTGCATCTTCGCCCTTCCGGTCCTTATGGCCATGGCAACCGGCGCTCGTGCCGACCAAAGCAAGCCGTCGCGTCCGCCTGTCGACAAATGCGCTTGGGAACGGCTGGCGGACAAGGATGTCGGGCTGGCTGCCTGGGTGCAGCGCTGCGATTTCGGTTTTCGCCGGATTCATTTCGAGCTTGGCGGCAATGCTCTTGCCATCAAATACAGCGATGGCGGACCGGCCGATCCGGTCGTCGAAGTCTTCGATATGCTGCCGGGCGAGGCCGCTGACGCTGCATTACAGCGCATATACTCGCAGAAGACCGAGAAGGCTGTCAGCACACGTTGCGTGTTCATGCCTTACACCGAAGGGGTCACGCCCACGGGCACCCTGCGGTATGTCTTCAGTCCCGATGCCGTTTATCTCAGTGAATTGAAAGCCGTTGCCGACCCTGACGAAGTCGGCGAACCGCCTTGCGGCGAATGGGGCGAAGCCCCGGACGGCATTCAGTATTTCGAGGTGCAATCACCCGAGCGGCGAAAGCTTCTATTCGTTCGCGTCGGCCAGGATGAGCCGCTGTTTGACGAGCAGACACTGCGAGTCCTGCCACCCGGATAGCGCCGGGATCTCAGCCGTAGTGCCAGCTGGGCTTTGGTTCGGTGCCGGTGAACATCACCCCAATTCGATCCTCGCGGCGCCAGCGGACCACGGCCTTGTAGGCAATGCCGTCGGTCGGAACATAGAGCAGGAACTCATCGGGCACGCGCGCGTCGATCGAGATCTTCAATTCGGCGCCGCCGGCATGCATGTTGCGCAGCGTGCATGTGACCTCGGAATTGCTCACGCCGGTCAGGATCGTCGCGCCCTTCAAGACGCGCTGCCGGTGTTTGTCCCTCTGTTCGTCCTCGGCCATCGCACGCAATCCAGCCATCTTCGCGTCTCGGGCGTTCTGATCGGGAGGATTATTAGACCTGCCTGATAAAAATAGCGTTATCACCAGTGGAGGCTGGCGATTTTTCGCGGTTGCTGGCCGTAAGAAAAAATCGGCGCCGCAACGGGCGGCGCCAAACGATATTATTACCGGCCTGCTCAGCTATAGGGCGAGTAGCATTGCTGGCGCGGCCCGTTATAGGGCTGGAACGTGTTGTCCCAGGCGCGGTACGACCGGTAGCGATTGTAGCACCATTGGACATGCGCGCTGGAAAGCCGCTGTGTCCGGTAGTAGCGCCGCGGTGCGGGCGCATCGTAGTAGTTGTAATTGTTGTATAGGCTGCCGAGGCCAAACCCCAGGCCCAGCCCAAGAATCGCGGCGCCGGCACCATCATCGTAGTAACCGCCGCGGTAATGGCGGCGGTGATGGCGCCAACGCCAGTTGTCATTCCAGTCGCCATTGTCCCAGTGTCTCGAGAAATGACGGCCGCGGAAATTGTTGGACCGCCATCTCCAACCATCGTCGCCGCGCCATTGCCGAACGCCGTGATTGCGCCAACGCCAGATCTGCCTGTCGTTGCCGCCTGCCCAATCTTCACGAATTTGCACGATGTCGGCGGCATTGCCCGCCACCGGCAGCAGGGGTTTGGGCATCGGCCCGGCAAGCGAGGGGGCCGAGAGGCCGGCGATCAGACCGAGGGCCATCAGCCCGGATCTGGCAGAAGATAAAAAGAGCGGTTTCATCGCACTCTCCGAAGATTCAGGCCCCACGCCCAGAATACCCCGGGGAAGGGCCTATTGATGGAACTTTCCATCTGAACGGAAGATGAACAAAAAGGTTCCGTCAACCATAACGAGCGCGCGATCAATCAGAGCCGCCTGGTTTCTGCGCCCTTGTTTTCGGGCGCGCTTGCGGGCAAAGGTCAAAGCCATGTCGCTGCGCCTTGCCACCTTCAACGTCGAAAACCTGATGAACAGGTTTGATTATTCCGGCTACCGCAACCAACTCAACGAAGACCGCACACTGGCGCTTTTCGACATTCAGAGCGAGGCCGAATACAAGATGCTCGAGCAGGCGCGGGCCATCGCCCAATCCGACGACACGCGGCAGCTGACGGCATTGGCGATCGCGGCCACCCGCGCCGACATCATCTGCATGCAGGAGGTCGACAATATCGAGGCGCTGAGGGCCTTCGAATATGGCTATCTGTTCAAGATGGTGGGGCAAGGCTACCGGCAGAAATACACCACCGCCGGCAATGATTCGCGCGGCATCGACGTCGCCGTGATGATGCGCAACGAGACCGCGCAGGGCCAGCCGATCGAATTCGTGCGCATGACCAGCTACGCCTATGTCACGTTCGAGCAATTCGGCCTGCACACGGCGGAATTGGCAGCGCTTGGTTACCAGGCCAATGAACGCATCTTCCGGCGCGACTGCCTGGAAATCGATCTGACGGTGGCTGGCGCGCCGTTGACGCTCTACCTCGTTCATTTCAAGTCGATGGGCTCGCCCCGCAACGGCCTCGACGGCCGTGAAGCGACAATGCCGCTGCGCATCGCCGAAGCTCAAGCAGTGCGCCGGATCATCGAGGAGCGCTTCGGCAAGGACCATGCCGCCGACAAGCGCTGGGCAATCTGCGGCGATATGAACGACTACCGGCAGCGCGTGAAGATTACCGGCGATGCCGTCGACGGCTACCGTTTCGAGGTCATCGACGAGAGCCGGTCCTGCATCGATGTGCTCACTGCCGGCGGCTTTTGTGAAAACGCGGTCGAGCGGCGGCCGGAAATGGACCGCTGGACTTTCTATCACACACGCGGACCGGAAGAGCGGCATCTCTGCCAGCTCGACTACATCCTTTTGTCGAGCGCGCTGGCCAGGCAGAACGCCACCGCGGTTCCCGATATCATCCGCAACGGCCAGCCTTGGCGCACCATATTTCCAGCGGGCCAGGAGGTCGAGCGCTTCCCACGCGCCGGGTGGGACCGGCCGAAGGCATCCGACCATTGCCCGGTAGCAATTGCCCTCGACATGGTGTGAGACAGGCGTGAGTTTCGATCTGCCGCGCAACGTCATCCTGCCGGTCGATGCCATCGACGTCAGGCTCGATTCCGGCCCGCATCCGTTCGAGCGCGATCATGCCGGCGCGATCGCCGAGAACTGGCGGCGTGAGACGGCGGCCAAGCCGGCGCTTTTCGACGGCATCGTGGTGCTGCTTTCCGCTCTCAGCTATCGCGACAATCGCCTAGTCGGCCGTTGCCATGCGGTGCGTTATTCGACCTTCATGCTTTGGCGCAGCAATCGACAGGTGCCTGGCGCCGAACATGCCTACGCGCACGCCATGCTGGTCGCCGGCGACAATGCGCTTGTGGCGATCCGCATGGCGCCGCATACGGTCAATGCGGGGCGCGTCTACTTCGCCGCCGGTTCGTTCGAGCCAACCGATTTCCGCGATGGCCTTGTCGACGTCGACTTCAACATGATCCGCGAGGTGCGGGAAGAGACCGGCCTCGACCTGTCAGGCGCGACACGCGGCAGGCGCCATTACGCCCTGTCGACGGCAAGCGGCACGGTGATCTTTCGCCGCTACCGCGAGACGGCGTCCGCCGACAACCTGGCACAGCGGATCAGCGCTTTCGTCGCGGCCGAGTCAGAGCCTGAAATCGAAGGCCCCGTCATCATCCGCAATGCAGCCGACCTGCCGGACGGGCTGATGCCGCATATGAGACCGCTGATCGAATGGCACTTTGCGAGCGAGCAAGGTTTCCAACTCTAACGTCGTAGCCTACCTTCAATAGCCTTGCGGTCGTTGCGGGCAGCGACAAAATACAACAGCACGCCGAGACCCAGGAGCGCCCCCATCGCCGTTCCCATCGTCTGTCCAATAACCTGCTGGAAGTCAGCGGTGACGCGATCGGGATTGTCCATCCCATAAAGGATCAAATTCCACCAAAGCCCTGCCAAGGCGGCTTCGACGATCACCATCGCCAGAGCCAGTCGCGCTTTCTTGCTCATCCATTGTTCCCCCCTTAGTCCCCAACAGCATTGTTATCATTGCAGAATGTGCTGCGACAAGGGCAGGTTGCATAAAAAATTGGCAGCGTCTGGAGACGACATTTGCTGCAACGCTCTATTCATGCCTCAGTGCGTCGATCGGGTTGAGCCGCGCGCCGCGCAGCGCCGGGAAGAAGCCGAACACCATGCCGATCAGCGCGGAGAAGCCGACCGCAAGCAGGATGACCGCCGGGCTTGGCGCAAACGGGATCGTCAGCGTCACCGAGGCGAGGCCGGCAAGGGCCAGGCCGATCAGGATGCCGATGATGCCGCCAAGCAGCGACAGCACGGTTGCCTCGACCAGGAACTGGATGAGGATATGCTTTTCATGGGCGCCGATAGCGAGCCTGATGCCGATCTCGCGCGTGCGTTCGGTTACCGACACCAGCATGATGTTCATAATGCCGATGCCGCCGACGAGCAGGCTGACGCCGGCGACGGCACCGAGCATGCCAGTCATGGTGGTGGTCGCGCTGGCCATAGCATCGGCGATCTGGGTCATGTCGCGGATCGAGAAATCATCGTCGCGGTCGGGCGTGATGCGGCGTGTGTCGCGCAAGATGTCCTCGACGCGCTGCTGCAGCACCGTGGTTGGCGTACGGTCGTCGGCGGCGACATAGATCGAGTCGATGTCGCGATTGCCGGCAATGCGACGCTGATAGGCGGCGAGCGGCATCAGCACGACATTGTCCTGGTCCTGGCCGAAACCGGTATAGCCCTTCGGTTCGAGCAGGCCGATGATCTTGCAGGAGGTGCGGTTGACGCGGATGATCTCGCCTTCAGGGTCGCCGGCGCCGAAGAACTGCTGGCGCACCGTCTCACCGATGAGGCAGACGCCGGTGCCCGAGCGGGTTTCCGAATCGCTGAACGGGCGGCCCGAAACCAGCTTCCAGTCGCGGGCATCGAGATAGGCGCTGTCGGTTCCGGTGACTCCCGAGGTCAGGCTTTCGGTGCCGAAAATGACGCGCACCTGCTTTTGCGACGCCGGCGAGATGGCGCGCGAGCCGTCCAGATGCGCGGCAAGCGCTGCAAGATCTTTGTCGCCCAGCGGTCGGACGACCTGATCGAGCCCTCCAGGTCCGCCAGGCCCGGCCGGACGGCCGGAACGGATGACGAGCAGATTGCTGCCGAGCTTGGAAATATCGGACTTGACCTTTTCGGTGGTGCCCGAGCCGATGGTCAGCATGGCGATGACGGCGGCAACGCCGATGACGATGCCGAGCAGCGTCAGGAACGAGCGCAGCACGTTGCGGCGGATGGAGCGGAGCGAGAGGCGAACGGTTTCCCAGATCATGGCTAGGCCATCTCGAGATTGGCTGTGTCCAAGGCGACATGGCCATCGAGGAAACGGATCGTGCGCTGCGCATAGCCGGCAACATCGGCTTCGTGCGTGACCATGGCGATAGTCAAGCCGAGTTCGGTATTCAATTGCGTCAGGAGTTCCATGATCTCGTGCGTGCGTGCGGTGTCGAGATTGCCGGTCGGCTCGTCGGCAACGAGCAGCGTCGGCCTGGTGACGATGGCGCGGGCGATCGCCACGCGCTGCTGCTGGCCGCCGGACAGCTCGGCTGGCGTATGATGCTCGCGGCCGACAAGGCCGACCTCGGCAAGCGCCTGCATGGCAAGGCCGCGGCGCTCGCGGGCACCGACGCCGCGATAGATCAGCGGCAGTTCGACATTCTCCGCGGCCGTGGTGCGCGGCAAGAGATTATAGCCCTGGAAGACGAAGCCGACATAGAGGTTGCGCAGCTGAGCGCGGCGGTTGCGGTCGAGACGGCCGGCGTCGATGCCTTCGAAGCTGTAAGTCCCAGCGGTCGGCGTGTCGAGGCAGCCAATGATGTTCATGGCCGTCGATTTGCCCGAGCCCGACGGACCCATGATGGCGACGAATTCGCCGCGTCTGATGGCGAGGTCGACGCCGGCCAGCGCATGCACCCGGGCCTCGCCCTGGCCATAGCTTTTCCAGACCTTGTCGAAGCCGATGAGGGTCGCGCCCGATGCCACGATCAGCTCCGCTGCTGCGAGGCGGTAATGACTTGCGCGCCTTCCTCCAGGCCGGAAACGATCTCGGTCAGTTCGCCATCTGTCGAGCCGACCCTGACGTTGACCGGATGCGGCCGGCCATTCTCCAGCACGTAAAGCGTGCGCGAGCCGCCGATGGGCTTCGTCGCCGCCTGGCGCTGGCGGTTGCCGCCCGGGCGCCCCATGCGGCCGGTGAACAGGTCGGTGAGGCTCCAGCCGCGCTCGGCCGTCTGCGCCGGCCGGTAGCGGAAGGCGATCGATGGCACGGTGAGCACGTTCTTGGCCTGCTTGGTGACGACCGAGACGGTGGCTGTCATGCCGGGCCGCAACAGAAGCTCGCTATTGTCGACATCCAGCCTTGCATCGTAAGTGACGACGCCGTCGGTGGTGACCGAGGCATAGGAAATGTCGCGGATTTCGGCGTCGAATGGCCGTTCGGGGAACGCGTCGACGGTGAAGCGCGCATGTTGGCCGGGCCTGACGGCGCCGATATCGGCCTCGTCGACCGCCGCCTTCAACTCCATATTCTTCAGATCGGCGGCGATGACGAACAGCACCGGCGCCTGCAGCGAAGAGGCGACCGTCTGGCCTGGATCGACCGAGCGCGTCAGTATGATGCCGTCGATCGGAGCGAAGATGGTGCTCTTGGCAAGATCCGTCTGCTGCGCCTTGAGATCGGCATTGGCCATGGCGAGGTTGGCTTTGGCAATATCGAGCGCCGCCTTCGAGCGGTCGCGGGTGGCGGTTGCCGCTTCAAGCGACTGGTCCGTCGCCATGCCGCGCTTGGTGAGTTGTACCGCGCGCACCAGGCCCTTTTCGTTTTCGGCCACGGTCACGGTGGCGTCCTCGACGCTCGCCGCCGCCGCCTTGGCCGAGGCCTGGGCGCGCTCGATCTGCACCTCCAGCTTGGCGGTGTCGAGCGCGGCCAGCACATCGCCCTTCTTCACCAGCTGGTTCTCGTTGACCGAAACCGAGCGGACGACGCCGGAGAGTTCGCTGGAAATATCGACCTGGGTGAGGGGCTGCAGCGTGCCGGTAGCCGAAACCGCGACGGTAAGATCGGCCATGGTAGCCAGTGTCGTGGTATACTCGATCTTGGCGGGCGAGCCCGCATACCACGGGTAGCCGACGACACCCGCGGCCACTGCGAGTAGCGCAAGCAGTGCGTAAAGCCAACCGCGACGGCGTTTTGTCTTCAGGCTCTGGTGGTCAAGCCCGAGCGCCGTCTCGATGGCGGAAGCGGATTCCGTCTTTGGCAGATTGACAATCTGGTCCACGCCGGACCCCTATGTTCAGTGATATCCCATCAGTGCACAAATCAGGCCTTATGGTTCAAAATTCAAATTAAATTTCGCTCATGTTGGGAATGAGGCAGAGGACTTACTGAGATGCAGCCGCGGAATTACTTGCTTTACGACGTATTCACCACCAACCGGCTGGCGGGCAATCCGCTGGCCGTGGTGCTCGACTGTGACGGGCTGGACCTTGCGGCGATGCAGGCGGTGGCGCGCGAGTTCAACCTGTCCGAAACCGTCTTCGTGCTGCCGCCTGATAATCCCAAGCATCGGGCCCGCATCCGTATCTTCACACCCGACTATGAAATGCCGTTCGCCGGCCACCCGACCGTCGGCTCGGCGATAGCGCTCGCCGAAATGGCGGGAGAGGCCGCCGGCATCTTCGTGCTCGAGGAGAATATCGGCCCGGTGCGCTGCGCTGTCAGCAAGCACGACGGTTCGACCTTTGCCGAGTTCGACCTGGCGAAACTGCCGGCGCAGCTGGCATTGTCGGCCGATCCCGAGGCGATCGGCGCGGCCCTTGGCCTTGGGCCGCACGAGATCGGCTTCGAGAACCACCGCGTTTCGTTCTGGTCGGCGGGCGTGCCCTACGTGACCATCCCCGTCGCCAATCTGGAGGCGGCCGCCCGGATCAGGCTGGACAACCAGGCGTGGTCGGAGCTCGCACCACGCAAGAGCGAATGGGCCTTCGCCAGCCCCTATGTCTATTGCCGCGAGACGGTGCACCATGACAGTGCCTTCCATGTCCGCATGATGGTGCCCGGCAATCCGTCCTACGAAGACCCGGCGACCGGCTCAGCGGCGGCCGCCTTCGCTGGCGCGATCATGCATTTCGACGGCCCGACGGACGGCGTTTCACAACTGTGGATCGAGCAGGGGCTGGAGATGGGCCGGCCTTCGCGCATTCGCCTCGAACTGAATGTCGAAGGTGGCAAACTGACCGCCGCCCGCATCGGCGGCCATGCGGTGAAGGTGGCTGAAGGCAGGCTTTTTGTTTGACGGGCGCGGCACTTCGGCGATTTGTCGGGAAATGAATCCCACGGGGCTGGACATGGCGGATGTCGGCGGCTATATGCCCGCCAACGCCGGTTTTTCCGGCCGAGTGGGTGCGTAGCTCAGTTGGTAGAGCAGCTGACTCTTAATCAGCGGGTCCACAGTTCAATCCTGTGCGCACCCACCAAATTTTTCAGAAAATTGGTGGAAAGACCTAGAAAGCGGGATGTTTCGCCGCTATCGGGTGGCCGCATTATGCAACCGCTATTGGATAGTCGGCCGCAGACAGCTGAGGATCGCCCGCACTATGGCCAAGACGCCGTCGACGGCATCGAAGTTTGTCCTGCTTTTACCGACGGTCCATTTAAGGTCGAGTGCTTTGGGCAAACGGAGGTCCTGACAGACAAAACAGCCTGAAAGCATAAAGAGGTCTAGATGTCTCGGATCGCCTTCCGAATAGTAAGGAAATTGGAAGAACAACCTTATGGGACCACCATATGCCAGCTTGAAGGTCATCGAGAATCTAATTTCGTGACCAAATCTATCTTCGATAATTCCGCTAAAACTAAGGTCTCGGGCATCGTAGTGATGCCACTGCGTCGATAATCCCAAAGAATCCCAAGCCCTGAGTGTATGCGCTTTCAGTTCTTTGCGATTGGGGAATTTTGCCTCTTCAGGATCGTAGGGAAGGGGTGGATCGATGTAGTCTGTCTCGGTTCGCCAATCTTCCGCGGCGCTGCGAAGATCTTCAAAAATCTGAACGATTCTCGGGTCTGTCTGCTCGCCAGAAAAGATTGAGATTCGCCATTGAGAAATCATCTCGCATAGGTCCTCGACCGAATGGCCTGATCGTTCAGCCCAATCCTCCGTGGCGAGTATCCACGGCGAATTGTATTTCAGCCCGGCAAAGGCGCCGCTCTTGCTGTCGAAATCTCTGATGATCCGAGCAAGAATATCGCGAAGCCCCTGTTTGGGGTCTCCGAAGATCTGTGAGCGTTTGTTCATCAACGCGATCCGCGCTTGGCTCCGCCTTACTTCTCCGAAACACCAGCCTCCGCAAAGCTTGCCATACGGGCGTGGCATTCCAATGCCGAGCGGACGATGTTGATGGCGAGGCAGGCGCCGGAGCCTTCGCCGAGCCGCATGCCGAGGTCGAGCAAGGGTGGCAGGCCGAGCGCTTCGAGCAGGCGGCGGTGGCCGGATTCGGCCGATACGTGAGCGGCCATAGTGTGGGCAAGGCCGGCGGGATGCAGCCCGGCCAAGGGTGCCGTGGCGGCGGTGCAGACGAAGCCGTCGAGCAGCACCGGCACGCCGAGATGGCGCGCCGCCAGTGTTGCGCCCAAGATCGCCGCAAGCTCGCGCCCGCCGAGGGCTGCCGCTATCTTCAGCGGATCGGCCAGCGCCGGGGCGTGGCGCTTCAGGCCGGCCTCGATGGCGACGATCTTGCGCACGAGGCCGGCGTCGTCGACGCCGGTGCCACGCCCTGTCCATCGCTCCGCGCCGCCGCCGAACAGTGCGGTTGAGATGGCCGCCGCCGGCGTGGTGTTGCCGATGCCCATTTCGCCGAAGCAGACGAGGTCGAGTTCCTTGCTGATCGCGTCGTAGCCGGCTGAGACGGCGGCGAGGAAGACCTCGTCCTCCATCGCCGGCTCTTGCGTGAAGTCGCCGGTCGGGCGGTCGAGATCGAGCGAGATGACGTCGAGATCGGCGCCGGCAATGCGGGCAAGCTGGTTGATGGCAGCACCCCCACCGGCGAAATTCGCCACCATCTGCACGGTGACCTCCGAGGGGAAGGCCGATACGCCCTGCGCGGTGACGCCGTGATTGCCGGCGAAGACGAAGACCTTGACGCGGTCGAGCTTTGGCATGTCGCGGCCCTGCCAGCGCGCCAGCCAGGTGGCTATCGTCTCCAGCCGGCCAAGGCTGCCTTGCGGCTTGGTCAGCGTGTCCTGGCGGCGGGCGACGGCATTGGCGGCGGCTTCGCTGCCATTGGGCAGGTCGAGGCAGGCGGTGCGCAGTTCATCGAGCGATTTGAAAGGCATGGGGGCAAAATCTCCGAAACAGAGTCAAGACAGGGAAACGGAAGCGACGAGCAGGATTGCGATCTCGCCGAGCTGCTGCAGGGCACCGACGGTGTCGCCGGTCTGGCCGCCGACCTGGTTCAGGCAAAGCGCCCGGAAGGCGGCGAATAACAGACCGAGCAGGATGATCGCGAAAACGGCAGCGCCGAACCCAAGCGTCAGCAGTGCGACCGCACCGAATACGGCACCGATGCCAGCTGTTTTAGCCGAGACGGTGCCCGCTTCGGCCGAGAGGCCGTCGCTGCGGGCCGGTGGCAGCAGGTGCATGAAGGCGCCGGGCAGCCCGCGCGAGGCGGCATGCGCGGCAATGAGGGCCCAGAAGACATGGGCCGGGCCGGCGAATCCAGAGAGCACGCTCCAGCGGATCAGCAGCGAGATGCCGAGCGCGCAGGCGCCGTAGGCACCGATGCGGCTGTCACGCATGATCTCGAGTTTCCTGTCGCGCGTCTTGCCGCCGCCAAAGCCGTCGGCGACATCCGAAAGCCCGTCTTCATGCAGGCAGCCGGTAGCGAGCAGGATCGCGGCAAGGGCCAACGCTGCAGCAGGACCTGCGGCTAGGCCGAGCCTTGTCCCGATGGCGTAGACCAGCGCACCGGCCAGAGCGACGGCGAGACCGGCAACGGGTGCAGCCCAGATCGCAGCGGCAAGGCTGCGGCCACGGAAGTCGGCTCTCGGCAGCGGCAGCCGGGTAAAGAAGACGAGGCAAAGTGCGATATCATCGAGAATTTGCTGTTGCGAGGCCTTCATCCGCCCCTCGCAATGGCATGGAAGAACGTGCCGCTGACATTGCCGCGCCGGTAGCCCGAGGCGCCGAGCGGATTTCCTTGACCGTCGGCGAGGTCGGCCAGCGGCTCGTCATTGCCGGTCGCAATCATCTGTGCGTAGTGGAATTCGTGGCCGCGGATCAGCGTGCCTTGGCTGCCGAGCGGACAGCCGGACCGCAGCCGCGCCTCGCGGTAGCCGAGATTCATCTTGCGCTTGGCGAAGCTGGTCGAATGGCCGAGGAGGCCAAGCATCCGATGCGTCTCGCCCGACGCGTCCTCGAGCGCTTCGCCCAACACCATGAAGCCGCCGCACTCGCCGTGCACCGACCGCGTGGCGGCGAACCGCGCCATGCCGGCCCTGAAATTCGCCGCGGCCGCGAGGCGGCCGGCATGAAGCTCGGGATAGCCGCCGGGCAGCCAGCAGACATCGCAATTGTCGCCAGGCGCTTCATCGGCGAGCGGCGAGAACGGAACGATCTCGGCGCCGGCCTTGCGCCAATGCATGGCGACATGCGGATAGAGGAAGGTGAAGGCGGCGTCCTCCGCGAGTGCAATGCGCTGGCCGGACGGCGGCAGCGCGTCGCCGAAATTGCCCGGCGCAGGCGTGAATGGCGCCGCCAGCGCCATGATGGCGTCGAGGTCGAGCGAGCGCTCGACCATGTCGGCCAGCCGGTCGAGATGCGCCATCAGATTCTCATATTCGCCGGCCTGGACGAGGCCGAGATGGCGCTCGGGCAGGTTGAGCGAGGGATCGCGCAGGATAGCGCCGACGACAGGCAGGCCGAGTGCTTCGATGGCATCGCCGCATAGCCGGCGGTGGCGTTCGCTGCCCAGCCGGTTGAGCACTACCCCGGCCATGCGTACATCCGGATCATAGGTGGCAAAACCCTTGGCGACGGCCGCCGCCGTGGTCGACTGTCCGGAGACGTCGAGCACCAGCAGCACCGGCAGGCCATAGAGCCGGGCAAGATCGGCAGCCGAGCCGGATCGTCCTGGAGCAGCCGGAATCCCGTCGAACAGGCCCATGGCGCTTTCGAGAAAGATAAAATCGGCATCTTCGGTCGCTTCGCCGGCCAGTGCGTTGAGCAGGGCGGGCGGCATTGCCCAGCTGTCGAGATTGACACCGGACAGGCCAGTGGCTGCGGTGTGGAAGCCAGGATCGATATAGTCCGGGCCGGATTTGGCGCCGCGCACTTTCAGGCCGCGCCGGGCAAGTGCGCGCAAAATGCCGATGGTGACGCTGGTCTTGCCCGAGCCCGAGCGCGGCGCGCCGATGATGATGGCGCGGGTCATGGCTCACCCGCCAGTGCCGCGCGCATCCCGACGATGCCGCCGACGACGATCAGCGCCGGCGAGGTCAAGCCGGCTGCGGCCGTTTCCTCCGCAATCGTGGCGAGCGTGGCGACGACGATACGCTCCTGCGGCGTCGTCGCGGCAACGATGACCGCGGCGGGCATCGAAGACGGCAGGCCGCCCTCTAGCAACGAAGCGGCGATCAGCGGCAGATTGGCCATGCCCATATAGATGACCACCGGCTGGCCGGTGCGGGCGATTGCCGCCCAGTCGAGATCGTCATCGGTGCCGGCGGCATGGCCGGTCGCCAGGATCAGCGCCTTGTTGATGCCGCGCATGGTGCCGGGAATGCCGGTCGCGGCCAGCGCGCTGAGGCCGGACGTCAGGCCAGGCAGGATGCGGAACGGGATAGTTTCCCCGGCCAACGCCAGCGCCTCTTCGCCGCCACGCCCGAAAATATAGGGGTCGCCGCCCTTCAGCCTGACGACGCGCCGGCCCGCGCGCGCCAGCCGGACCAGCAGAGCTGTGATGTCGTCCTGCTTCATCGATGGCTTGCCGCCGCGTTTGCCGGCATAGAACAGTTCCGCGCCCTCGGCGACGGCGACGACTTCCGGCGAGACCAGCGCGTCATAAACCAGCGCGTCGCACTGTCCGAGGGCGGCCAGCACTTCCAGCGTCAGGCAGCCGGGATCGCCAGGGCCGGCGCCGGCCAGCCAGACATGCCCGGGCTCAAGCTGGCGCGGCTTGAAGTTGAGCCGGGTGAGCGCCTGCTCGACCGTAGTGTTTCTATTGCTGCCGCTCACAATCCGTCCCGTCCGCGAAAGCGTCGCTGGTAGTGCGCGTCGTACAGTGAACTTTCGCCAAAACCCTCCGCCGCCAGCGAGCGGCCGACGAAGATGATTGCCGTGCGTTCCATCGGATCGGCGGCCAGTTGCGCCTCGATGGTGGCCAGCGTGCCGGTCAGCACGCGCTCGTCCGGCCAGGAAGCACGGAAGACGACCGCCACCGGGCAATCGGCGCCATAGAACGGCGTCAGTTCGGCGACGATCCGGTCGACAGCGTGGATGGCGAGGTGGATGGCCAGCGTGGCGCCGGTGCGGCCGAAGCCGACCAGGGTTTCGCCGGGAGGCATTTTCGAGGCGCGGCCGGAGATGCGGGTCAGCACCAGGCTTTGCGCGACTTCCGGAATGGTCAGCTCGCGGCGCAGCGCTGCCGCCGCAGCGGCGAAGGACGGCACGCCCGGCGTCAGCGTGTAAGGAATGCCGTGCTTTTCCAGCCGGCGGATCTGCTCGGCAACGGCGCTCCACACCGAAAGATCGCCGGAATGCAGGCGGGCGACATCATTGCCGGCCGCGTGGGCGGCCAGATATTCGGCCTCGATCTCGTCGAGCGACATCGGCGCGGTGTCGATCAACCTCGTTCCGGGCGCGCAGTGCTGCAACAGCTCCGGCGCGACGATCGATCCGGCATAGAGGCAGACGGGACAACTGCCGAGCAGGCGGCTGCCGCGCAAGGTGATGAGGTCGGCAGCACCCGGGCCGGCACCGATGAAATGAACGGTCATGCCGCATCTCCGCTGATGGCGATGGCGCAGGTGACAGCACCGAGCACGGTGCGCGGCCCGAGCAGTTTTGCGCCTTTGCCGGCGGCGGCAAGCGCCGAGGCTTCGGAAACCGACGGCGTGCCGGCATGCTCCTGCGATAGGTCGGAACGGCTGGTCGTAGATGCGGCTTTGAGTTCGTCCTGCCCGACAACGATTACCGGAAGGCGGAGTTCGCGTCCGGCGTCGAAGATTGCCGCCTCATCCTGCTTGAGAGACGCGGTCGCGAGGGCTGACAGCGCCGGCAGGGCAAGCCCGTGCGCCTCCAGGGCGGTTTCTACCGCGGCAAGCACGTCGCGCGCGCTGACGCCTTTGCGGCTGCCGATGCCCGCGACCATCATGGCTTCACCCAGCTCCATTGAGTGACCGGCATAGCCGGCCGCCAGGCCTGCATCGAACCAACCGGCGAAGCACGGGATATAGCAATGCGGGTGAGCTGGCCGCCGTGCGCGGCGTGACGGGAAAGCAGCAGCGCCTCCATCTCCAGGGTCACCGCATTGGCGACGAGGCGGCCGCCGGCAGGCAAGGCATCGATGGCTCCCTCCAGCACGCCGGCATCGCTGCCGCCGCCGCCGATGAAGATCGCCGCGGGCGTCTCCAGCCCGGCAAGCGCATGCGGTGCCGAACCTTCGACGACGGTGAGACCGGGAACGCCGCAAGCCGCGGCGTTGCGTCGGATGCGCGCGGCGCGGGCCGGATCGGCCTCAACGGCGATGGCACGCATGGATGGATGGGCCAGCATCCATTCGATGCCGATGGAGCCCGATCCGGCGCCGATATCCCACAGCAGTTCGCCGCGCCTTGGCGCGAGAGCGGACAGGGTGACGGCGCGCACTTCGCGCTTGGTGATCTGGCCGTCATGCTCGAACAAATGATCGGCAAGTCCCGGTGTCAGCGGCAGGATGCGTGCTTGCGAAGTCGATTCAACTTCGATCACGAGCACGTTGAGCGGGTTGATCTTTTCGAGGTCGAAAGTGCCGGCGCTCGCCGAGCGCAGCCTTTCGTTCGGCCCACCCAGCGCCTCCAGCACCGTCAACCGCGAAGCGCCGAAGCCAAGTTCGGTCATGAGACGGGCAATCGCTCCCGGTGCATCGCTGTCCGAGGTCAGCGCGAGAATGCGGGTGCAAGGATGCAGCAACGGCCGGATCAGGTCGAGCGAGCGGCCATGCAGCGAAATGGTCTCGACGTCCTGCAGCGCCCAACCCAGGCGTGAGGCGGCCAGCGAAAAGGCCGAGGGCGCGGGGATCACCCGCATATCCTCCGCCGCGACCTTGCGGGCGAGGGTGACGCCGACACCGTGGTAGAAGGGATCGCCGGAGGCCAGCACGCAGACGCGTCTGCCGGACAGCGCCAGCACGTCGCGCAGCTCGGGATCGAAAGGTGTCGGCCAGGCGCGCGCTTCACCTTTGGCGAGCGACGCGACGAGGGCAAGGTGGCGCTTGCCGCCGAAGGCGAATTCGGCCTCCGCGATCAACCGCTTGGCCTCGTCGCCGAGACCCGCTACACCGTCCTCGCCGATGCCGATGATCGTGAGCCACTTTGAGGTGAGCTTGGCGCCGCGCGGAGCTTCAGCAGGCATGATGACCCACCGCATTCTGATCCTCGGCGGAACCACCGAAGCCCGGCAACTGGCCGGAAAGCTGGCCGCGCGCGCGGATATTTCGGTCATGCTGTCGCTGGCCGGCCGCACCGAAAGCCCGGCCGCGCAGGGGGTGCCGGTGCGGGTCGGCGGCTTCGGGGGTGCCGGCGGGCTGGCGGCGTATCTCCGCCAGAACCAGATCGATTTGCTGATCGACGCCACGCATCCCTATGCGGCGCGAATCTCCGCCAATGCGGCGGAAGCAGCGCGCATGACCGGCGTGACTATCGTTGCGCTCAGGCGTCCGGGCTGGGACCCAGCCGAAGGTGACCACTGGAGGTTGGTCGATAGTGTTGCCAGCGCGGTGACGGCCCTGGGATCGGTGCCGCGCCGCGTGTTCCTGGCACTCGGGCGGCAGGAGGTCGCCGCCTTCGAGGCAGCTCTCCAGCATCATTATCTCATCCGCAGTGTCGACCCGGTCGAGCCCAGGCTCGCTGTGCCCGACGCGACCTATCTCTTGGCGCGCGGGCCGTTTCGGGAAGTCGACGAACATGCACTGCTTCTGCAACACCACATCGAAGTCGTTGTTTCCAAAAACAGCGGCGGCGAGGCGACCTACGGCAAGATCGCGGCGGCGCGAGCGCTGGGAATCGAGGTGGTGATGATCCGCAGGCCGGCGCTGCCGGACGTCACGTCGGCTGAGACCGTCGAATCTCTTGCCGCGATGGTCGATCATTTTCTGGTCGGTCATGTTCTTGGGCCCGCTGCCGAACGCGGCGTGTAGACCAGCGCTGGTTTTTCACCGCGCTTGATAATCCTGGTTTCCGGTGAACCGATGATGATGCAGGTGGCCATGTCGGCCTTCGCGGCATCGGCGTCGGCCAGCAGAAAAACCTCGATGCGCTCGTCGGGACGGCCGGCGGCACGGCCGAAGATCACCGGCGTGGTGCCGGGCAGGATCGCCGTCAGGCACTCGAAGGCGCGGCCAAGCTGCCAGGGGCGTGCCTTGCTGATCGGATTGTAGAGCGCGATGACGAAGCCGGCGCCCGCCGCGGCCAGCAGGCGTAGCTCGATCAGGTCCCACGGCTTCAGATTGTCGGACAGCGAGATGGCGCAGAAATCATGGCCGAGCGGCGCGCCGATGCGGGCGGCGACGGCGAGCATGGCGGTGATACCGGGCACGATGGCGATGTCGACCGCGCGCCATTCGGGTGGGCCCGCCTCGATCGCCTCGCAGACAGCCGCCGCCATGGCGAAGACGCCCGGATCGCCGCCCGACACGACGGCGACCTCGTGGCCTTCAGCGGCCCTCAGCAGCGCGTCCCTTGAACGCGCAAGTTCCTCGCGATTGTCGGAGGCGACGCGAATCTGGTCGGGGCGCAAGTCGAGCCGGTCAAGATAAGGCTTGTAGCCAAAGAAGAATTTCGCCTCGGCAACGGCGCGGCTGGCTTCCGGCGTCACCTGGTCGGCGTTGCCGGGCCCGAGGCCGATGACAGTGAGGCGGCCGCTCATGCTTCGGCTTTCAATGCGCTTGGCCGGCCCGACCAGCCGGCCACCAGCACGATGGCGAAATAAGGCGCCTGGTCGTCCTTTTTATCGGCCAGCCGCATCGAGACGCCGCCCGGCATGGTGCCGCGCTCGACATAGATGGCCCGCGCCAGCTTGTCGGTTGCCTCCAGCGCGCGCCTGATCTTGGGCAGGTTGCGGCCGACCTTCATGATCACCGCAGCGCCGGTGTCGGCGAGGCGACGCGTCAGCTCGAATTCGCTCATGGTGCCCGGCAGCACCGTCAGCACGTCGTCGCCCTGGACGATAGGCAGGCCGGTCGCCGACCAGCAGCCGGACATGGCGGTGACGCCGGGAATGACTTCGCTCGGAAAGCGGGGCGCCAGCCGGACATGAAGATGCATGTAGGAGCCGTAGAAAAGCGGGTCGCCCTCCGAGAGCACCGCGACCATCCTGCCGGCGCTGAGGTGCTCGGCGACCTTTTCGGCCGACTGTTCATAGAAATCGGTTATCTGCGAGCGGTAATCGCTGTGATCCTTGTCGATTTCGGTCGTCACCGGATAGAGCAGCGGCAGTTCGATCAAATTGGGGCGAAAATGGGTTTCGACGATGGCCCGGGCGTTGCTGTTGTTGCCGCGCTTGGCGAAATGCGCGACGACATCGGCCTCGGCCAGCGCGCGCACTGCCTTCAGCGTCAAGAGTTCCGGGTCGCCGGGTCCGGTGCCGACGCCGACAAGCTTGCCTTTTGCAATCGCATTCATAGGCCCGGCCTCGCCAATGCATTGAGTGCGGCGGCGGTCATGGCGCTGCCGCCCAGCCGGCCGCGCACGATGGCGTAAGGCACGCCATAGGAATTTTCGGCCAGCGCATCCTTCGATTCAGCGGCGCCGACAAACCCGACCGGCATGCCGATGATCGCCGCCGGCTTCGGGGCGCCGTCACGCAGCTTTTCCAGCAGGTAGAAAAGGGCTGTCGGCGCATTGCCGATGGCGACGACCGAACCGGCCATGCGCTCGCCCCACAGGTCGATCGCCGCGGCCGAGCGGGTGTTGCCGATCTTTTTCGCGATGTCGGCGGTCCGCGGATCGCGCAGCGTGCAGATCACCTCATTGCCGGCCGGCAGCCGGGCGCGCGTGACGCCGTGCGAGACCATCTGGGCGTCGCAGAAGATCGGCGCGCCGGCCCCCAACGCCGTGCGCGCGGCGGCGACGAAATCGCTCGAGAAAACGAAGTGTTGTGCGGCCTCGACCTGGCCGCAGGCGTGGATCATGCGGATAGCGATTTCGGCCTCGGCTTCGGAAAAGCGCGACAGGTCGGCCTCGGCGCGGATAATGGCGAAGGAGCGCTCGTAGATCGCCGTGCCATCATGGATGTAGTCGTAGGCGTTCTGGGCGGGCATGCTCATTCCTGTCGGTAGATTTCGGTGATGCCGGCCGCGCCGAGCCTTGCCAGGCAGGCGGCAGCAGTTTCGCCGGAATGTCGTGCGCTGCGGATCGCCGCTGCAATGCGGCCGATGCTGTGCGCGGCGTCGTAGCCCGGCCTGTATCCGGCGGGCAATGCCTTTGCCGTCCCGTCCACGACAAGTCCGGCTCCGTTTTCGCCACCGACCAGGGTCAGCGCCGCCGGACCGGGATGGGCGCAACCCTTGGCGCAGCCGGAGATGTGCAGCGTCAGCGAGGAATCGAGGATATCGCGGTTTTCCATGGCGATGGTCTCGGCGATGTCGCGTGTCGCGATGCGGCCGGAGGCGCAGGCGGGTGCGCCGGGGCAGGCGGCGATCCTGGTGCGCGGATCGGCTGCGTCGGTGACGAAGCCGAGGGCTGCGGCGGTTTTCTGGAGTGAAAGACATGCGGCTGGGGAGAGGCCAAGCAAAAGCAGCGCGCGATCCGGCGCCAGGCGGATTTCGGTGGTGCCGAGGGTGAGGGCGTATTGGGTGAGATCGATAAGTTTTTGCGCTGGTATGCTGCCGAACGGCAGGCCGATGCCGAGGGAGGTACTGCCGGCTGCCAGATCGAAAACTCCGATGGGCCGGCGATCCTTCGCGCCCCCCTCTGTCCTGCCGGACATCTCCCCCTCTAGGGGGGAGATTGCGCCTTCGTCTCCGATTTCGCCAATCGCCGAAGGTGCTGGGGGGAAGCCGCCGGCGAAGCTGCCGATCTCCCCCCTTGTGGGGGAGATGTCCGGCAGGACAGAGGGGGGCGCGACGGATCGCCAACTTGCGAGAGATCTCAGCTGCCTCGCCGTCAAATCCCGCGCATGGGCATCGCGGCCCTTTTCGGCAACCATCCTGAGAATGGCGACGGCGATGTCACAAGCCGCATCTTCCTCGGACATCGCCAGCGGCGTGGCACTCTGCGCATCTCCGGCGAGCGATACCCGCCACTTAATTCCGTCGGCGGCCCGCACCCCGACCAGCCTGACATCGGCCGTAACTGCATCCATTGTCAGCTGCCCGCCGCCGTCGACGATCACCGAAACCTTCGGGCCAAGGCGTTGCGTAACACCGGCGTCCTCAATTGCCGCCCGAATCCGCTCCGCCATCGGGCGCGGGTCGGCTATCTCCTCCAGGTCGAGCCCGGCCAGCGGGCCGGTCTCTACCGGCACGCCGGTGCGCACCGCGATGCCCAGCGCATCGACCTCCATCGCCAGCAGCCGCGCGCTTGCCGGCGTCAGGCCGCGGATCTGCAGGCTGCCGCGGGCGGTCACTTCCATGATGCCGTTGCCATGGCGCAAGGCGGATTCGCAGAGTCCGATCAACGACTTCGGCAACAGTCCTCCAGCGACCGGATTGAGCCGCACCAGCAGCCCGTCGCCGGTCTGCATCGGCGCCGACAAAGCGGGGCAGGCGCCACGGCGCGAGAAAGCGTTCATGCCGCCACTCCCAGAGCTTGCGCTTCGGCAATCAGTGCGGCGAGATCGTCATCGATCGAATTGCGCAGCGGATGCCAGAGCCCGCGCCGCCGTGCCGACAGCAAACGCTCGGCAATCACCTTTGCCGCCGCCGGGTTCTCGCGCAGGATGAAGGCGCGCACCACAGGGTCGCCAAGATAGGCGTCGTGCACCGCCTCGATCAGCGTGCCCGATATGGCATGGGTAGTCTCAGCAAAGCCGACAAGCCGGTCGATCGTCTCGGCGAATTCCGAGGCGCCGCGCGGGCCATGACGCATCTGGCCGGCGATGAAGCGCGGATTGACGGCGCGTGCCCGCACGACGCGCGACACGGCCTCACTGATCGAGCGCGGCTTCGGTCTTTGCGGGTCCGTGGTGTCGAGCACGATCACGTCGGCGTTTTTGCCGAGCGCGGCAAGTGCTGCCGAAAAGCCGCCGATGAAGGCGACGTCGGCCGAGCCTTCGAGGATGTCGCGGCCGGGGTCGTCGCCGGTATGAACCAGAAGGTCGGCCTCGGCGAGGCGATCCTCGAACGCGCCGGGCGCCGAAATGCCTTTGCCCTCGGAGCCGCCATAGGCGTGCGAGGTGCCGGCGAGATAGGTGCGGCCGATCTCTTCGCGCGCTGCCCAGTCGCCGCTCGACAACAAGTCCTCGACGCCCGCGCCGTAAGTGCCCGGCGAGGTGCCGAAAATACGCGGGCTGATCTTGCCGTCGATGCGGGTCCTAGCGGCGAGCGGGTTTTCCGAATCGTCCTCGTCGCGGGTCGCCACCGCGTTGGCCGCGGCGTCGATCAGCGCGATCTGGGTCGGGAACATGTCGCGGAACAGGCCCGATATGCGCCAGGTGACATCGACGCGCGGACGGCCGAGTGTTGCCGGCGGCAGCACATCTATGCCGGTGATGCGGCCGGTGGCGGAATCCCATTGCGGCCGGCAGCCCATCAGCGCCAGGCCTTGCGCGATCTCCTCACCGCCGGTGCGCAGCGAGGCCGAGCCCCACAGGTCGATGACCAGCGAGCGCGGCCAGTCGCCATGCGATTGCATGTAGCTGCGGACCACTTCTTCCGCTGCCATCTTGCCCAGATCATAGGCGGTCGGCGTCGGCATGGTGCGCGGGTCGGCGGTAAACAAATTGCGGCCGGTGGGCAGCACATCGCTCCGGCCACGCGCCGGCGCACCGGCCGGACCGGCAGCGACGTGGCGGCCGTCGAGGGCGGCAAGCAGCGCGGTTTTTTCAGCTGCCGCACTTTGCCGCCGTACCGGATCAGCCTCGCCTTCCGGCAAGCGGCCGTAAATGTGCAGGCCGTCCTTGATGGCGAAATCCTTGAGATCGCAGAGCCAGGCGTCGATGCGGCGCAAAGCCTCGTCGGCTGCGTCGGTCCTGGCGACGCCTGCCTCTGAGGCGAGGCCGGTCTTTTCCGCCGTCTCGACGATCAGCTTCGCCAGGCGGTCGCGGCGGCGGCGGTCGAGCCCGTCGGCCTGGGCATATTCGTCAACCAGTCGTTCAAGCCTGTGCTGGTTTTCGTCCAGTCCGGCGCCGGTCAGCGGCGGCGGCAGATGGCCGAGCGTGACGGCGGCAATGCGCCGCTTGGCCTGCGCTGCCTCTCCCGGGTTGGAGACGATGAAGGGATAGATGACGGGCAGGGGACCGGTGACTATCTCGGGAAAGCAGTTTTCGCTGAGCGCCACGGTCTTGCCGGGCAGCCACTCCAGCGTGCCGTGGGCGCCGACATGGACAATTGCATGGATGCCGAGCGACTTGCGCAGCCAGAGGCCAAAGGCGACCAGCGCATGGCGCGGCGGCAGCGTCGGGTCGTGATAGTCGGCGCGGCGGTCGGCTGAGCGCCCGCGGTCAGGTGCGAGTGCCACGGTGACGTTGCCGAAGGTGGCTGCGCGGAAGGCGAATTTTGCGGCAGGCGCTTGAACACCCCCCTCTTTGGAGCGCCGCCACCATCCGCGCCGAGAACCGCGGGGCTGCCGACAACAAAGTAAAACAACACCCAAACCCCCCACACCCCGGCGCGCACGCAGACAACT
>NZ_JAMYOZ010000027.1:0-95522 GCF_040320095.1 Mesorhizobium sp. M0800
CCTCGCCATCACGCGGACCTTCGAGGTCGACCTCCATGATCTGCAGCGGCTTTCCGGCGGCGACGGCGACAGCGGCGCGCGTTTTCATCAGGCAATCCTCCCAAGGCAGTCTGCAATCCAGGTTAGATTTAACTTACCATTCAGCTCTGCGCTATGCACGAAGCGACGTTCTGACCCCGGATTTTCGTCGGCGCCCGCCGATTTGCATGCGGGATAGGCTCCGACTTTGCCTTGACCGGCCCCCTGAAGCCCATAAAACGGGAAGCCCGTAAAAGAAGGGCAGCCGAGGGACGAGGCCTGCATGTTCACAAAGATCCTGGTCGCCAACCGTGGCGAGATCGCCTGCCGCGTGATCAAGACGGCGCGCAAGATGGGCATCGCCACCGTCGCGGTCTATTCCGACGCCGACCGCGACGCCGTGCATGTCGAAATGGCCGACGAGGCGGTGCATATCGGGCCTTCGCCGGCTGCGCAAAGTTATCTGGTCGCGGAAAAGATCATCGCCGCCTGCAAGGCGACAGGAGCAGAGGCCGTGCATCCCGGCTACGGTTTCCTGTCCGAGCGGGCATCCTTCTGCGAAGCGCTGGAGCAGCAAGGCATCGTCTTCATCGGCCCGAAGCCCAAGGCCATCAAGGCGATGGGCGACAAGATCGAATCGAAGAAGTTCGCCAACGCGGCCAAGGTGTCGACGGTGCCCGGCTGGCTCGGCGTCGTCGAAAGCGCCGCCCATGCCGAAAGAATAGCCGGCGAAATCGGCTATCCCGTGATGATCAAGGCTTCGGCCGGCGGCGGCGGCAAGGGCATGCGCATCGCCTGGAGCAAGGCAGAGGTGCGCGACGGCTTCGACCGGGCGCGGTCGGAGGCCAAAAGCTCGTTCGGCGATGACCGCGTCTTCATCGAAAAATTCATCGTCGATCCGCGCCATATCGAAATCCAGGTGCTCGCCGACGCGCATGGCAACACGCTCTATCTCGGCGAGCGCGAATGCTCGATCCAGCGCCGCAACCAGAAGGTCGTGGAGGAGGCGCCGTCGCCGTTCCTCGACGCCAAGACCCGCAAAGCCATGGGCGAGCAGTCGGTGGCGCTGGCCAAGGCCGTCGACTACCAGAGCGCCGGCACGGTCGAGTTCATCGTCGACAGCGACAAAAACTTCTATTTCCTGGAAATGAACACGCGACTGCAGGTCGAGCATCCGGTGACAGAGCTCGTCACCGGCATCGACCTGGTCGAGCAGATGATCCGCGTGGCGGCCGGCGAAAAGCTCGCCATCAAGCAGAGCGACGTCAAGCTGAACGGCTGGGCGGTGGAAAGCCGCCTCTATGCCGAAGATCCGTATCGCAACTTTCTGCCGTCGATCGGCAGGCTGATGAAATACCGGCCGCCGGAAGAGGGAAAATTCGGCGAGGTCGTTATCCGCAACGATACCGGCGTCACCGAAGGCTCGGAAATCTCGATGTTCTACGACCCGATGGTCGCCAAGCTGTGCACCTGGGCGCCGACACGGCTGGCGGCGATCGACGCGATGTCGGAAGCGCTGGACAGTTTCGTCGTCGATGGCATCGAGCACAACATACCGTTCCTGGCGGCGCTGATGCAGCATCGGCGCTGGCGGGAAGGGCGGCTATCGACGGCGTTCATCGCCGAGGAGTATCCCGACGGCTTCGCGCCCATTGTGCCGAACAGCGAAGAAAACGCGGTGCTGGCCGCGATCGCAACCGCGGTCGAACTGCTGCGCCGCGACCGGCTCGACCGGCTGGGCGGGCGGCTGGCGCCGCATTCGGGTGCCTTGAAACGCGATTGGGTGGTGAAGATCGGCCGGGATTATCTTTCGGTTGCCATCGTCGAAGGCATGATTTCCATTCCGATGGAGCTCGACCTCACAATCGACGGCGGCAAACCGCTGACGGTGGCATGCGACTGGCGGCCGGGCGATCTCATCTGGCGCGGCACAGTCGGCGGCCGCAAGGTCGCGGCGCAAGTCAGGCCGGTGCTGAACGGGTTCCGCATCGCCTGGAAAGGCATGTCGGTGACGGCGCGCGCCATGCTGCCGCGCACCGCCGAGCTCGAACGGCTGATGCCGGAAAACGTGGCGCCGGATACCTCGAAGATGCTGCTTTGCCCGATGCCCGGCCTCGTCGTATCGATCGCCGTTGCCGAGGGGCAGGAGGTCAAGGCCGGCGAGACGCTGGCCGTGGTCGAGGCGATGAAGATGGAAAACGTGTTGCGCGCCGAGCGCGATCTCATCGTCTCGAAGCTCAACGCCAGGCCAGGCGACAGCCTTGCCGTCGATGCGGTGATCATGGAATTCGCGTGAGGCTGAAACCCGCCCTCGACGCCCGTCAGCAGTTGGCGGGACAGCGCCCCCCTCTGTCCTGCCGGACATCTCCCCCTCCAGGGGGGAGATTGGCAGCCTCGGCGCCTCGCTCGCTCCTGCAACGTTGGAAATTGGCGAAAGCCGAGATGATGGCCAATCTCCCCACTAGAGGGGGAGATGTCCGGCAGGACAGAGGGGGGCGCGAAGGAACGCGACTTTGCAATTGGTTGAGCATGCTCGCTTGAGGAGGGACAAGGCGAGGCCGTGAGGAATTCGCACTTTTTTGCCGTCACAACGTATTTTGTTCTTGCTTTGTGCCGGCAGCTATGCTACTAATTCGAGTATGGTGCTAATTGGCTCCAGCGACCCGCCCGCAGTGGCGGGTTTTTATTTGCAGCCTGACGTCGGCGGGACAGCGCCCCTCTCTGTCCTGCCGGACATCTCCCCCACGAGGGGGGAGATTGGCAGCTTCGGTGGCAGCGCCTTTCTGCCGGCGGAAGCGATTGCTAAGTTCACAAAGCTCCAATCACTCCCGCTGGACTCATGTTACCCGGTGCCGGACAATACATCTTCATCGACTGAGTCCTTGTGAGGCGGCGCGAAAAAACCATGGCGGATGAGAGACTTCCACGCCATCCCTTGCTGCGCGAGGCCTATGCAAAGGCGTCGCGGGCGGAGGCGGCGGCGCGTCGGTTCATTCATCTGCGCGTGCATTCGGCCTATTCGCTGCTCGAAGGTGCCTTGCAGCTCGGCAAGATCGTCGGCCATGCGGTGCAGGACGAATGCCCGGCAATCGCCGTCACCGACACCAACAATCTGTTCGGCGCGCTGGAATTCGCCCAGAAGGCGGTAAAGGACGGCATCCAGCCGATCATCGGCTGCCAGATCGACCTCGCCTTTTCCGGCGAGGCGAGCGACAGCCAGCGCGACCGCAGGCGGCAAGGACCGGAGATGCGGCCGGTCGTCCTGATCGCCGCAACCGAGGCCGGCTACGGCAATCTGGTCAGGCTGGTCAGCCGCGTCTACCTCGAGACACCGCCCGGCGAAGCGGTGCATCTGACGAGCGAGATGCTGCAGGGCCACACCGACGGTCTGATCTGCCTTACGGGCGGGCCGCGCGGTCCGATCGGCACTGCCTTGAAACAGGATCGCCGCGAACTCGCCGAGACCCGGCTCTCGGCGCTCAAGGGCCTGTTCGGCGACCGGCTCTATGTCGAGCTTGAGCGCGTGTCCGGCTACGACCGCGCCATCGAGCAGTCGTCGGTCGATCTCGCCTACCGCCACGATCTGCCGCTGGTTGCCACCAACGAGGCGTTTTTCTTCTCTCGTGAAGACTATGAGGCGCATGACGCCCTGATCGCCATCGCCGAAGGTTCCGTGGTTGCGGCCGACAATCGCCGCCGCCTTTCGCCCGACCACTTCCTGAGAAGCCAGGCCGATATGGCGAGGCTGTTCGCCGACCTGCCGGAAGCAATCGACAACACCGTCGAGATCGCGCTGCGCTGCTCGTATTACCCGAAGACCCGCAATCCGATTCTGCCGCGCTTTGCCGGCCGCGATGTCGCCGACGCCGATGCTGCGGTCAAGGCGGAGGCGCAGGAGCTTGCCAGGCAGGCGCATGAAGGGCTGGAGGCGCGGCTGGCGGCGCACGGGCCGACGCCGGGCTACACGGTCGAGCAATATCGCGAAAGGCTGGATTTCGAGCTCGGCGTCATCGAGAAGATGAAATATCCGGGCTATTTCCTGATCGTTGCCGACTTCATCAAATGGGCCAAGGCACAAGGGATCCCGGTCGGCCCGGGCCGCGGTTCGGGCGCCGGCTCGCTGGTCGCCTATGCCACGACCATCACCGACATCGACCCACTGCGTTTTTCGCTGCTGTTCGAGCGCTTCCTCAATCCCGACCGCGTGTCGATGCCCGACTTCGACATCGACTTCTGCCAGGACCGGCGCGAGGAAGTCATCCGCTACGTCCAACAGAAATACGGCCGCGACCAGGTTGGCCAGATCATCACCTTCGGCACGCTGCAGGCGCGCGCGGTGCTGCGCGACGTCGGCCGCGTGCTGCAAATGCCTTACGGGCAGGTCGACAAGCTGAGCAAGATGGTGCCGTCGAACCCGGCCAATCCGGTCAAGCTCGCCGACGCCATCGCCAACGAGCCGCGCTTTGCCGAAGAGGCGGAGCGTGAGCCGATCGTGCAGACGCTGCTCGATACGGCGCAGAAACTGGAAGGTCTTTATCGGCACGCCTCGACGCACGCCGCCGGCATCGTCATCGGCGACCGGCCGCTGTCGGAGCTGGTGCCGATGTACCGCGATCCGCGCTCGGACATGCCGGTCACGCAGTTCAACATGAAATATGTCGAGCAGGCCGGGCTGGTGAAATTCGACTTCCTTGGCCTGAAGACGCTGACGGTGCTGGACAGGGCCGTCAAGCTGATCCGCCGCCGCGGCATCGAGATCGATCTTGCCCACATTCCGCTCGACGACCCCGAAACCTACGCCATGCTGTCGCGCGGCGAGGTGGTCGGCGTGTTCCAGGTGGAAAGTGCCGGCATGCGCAAGGCGCTGATCGGCATGCGGCCCGACTGTATCGAGGACATTATCGCGCTGGTCGCGCTCTACCGGCCGGGGCCGATGGAGAACATACCGACCTACAACGCCAGAAAGCACGGCGAGGAGGAGATGGCGTCGATCCACCCGAAGATCGACCATCTCGTCAAGGAGACGCAAGGCGTCATCGTCTACCAGGAACAGGTGATGCAGATCGCGCAGGAGCTCTCCGGCTATTCGCTGGGCGAAGCCGATCTGCTGCGCCGCGCCATGGGCAAGAAGATCCGCGCCGAGATGGACAAGCAGCGCGAGCGCTTTGTTTCGGGCGCGGTCGAGCGCGGCGTCGGCAAGCCGCAAGCCGACTTCATCTTCGACCTGCTGGCAAAGTTTGCCGACTACGGTTTCAACAAATCGCATGCCGCCGCCTATGCCGTCGTCTCCTACCAGACCGCCTATCTGAAGGCGCATTACCCCGTCGAATTCCTGGCGGCATCGATGACGCTCGACATGGGCAATACGGACAAGCTCGCCGATTTCCGCCAGGATGCGCTGCGCCTCGGCATCGAGGTGGTGGCGCCGTCGGTCATGACGTCGTTCCGGGATTTCGAGGTCGGCGAGAACCGCATCTTCTATTCGCTGGCCGCGCTCAAGGGCGTCGGCGACGCGGCGGTCGAGCACATCGTCGCCACGCGCGGCGAAAAACCCTTCAAGAGCCTCGCCGATTTCTGTGAAAGGGTCGATCCGAAGATCGTCGGCAAGCGCGTCTTCGAAAGCCTGATCATGGCCGGCGCGCTCGACTGCTTTGGTCATGACCGCGCGGCGATGATGGCCGGCGTCGAGCGGATGATGGGGCTGGCGTCGCTGGCGCAGCAGAATGCCGTCACCGGCCAGCATGACATCTTTGGCGCCTCGCTCGGCGCACAGTCGCAGGCGCTCAACTTGCCGGCGACCGATCCCTGGCTCGCCGCCGACCGCCTGCACCGTGAATTCCAGGTGGTCGGGTTCTATCTCTCCGCGCATCCGCTCGACGAATACAAGGCGGCGCTGCAGAAAATGCGGGTGCAGACCTGGGGCGAGTTTTCGGCCGCCGTCAAACGCGGTGCTGCCGCCGGCCGGCTCGCCGGCACGGTGACCACCAAGCAGGAGCGCAAGACGCGCACCGGCAACAAGATGGGCGTCGTGCAGTTCTCCGACACGTCCGGCCAGTATGAAGCGGTGCTGTTTTCCGAGGGGCTGGCGCAATACCGCGACTTGCTCGAACCCGGCCGCTCGGTGGTGATCACCGTTTCGGCCGAGGACAGGCCTGAAGGCGTCAATCTGCGCATCCAGACCGTGCAGTCGTTGGAGGAAGAGGCAAGCCGTATCCAGAAAGCGTTGCGCATCTTCGTCAGAAATGACGCACCGGCATCGACAATCCAATCGCGGCTTGGCCAGCGTGGCGACAGTCAGGTGAGCATCATCGTCATCAAGGAAGGCGGCGAGGGCGAGGTCGAGATCGAGTTGCCTAACCGCTACCGCGTATCGCCTCAGATCGCGTCGGCGATGCGGGCGGTGCCGGGCGTGGTCGAGGTGGAACTGGTCTAAGAGTTAGCGCACGCTTATGAAGCGGCGATCTCCGCCGGTTGCGGTGCCCTCCGCTGCAGGTTGAGCAGATTTCCCATAAGGATCAGCAGGGCGCCACCGGCGGTGAAGGCGTCGATCTGCTCATGATAGAGCAGCCATCCGATCACCGCCGACAGCGGCACGCGCAAAAAGTCCATTGGCGAGATGACAGTCGCATCGGCATAGACAAGTGCGCGGGCCATGCAGAAATGCGACGACATGCCGGTGAAGGCGATGAGCAGGATCCACGGCCAGAGCTCAAGCGGCGGGTTGCGCCATTCGTAAAGCGCCGGGACGAGGCCAAGCAGCGACTGGATGATCAGCATCCAGAAGATGATGCGCACGACGCTGTCCGTCCGCGTCAGCGATTTGACGAGGACCACCGAGACGCCGAAGCAGACCGCGGCTCCCAGCACGATGACATGTCCCGGATTGACCGCGCCGACGCCCGGACGCACGATGATCACCACGCCGATCAGCCCGAGCACGATCGCCGCAAGCCGTGGCCGGGACAGCCTTTCGCCGAGGAAAGCGACCGCCAGCAGCGCGGTCCAGATCGGCGTCGTGAACTCGATCGAGATCAGCACCGCAAGCGGGATCAGCGTCAGGGCGTAGAGCCAGGCAGCCTGGCCGGTATAGTGGACGACGTTGCGGGCGATATGGGCCAGCGGACGCCCGGTGCGCATCGCCGGAAAACCGCCTGACATCATGACCAGCGGCAGCAGGATGAAAAAGCCTATCACCGAGCGCAGCTCGAGCACCTGGAAGACGTTGAGTTCTGCCGTCGTGGCGCGGCCGGCCACCGACATCGCAAGGAACGAGGCGATCGACAGCGCCATCCAGAACGCGGCCTTGGGGATCGAGGGTGCGGGTGCCATGGGCGCTATGTCGCAAGCCGGCGCTTTCATCGCAACCGCTAGCCGACGCATTCGACTGGGCCAGCCGTGCAGCGTTGCAAACAGTGATGTTGAAGCCGGAACCCGCCGCTGAGGGGAGCGTTGGTCCCTCGGTGTTTGCGTGCTGTGTTTTGGATACCAACGAGGAGCGGTCCGATGAAATCACTTGCACGATTTGTACTTGCCGGCTGCCTGACGGCCGGGGCCGGGGCAGCGCATGCCGACGATCCGGATTTTCTTCGCTCATTCCAGGGGAATTTCGCCGGCAAAGGCATCGTCAAGGTGACCACCGATGCGCCGACGGTGAATGTCTCCTGTCATTTCAATTCCGACGCAACGTCGAGCTCGCTATCGCTCGACGGCAGCTGCCGCGGTCTTATCGTGGTAACGCGCGCCATCAGCGCCGATCTCAAATCGAGCGGGACGAAATACACCGGCACCTATGTCGGATCGCGCACCGGGCCGGCGCAATTGAGCGGCAGCCGCTCCGGCAACGCAATCAATCTCGGCATCCGTTGGGCCAAGGAGGTCAATGGTGATCGCAGGGCGCAAATGACGGTCGAGAAGAACGGCGAGAATGGCATGCGGCTGATCGTCGTCGATACCGATCCGAAAACCGGGAAGAGTGTGGTGACCACCCGGATCGATCTGCAGCGCACGTGATCTTCTTGTTTGATCATGATCTTTTTGAAAACCGGTTTCCACTTTTCGCGTACGCGGACCTTCGGTTCGGGATCATGGTCTGGTTGTGAAAATCTGACGCTTAGTACCGACGCGAAAGACGGCTCGGGGTGGGCAGCAGTCAGTCCCGGCACAGCGATCTTGACGGGTTGGAAGCCGATCGGCAGCCAAGATTTCATCGTTCGTTTCGTTGGACCATCATAAACATTCGGGATCGGCCGAAACTTCCCCAACTTCGTCATCCTTGGGCGAAGCAGGAGCGAAGCGCCGTCGCGGAGACCCTGGGATCCATGCGGTAACCTTAGCCGAAGAGTGCAGCGGAGCACAATTCCGCACCGCGGCAGCGCTCTGATGTCGCGGCATGGATCCAGGGGTCTGCGCCGCGTCGCTTCGCTCCTTGCTCCGCCCCAGGATGACGAAGCGATGGGCGTTTGCGCTAATCGCTAAGCCGATCGGCAGCAACCGTCGATAGTTCTGTCAGCGGCCAATTTCAGTGGCAAACCGCTAACTTCGGAGATTGGCTGAAACATCCCTCCAATTCGTCATCCCAGGGCGGAGCAAGGAGCAAAGCGACGCGGCGCAGACCCTGGGATCCATGCCGTTACCACGCGGCAGTGCGCCTGCGGACCAGAACCGAACTACCACCCCGTTCCGCGAAAAAGCTCGAACCACTCTGGATTGGTCTTCTCGATCAGCTCGATCTTCCACTGCCGCGGCCAGCGCTTCAGCGACTTCTCGCGCTGAATGGCGTCACGAATGTCGAAATGTTCCTCGTACCAGACCAGGCGCTGCACGCCGTAGCGGCCGGTGAAGCGCGAACCTTGGCCGGATTTGTGCTCCGGCATGCGGCGGCCGAGATCGTTGGTGACGCCGATGTAGATCGTGCCGCGCTTCTGGCTCGCGGTCATGTAGGTATAGCCGGTCATGGCTGAAGGGTAGCTGGCACAGTTGCGGATACAAGCGCCGTTCTGAGCCGCTGTATTCTTCGGCTGACGTCACGGCATGGATCCCAGGGTCTCCGCGACGTCGCTTCGCTCCTGCTCCGCCCTGGGATGACGAAGACGTGGTGGCTTATCGCTAATCGCAACCTTGGAGATTGGCAGCCCGATCGGCAGGCTCCCATCCACAGCCCTTTCAGGCTCTGTCAAAGAACCAAAACCTCTGTGCAGAGGAACTAGTCCTCGACCGGTTCGGGCGGATGGGCATCGCGGCCCTTGCCGAAGGTATAGCCGGTTTCCACCGCCCTGCGGCCGAACTTGCCGCGCAGCGTGTCGATGGCGCCTTCGGCCATGGCGCGCTTGCGTGACTGGACGTCGACCAGGTCGGGCGGGTCCGCCCGGTCATCGTCGGAGAGATCGCTGACGCCAATGCCGAGCAGCCGGTATTTCGTGCCATCCGCTTCCTTGCGCAGCAGCTCGAGCCCGGTCTGAAAGATGCGGTCGGCCAGCCGGGTCGGATCGCCGAGTTGGCGATTGCGCGTGCGGATCTTGAAATCCTGGGTCTTCAGCTTGAGGACGACTGTGCGTCCGGCAATGCCGGATTTCTTCAGCCGGGCCGAGACTTTTTCCGACAGCGCCCTCAGCACCGAAACCAGTTCGTCGACGGAGGCGATGTCGGTATCGAAAGTGGTTTCCGCCGAGACGCTTTTCGCGTCCTGGTCGGGAACGACGCGACGGTCGTCCTCGCCGCGCGAAAGCCGGTAGAGCCGGTCGCCCATGACGCCGTAGCGGCGCATCAGATCGCCACGTTCCATGCGCTGCAACTGGCCGATGGTGCGGACGCCGTCGCGCTCGAGCGTGGCGGCAAAGGCCTTGCCGACCCCCCAGATCAGCGTCACCGGCTGCTCGGCCAGGAAGCCGATAGACTCGGCCTCGCCGATCACCGAAAAGCCGCGCGGCTTGCGGAAGTCCGACGCCACCTTGGCCAGGAACTTGCAGTAGGAAAGACCGGCCGAAACGGTGATGCCGATCTCCTTTTCCACGCCGAGTGCGAAGCGCGCCAGCACCACCGCAGGCGGCAGGCCATGCAGGCGCTCGGTGCCGGCGAGGTCGAGAAAGGCCTCGTCGATCGAGAGCGGCTCGACCAGCGGCGTCAGCGCCTGCATCATGGCGCGCACCTCGCGGCCGACGCGCACGTATTTTTCCATGTCCGGCGGCAGGACCACCGCTTCCGGGCAGGCTTCGAGCGCCTTGAACATCGGCATTGCCGAGCGCACGCCGTGGATGCGGGCAATGTAGCATGCGGTGGAGACAACGCCGCGCTTGCCGCCGCCGATGATCAATGGCCGGTCCTTCAACGCCGGGTTGTCGCGCTTTTCGACCGCCGCGTAGAACGCGTCGCAATCGATATGGGCAAGGCGCAGCCGGTAGAGCTCCGGATGGCGGGCGAGCCGTGGACTGCCGCAGCGCTCGCAACGGCGTGCCTCGCTGCGCTGAAAACTCAGGCAGTCGCGGCAAAAACCGTGTTCGGGATTGTTGACAGGGGCCGCCATCGCTGCGAACATAAAGAGAACAAATGCAATGGTACGTCAGGACGGACGCCACGACAAGGCGGTGGGCCGGGAGAGAGCTCATGAATACGACCATAGCGCCGCTAGTGCCCGAGCTTTGGGCGGATTTCGAAGATCTTTTCGGTAGGCAAGGCGCCTGCTACGGCTGCTGGTGCACACATTTCCGGCTGTCGCCCGCAGCGCGCCGCGCGAGCAACCGGGAACGCAACAAGGACCACATCAAGGCGCGGATCGAGGCCGGGCCGCCGCCCGGCCTGTTGGCTTTCGAGGGTGGCCAGGCGGTCGGCTGGATGCAGATCGGCCCGCGTGCCGACGTGCCCGAATGGAACAACCAGGGCAGGGGGTCGGCGCCGATCGACCCCGCCGACGCCAGCGATCCGGGTGTCTGGGCGATCTCCTGTTTCTTCATCCGGACCAAGGCGCGGGGCAGGGGCGTGTCGCACCGTCTGGTCGCGGGCGGCATCGAGTTCGCCCGCCAGAACGGCGCGCGGCTGATCGAAGCCTGCCCGATCGATCTATCGAAGGATTCGCGCTCGATCGGGCTGTTCGTCGGCTCGTCGCGGGTCTTCGAAAAGGCCGGGTTCCAGCGGTTGGTCGAACGTAAGCCAGGCCGACCGCTGGTGCGGCTGGTGCTGTAACAGCCGCCGCAACACATAGGCCTTCTCTTGCGGCTGCGATGGTATTTGCCTACCAGTGATGACGGCTTGAGGGCCGCGATTAAGTGAGGATCGACATGAAGCGCGTTTTGCCACTTGTTTTGCTTCTTGCCTGCAGCGCACCGGCCTTCGGCCAAGCGGTCGACAGGCAAGGCGCGAAGCAGCTTTCCGACGATCTGGCGCACTACATCGGCAAGAAGCTGTTCGATATCGGGTTCGTGAAAATTTCAGTCGACGGCGATGCCTACAAGCTCGCTTTCGACTTCAAGCCAGTCACGGATTTGATGGCAAAGCAGCAAGCCTTCAAGTTCGACGTCACGCCTTACTTCATCTTGGTCAAGCCACGCAAAGACGGTCAGTGGGACGTTTCGGCGGACGTGTCCCCGAAGGGGTCTGTTGATTTCGTCGGTCCGGAGGGGCCGCAGCACATCGACTTTTCCATTTCAAACAACAAGTTCACCGCTATCTATGCCCCTGATCTGGCGGCCTTTGTGAACGCCTCGGGTTCCACTTCGGGCGTCACGATGAGTGTAAAAAGCCCGCTGCAGAATGTGGAAGCCTCTGCGGATGGCGGCGCTGGCAGCATGAGCGCGACGAAATCAGCGAATGGCGGCATAGATTTTGCGTATTCACAGACAATGACCGCCTTTGCCGAAACCGTCAGACTGGACGATCCCAAGAGCGGTCTGAAATTCTCATACAATGTCAAATCGCCGCACGCGGCGGTGGATGCGACCGGCAAGGGTTTGCGGACAAAGCCGCTGCTCGACCTGCTTGCTTTCATCGTGGCGACTGATCATGCAGCCAAATTCAAGGCGGATGAGGCGGAGTTCAAATCGCTTCTGACGGCAGCACTGCCATTGTGGGAGCGGATCGACGGCACCTACGGCTTCAAGGACTTTGTGGTGGAGAGCCCGGTGGGCAAGTTCGGTGCGACGCAACTGAATACCGCCGTCGGCATGGACGGCATCGCCAAGGACGGCAAGATCAACTACGCGTTCAGGGTTTCCGGCCTGACAATACCACAGCAGGTGCTGCCCAGCTGGAGCGTTGCGTTGCTGCCGACGGATATCGACCTCAACTTCGGCGGCGCCAACATCGATCTGGACAGCATGGCGAAGAAAATCATCGAAACCCTTGATTTCAGCAAGGATCCACCGCTGCCGGCAGATTTCGGCAACCAGATCTCCGCCGATTTCCTGGCCAAGACGCCAAAGGCCATTCTCGGACACAGCACGATCAAGAACGGCAACATCGAGATTGCGATGGAAGGTGAAATGACGTTCCCCGGCAAGAAGCCCGAGGCGAGCATGACCATCGATGTCGCGGGCTATGACAAGATTGTGGAGGCTCTGCAAACGGCGGCCAAGACCGAGCCGGAAGCGGCGCAGTATTTCCCGTTCGCACTCGCCGTCAAAGGATTTGGCAAGGCACTGCCGGATGGTCGACTGGAATGGGTCGTCAACGCTAAGGCAGACGGTTCGGTCACGGTCAACGGCGCCATGCTGAAGCCGGCCGATGCCGTTCAGGACAACCCCATCATGGACCCAAGCGAGGCTACTGTTCCGGATCATGGCTCGGGCGAGAATGACAATGGCGGGGCAGGGGCGAAGTTGAAACCCTAAGTGCCGAGCTTGGAGCGGTTCATCGTTTCACGGAAACGCCGAACCGCTCCATGTCTTTGTTTTTTGCGCAATTCCGGACGGAAAACCGTTTCACACTTTTCCTGGAATTGCTCTACACGCGGCTGGCGTCAAAGCCCGAGTGCACTCACGATTTTCGGCGCGGCGATCTGTCTCGGGATCGCCGCTTATATCGAATGCTCATGATTATCGTCGCCGAGCGGCAGCGCCCGCAATGCCTTGCCGACTGCGGCGGGCGGCGTTCCGGTCTCCTCGGAAAAACGCATCAGCGTCGGCTCGTGGGCAAGGATGAACTGCAGCACGCCGGCCAGGAATCCCGGCTCGCCCGCCGCCCGGCGGATGGAATGGGCTTCGATGCCGGTGATCGCCAGGAAGCGGGGCAGAAGTTCCGGATCGGCGGCGACGAAGCCCAACGCCTTTACGGCAACCGTTTCCGCTTCCTCGCGCATTGACGCTGCGTTTGCCATTGCTACCTTCCTTCATGGGCGGAATCGTTCTGTTTTCGCAGTAGTGGCAAGTGTCGCCGGCAGCAAGCTCGCCGACCTGGAATCCGAACGCTTTTAGGGCGGCCGGTTTCCGTTTCGTCAATCATATTGCCGTATAGTGGGAACAGGTTTGGTGCGTGCCGACAAGGGGCGCATGACGGCACCCTTCGCGTGGAAGGCCAGCCGGGACGGGAAATCGATGCCAAAGAAGGTTATGATCGTCGAAGACAACGAGCTCAACATGAAGCTCTTTCGCGACCTCATCGAAGCGAGCGGCTACGAGACGGTGCGCACACGCAACGGCCTGGAAGCGCTGGATCTGGCGCGGCAGCACAGGCCGGACCTCATCCTGATGGACATCCAGCTGCCGGAAGTGTCGGGCCTCGAGGTCACCAAATGGCTGAAGGAGGACGATGATCTTCACGTCATCCCGGTCATCGCCGTCACCGCCTTCGCGATGAAGGGGGACGAGGAGCGCATTCGCCAGGGCGGCTGCGAGGCATATATCTCCAAGCCGATCTCGGTGCCGCGTTTCATCGAAACCATCAAATCCTACCTGGGCGATGCCTGATGTATCTTTCCAGCCGAGCCGGAGCTTTGTGAAATGACCGCGCGGATCCTCGTCGTCGACGACATCCCAGCAAATGTCAGGCTGCTGGAGGTTCGGCTGCTCGCCGAATATTTCGAGGTCCTGACCGCCACCAACGGGCCGGACGCGATCGAGATCTGCGAGAACGGCAAGGTCGACGTCGTGCTGCTCGACGTGATGATGCCCGACATGGACGGGTTCGAGGTCTGCCGGCGGCTGAAGGGCGACCCGGCGACATCGCACATCCCTGTCGTGATGATCACCGCGCTCGACCAGGTTTCGGACCGGGTGCGCGGCCTCGAGGCCGGCGCCGACGATTTTTTGACCAAGCCGGTCAACGATCTGCAGTTGATGACGCGCGTCAAGAGCCTGGTCAGGCTGAAATCGCTGACCGACGAGCTGCGGCTGCGCGCCTCGACGACACGCAATATCGGCATCGAGGAGCTTTTGAGCCGCAACTTCGCTGCCGACGATGCGGTGCCGAAGGTGCTGCTGGTCGACGAGCGCAAATCCTCGTTCGAGCGCATCCAGAAGATGCTGCGCGGCAGTGCCGATCTCGACGTCGCCAACGATCCGCATGCCGGCTTCTTCCAGGCCGCCGAGCAGCCGTATGAATGCGTGATGATCTCGACGGCCTTCGCCGATTTCGACCCTCTGAGGCTCTGCTCGCAATTGCGCTCGCTCGATCGCACCCGTTTCCTGCCGATCATCCTTCTGGCGGACGAGGGCGAGGAGGGGCGTATCATCCGCGGCCTCGAACTCGGCATCAACGATTATCTGATGCGGCCGATCGACCAGCAGGAGCTGACCGCGCGGCTGCGTACGCAGGTGCGCCGCAAGCGCTACAACGACCAGCTTCGCGCCAGCGTCACCCAGACCATCGAGATGGCGGTGACCGATGCCCTGACCGGCCTGCACAACCGCCGCTATCTCGACAGCCATTTGCAGACGCTGTTCGACCGCGCCGTGGCACGGCGCCGGCCGCTGTCGGTGATGATCACCGATCTGGACCGCTTCAAGAGCATCAACGACGCGCATGGCCATGACGGCGGCGACGACGTGCTGCGCGAATTCGCGCGGCGGCTGCGCAAGAATGTGCGCGGCATCGATCTAGCCTGCCGCTTCGGCGGTGAGGAGTTCGTCGTGGTGATGCCGGACACCGACGGCGCGGTAGCCGAAAAGGTCGCCGAGCGCATTCGCGCCGAAATCGCCCAGCTGCCGTTTGCCGTCGGCACCGAAGGCAAGGCCGTCGAAGTCACCGTCAGCGTCGGCGTGTCGTCGGTGCTGAAGGGGGTAGACACGGTCTCGGCGCTGATGAAACGCGCCGACCTCGCGCTCTACGAAGCCAAGAGCGGCGGCCGCAATCGCGTCGTCGCCAAGGCGGCTTAGCACCGAACACCAATTGCCGGGTCAACGCGACAAGGTTACGAATTTACCTTAATCCAAGCGATTTGCGAGGCTTGGTTAAGAAACGGTTGATTTCCATAAGTTGTTGCGCAAATGTGCAGCCCTTAGACGTAACCGGCACGAGGCTAGATCGCCGGTTCGACCCGAAGAATACCCCATGATGCTCAGGTCCGCCGCATCTCCTGGGTCCGTGGGGTCGGCCGGCCGGCGCTGGCACATAGTGGCCTCCTCGTACCGCTGCCAAACGCCGGCCGGCCCCCAATTTCAAAACACATCAGGAGTCTACGCCAAGACCCGGAAAAAGCTTGGTTTTTGTTGCGGCAGCGACAGCGCCCTTTGAAATAGCCGACTGGGCAGGGCGTATGCGCCCGCAGTCGGTTGACAGGGCCTGTCTTCTATGCAGAAATTGGTTGGACCATTGAGCCATTTGGTGACCCATTGGCATGACCGAATTCGGCCTTTCCCCCATACAGGCAACTGCTCGCGACGACGCGGTGCTCAAGGCGCTGGCCGGCTTTGTGATGCGGGAAGCTCTCGGGCCCGGCCAGAGACTGCCGACCGAACGCATCCTTGCCGAGCGCCTCAAGGTGAGCCGCAACACCGTGCGCGAGGCGCTGACGCGCTGGGAAGGGCTCGGCCTGGTCGAACGGCGGCAAGGCAGCGGCACCTATCTCAAGGGAGTGGTCTCGCTGGACATGCTGCACATGCCGCTGACGCTGGCCGGCGGCAATGATTTCACCAGCCTGATGCAGACGCTGGAAATCCGCCGGGCACTGGAAGCGGAAGCCGCCGCCCTGTGCGCCGTCCGCGCGGGCCAGGCAGATCTCGTCGAGATCGGGCGCAAGCTCGACATTATGGAGCAGGCCTTCCACACCCGCGCCGGGATGTCGGCGGAGGAGGACTGGGAATTCCATCAGTCGATCTACCGCAGTTCCGGCAATCCGCTGTTCGAGCAGATCATCGCCGCCATGCACGAACTGTTCCATCGTTTCTGGGAGCATCCGCTCGGCGTGCGTGATTTCGGCCACGCCAGCTTTCCTTACCACCGCACCATCTACGAACGCATCGCCGCGCACGATCCGGAGGGGGCCCGGGCCGAGGCGCTCAAGCTGATCGCCACCGTCGAGGACGATCTGAAGCGCGGCGCGGCCAAACTCGAACTTTCAGGCCAGAAATGAGCGATCATCCCGCCGGTTTCGAAAACGACTATCTCGCCGAGGCAGCGACGCTTCTCGCCCATGACGAGCCTTTCCCCGGCGGCGCGGTGGTCCCGCCGATCTACCAGACTTCGCTCTTCACCTTCGCCAACTATTCCGAGATGGCCGACACATTCGCCGGCAGGCGACGTCAGCCGATCTATTCGCGCGGCGACAACCCGACGGTCATGGAGTTCGAGGCGCGTGTCGCCGCTCTCGAAGGCGCGGAGGCCGCGCGCGGCTTTTCCAGCGGCATGGCGGCGATCAGCGCCACGGTGCTTGCTTTCGTCGGTGCCGGTGAGCGCATGGTTGTCGTGCGCAATTGCTACGGCGATGCCTACCGGCTGTTCGAACGGCTTTTGCCACGGCTCAACATCAAGGTCGACTATGTCGACGGTTCCGATCCGGATGCGGTCGCGGCAGCACTTCCCGGCGCCAAGCTGCTCTACCTGGAAAGCCCGACGTCGATGATGTTCGAGCTCCAGGACATAACCCACCTGGCGCGGCTGGCCAAAGAGCAGGGCATCATCACCTCGATCGACAATTCCTGGGCTACGCCGGTGTTCCAGAAGCCGATTTCGCACGGTGTCGATCTGGTGCTGCATTCGGCCTCGAAATATCTCGGCGGCCACAGCGACACCGTCGCCGGTGTGGTGGCCGGTTCGGCCCCCCATATCCGACATATCAACGAGCAGACCTATTCCTATCTCGGCGGCAAACTTTCGCCTTTCGAGGCCTGGCTGTTGCTGCGTGGCCTGCGCACATTGCCGCTGCGGTTGCCGCATCACATGAAGAGCGGGCTGACCATCGCCGAACGGCTGAAAGCGCATGACCATGTCGAGCGGGTCAACCACCCGGCCTATTCCAACCATCCAGGCAAGGCGACGCTTGCCGGCTATGCCGGGCTGTTCTCGTTCGAAGTGACGGAAGACGTCGACATCCCGGCTTTCGTCGATGCACTGAAACTCTTTCGCATCGGCGTCAGCTGGGGCGGCCATGAGAGCCTGGTCGTTCCGGCAAAGGCCTCGCTCGAGCAGACGCCGGGCCTGAATTCGATGGCGCGCTTCGGCGTCAGCCCACGAACCATCCGCTTCAGTGTCGGATTGGAAAGTGTCGAAGACCTGTGGGCGGATGTTGCCCAGGCCTTCGACAGAGCAAAAAGATAAAGGAGCCGTTCAAAATGGGAGTGCTGAACATGAAAAAACTGAGCATCCTTCTTGGTGCCGTCGCGGGTCTGGCGATTTCCGCCGGCAGCGTGCTGGCCGATTCCACGGTCAAGATGGTCGAGGTCATCACCAGTCCGCCGCGTACCGAATTCCTCAAGAAGCAGATCGCCGAATTCGAGGCGGCCAATCCGGGTGTCAAGGTCGAGCTGGTATCGCTGCCCTGGGGCCAGGCGTTCGAGAAGTTCCTCACCATGGTGCAGGCCGGCGACACGCCTGACATTGTCGAGATGCCGGAGCGCTGGATGGGCCTCTATGCGACCAACGGCCAGCTCGAGGATCTCGGGCCATACATGGCCAAATGGGACGATGCCAAAACGCTGGGCGAGCGTGCCAAGCAGTTCGGCTCGACGGTCGATAACAAGCAGTACATGATCCCTTACGGCTATTACCTGAACGCGCTGTTCTGGAACAAGAAGCTGTTCAAGGAGGCCGGCTTGGACGGTCCGCCGGCGACGCTCGATGAATTCGTCGAGGACTCCAAGAAGATCTCGGCGATACCGGGCAAATACGGCTACTGCCTGCGCGGCGGCCCGGGCGCCTTCAACGGCATGCATATGTTCATGAACATCGCCGCCGGCAAGGGCGGCTATTTCAACGAGGACGGCACCTCGACCATCAACGAGGAAGGCTCGGTCAAGGGCCTGCAGATGCTCGCCGACATGTACAAGAACGGCCTGGCGCCGAAAGATGCGGTGAGCTGGGGTTTTAACGAGACCGTCACCGGCTTCTACAGCGGCACCTGCGCCATGCTGAACCAGGATCCCGACGCGCTGCTCGGCATCGCCGACAAGATGAGCGCCGACGATTTCGCCGTGGCGCCGATGCCGGTCGGGCCGAGCGGCAAATCCTATCCGACGCTCGGTTATGCCGGCTGGGCGATGTTCGCCAATTCCCAGCACAAGGACGATGCCTGGAAGCTGATGGCAACGCTGTTGTCGCCCAAGGACAATCTGGAATGGGCAAAGGAAGTCGGCGTCATTCCAATCCACAACGGCGCCGACCAGGACGCCCACTTCAGGACCGAGCAGTTCAAAGGCTGGTTCGAGGAACTGAACAACGGCGACAAATACGAGATGGTGACGCCTCCGACGCATCTGGAAAACCTTGGCAATTTCGTAGACCAGGTGGCGATCAAGAATTTTCAGGAAGTGCTGCTTGGCCAGAAAGCGGCCAAGGACGTGGCTGACGAATGGGCCAAGTTCCTGACCAAGGAACAGCAGGACTGGCTGGCCAAGAACAAGAAATAGCTTTTCTTCCTTCTCCCGTTCACGGGGAGAAGGTGTCACGACGTGACGGATGAGGGGCGGCGCCAACCCGACTTGGCTCGCGCTGCTTCTCATCTGCCTGCCCGTCCTCCACAGCAGCTGCGCTGCAGCTGCGGAGGGTGGACCGGCATCTCCCCGTAAACGGGGAAGGCGCTGTCGCCAGCCCGTGCTTACCCAGGAGACGATCCAGTACCAATGACCTATGCCGTGTCCGAAATCCGATCCGCCGGCAGGCCGCGAAAGAAGCGGCTATCCCATGCCGCGATCGAGCCCTGGCTCTATCTCAGCCCGGCGATCGCGCTGCTGGTCGTCGTGCTCCTGGTGCCGCTGGTTATCGGCGTCGGCTACTCGTTCCGCAAATTCTCCGCTTTCAAATCCGAATATGTCGGGCTTGGGCAGTATCAGGCGATGCTGTCGGATCCCGTGCTCGGGCAGGCGCTCGTCAACACGCTATGGTGGACGGCAGCCAGCCTGTTCTTCCAATTTTTCCTTGGGCTTGGCCTGGCGCTGCTGCTCGACGCGCCGTTCCGGGGCAGAAAGATCGTGCAGGCGGTGGTGTTCCTGCCCTGGGCGGTACCGTCCTTCCTCTCGGGCCTGACCTGGGCCTGGCTGTTCAACCCGATCATCGGGCCGCTGCCGCATTGGCTCTACGCCTTGGGGCTGAAAGCCGAGCCAACCAACGTGCTCTCCGATCCCTCGACAGCCATGTGGGGGCCGATCGTCGCCAATGTCTGGTTTGGCATTCCCTTTTTTGCCATCACGCTTTTGGCGGCGTTGAAGTCGATCCCGTCAGAACTGCATGAGGCGGCGGCGATCGACGGCGCCTCGCCGTGGCAGCGCTTCACCAAGGTGACGCTGCCGTTCCTGGCGCCGACCATCGTCATTACCGTCATGCTGCGCACGATATGGATCGCCACATTCGCCGACCTGATCTTCGTCATGACCGAAGGCGGGCCTGCCGGTTCGACCGCCACGGTGCCGGTCTATATCTATGTCAGCGCGTTCAAGTCACTGGATAGGGGCTATGCCTCGGCGGTGGCGGTGCTGCTGCTTGTGCTGCTCATCGTCTATGCGATTGCGCTGATAGGCATCCGCCGCTCGCTGGTGAGGCACGTCTGATGATTGCCGGACGCTCCGTCTCCTCGCGCATCCTCGGCGGCATCGGCCTTTACGGCGCCATCGCCGCCTATATGGCCTTCGCGCTGTTCCCGATCTTCTGGACGTTGAAGATCTCGGTTACGCCGGAGCGGCTGCTCTATTCCGAAGGCATCACTTTCTGGCCGTCGCAAGCGACGCTGCAGAACTTCGTCACCGTGCTCGAAGCCACCGATTTTCCGCGCTATTTCCTGAACAGCGTTATCGTTTCGGTGTCGACGGCAGCCTTCGTAACGGTCATTGCCACGCTGGCCGGCTACGCCATGTCGCGATTTTCCTTCCGCGGCAAGGCGACCCTGGCCATCCTGCTTTTGCTCACCCAGACTTTTCCGCTGGTGATGGTCATTCCGCCGATCTACCGCATCATGGGACAGATCGGCCTCATCAACAGCCTGACCGGCCTCGTCATCATCTACACCGCGTTCAATACGGCCTTTGCGACCTTCCTGATGCAATCTTTCTTCGACGGCATCCCGAGAGACCTGGAAGAGGCAGCCATGATCGACGGCTGCACGCGCCTGCAGGCGATGCGCAAGGTGATCGTGCCGCTGACGCTACCCGGCATGGGCGCGACGCTCGGCTTCGTCTTTACCGCCGCCTGGAGCGAGTTGCTGTTTGCGCTGATGCTGATTTCCAGCGACGACCAGAAGACCTTCGCGGTCGGCCTGCTCACCTATATCGGCAAATTCGCGGTCGACTGGGGACAGATGATGGCTGCTTCCATCCTGGCGCTGATCCCGGTCTGCGTCTTCTTTGCCTTCCTGCAACGCTACCTCGTCACCGGCCTTACCGCCGGCGCCGTCAAGGGATAGATCGATGGCCTCCGTTACACTCGACAAAGTCCGCAAAGACTATGGAGCCGTGCGCGTTCTGCACGCGGTCGATCTCGAAATCGCCGACGGCGAGTTCGTCGTTCTGGTCGGCCCGTCCGGCTGCGGGAAATCGACCCTGCTGCGCATGATCGCCGGGCTGGAGGAGGTCTCCGACGGGCAGATCCATATTGGCGAGCGCCTGGTCAACGACATCGCGCCAAAGGACCGCGACATTGCCATGGTATTCCAGTCCTACGCGCTCTATCCGCACATGGACGTGTCGAAGAACATGGGCTTCAGCCTGATGCTGAGAAAGGCCGGCAAGCCGGCAATCGATGCAAGGGTGGACAGTGCCGCCAAGCGGCTCGGGCTCGATGCGCTTCTGCAACGCCTGCCGCGGCAATTGTCCGGCGGCCAGCGCCAGCGCGTCGCCATGGGACGGGCCATCGTGCGCGACCCGAAGGTCTTTCTCTTCGACGAGCCGCTTTCCAACCTCGATGCCAAGCTGCGCGTTCACATGCGTGCCGAGATCAAGGCGCTGCACCAGCAATTGAAGACCACTTCGGTCTATGTCACCCACGACCAGACCGAAGCGATGACAATGGCCGACCGCATCGTCGTCATGCATGACGGCCTCGTCCAGCAGGTCGGTGTGCCGCTCGATCTGTACGACCGGCCGGTCAACATGTTCGTCGCCGGGTTCATCGGCTCGCCCGGCATGAATTTTCTGCCTGCCGTGGTTGAAAAGGGCGCCAAGCCGGATGCCATCCTGGCCGACGGCCAGAAGCTGAGGCTGCCAGACGGCCTGCCGCTCAGGGATGGCGATACGATCACCGTCGGCTTGCGGCCCGAGCATATCCGGCTCGCCGACAATGGCGCGCTGAAGGGCGAGGTGGGTGTCGTGGAGCCGCTCGGCCTGTCCACCCAGTTCTATGCCAGGCTTGCCGGCCAGCAGGTCTGCGTGTTTGCCATGGGCCGGGCCAGCGTGAAGCCGGGTGAGGCCGTGCGCCTGTCGGCTGATCCGGCATCGCTCCATCTGTTCGATCCGGCAAGCGGCGGTCGCATCGGCTAGTCCTGTATTCCCGAAACGAAAAACGCCGCCCGGAGGGCGGCGATTCGGTACTGCGAGAGAAAACCCGATTACTTGATCTTGGTTTCCTTGAATTCGACGTGCTTCTTGGCGACCGGGTCGTATTTGCGGAACGACAGCTTGTCCGTCTTGGTGCGGCTGTTTTTGCTGGTCACGTAGAAGAAACCGGTGTCGGCGGTCGACAGAAGCTTGATCTTGATGTTTGCGGCTTTGGCCATGATGTTCGTCCGTTAAATGTTCGTGGAGTTTTGGCCGCTGGAGCACGGGGAAAACACCCGGACGCGGGAAACTTGCCGCGACACATAAAGGACGCGCCCGGAAAGTCAACCCTTGTCCAGGTTCTGTGTCGTAAGCAGATGAGTTGTCCGGATTAGGTAGCACATGAGTTGTCCGGGTTTATTGCCAGCCGATGGAGGCTGGGGACGAAGCAGACATTGATGTGCTACCAAAACCCGACAATTTGATTGGGTGCCGACAGCCGCGGGAGGCTCCTGTGTGCCTCCGGCCGTCCTCCGGGTGGCGTCTCAGTTTGAATGCTGGCTATGAGTATCGATGGACGGCTGATCGATCACCCAAAGCCAGTTCCCGTCACCTTGCCGGCGAGCGATTTCCGCAGTAACGGTGCCATCGGCAAGGCGCGTGGAAGTGAGCGCCAAATCCCTGTTGATGATAGCCGGACGCTGATCTCCGAGATCAAACTTTCGTCCCGCTGCCACCAACTTGGCGTAAAATCGGCGGATGGCATCTCTGCCGCAGGCCAACTGTCCGTTGCCGGTATCGAGGATGGCACCGGGTTCGTAAAGAGCAGCCATTCCTTCCGCGTCTCCCGCTTGCTCGCGAGAAACCAATAGCCGCGCCAGGTCCTGGGGATCGCTTGCCGGTTTGCGGTTTGCTTCGTCATTCATCGGCAGGCTTCCTGACAGACAAATTCAAATCGAGATGCGACCAGGTTCCGGTCACTCCGCCGCGACGGTTTCCGGTTGCAACGCCTTCTTCCAGTCTCCCGTCGTGTTCCACCAGCGGTTCGGGTTGGCGCGGTCGTCGAGACCCTTGGAGCGGCTGGCAAGCAGTGGCTGAATGCGGATCACCGGTTCCTGATAGCTGTGAACCTGATAAATCGCCTCGACGACGCGTGCGGCGAGCTTCTGGTCATCGGGCAGTTCGAACGACACCTCGACAGTGCCCGACCGCCTGCGCAATTCCGTCTCGGCGCCGGCGGCGGCACCTTCAAGCGGCCGGTAACGTTCGATGCCGTCCGCCGACTGAAAGGCATTGCTGTCATATTTGCCCATTCCGAGCGGTGCGATCGCGACCACCGCCTCCATGATGCGGTCGACATCGGCTGCCGGTGCCTGAAAGGTCACCAGCAGCAGCAATTCCATCCGCAGCGATTTCGTTTCAAAGCCACTATCGATCATCCGAGGTCTCCCTGCTAATGCACTTTGGGGGAGCATATACTCGAGCCCTCCTGACATGGTTGTGTCAGGAGTTGGTCAGCAGTGGGAGCGATGTCGGCAGCGGAACCGACTCAGAGGATTTTGCGGAGCAGCCTGGTGCCGACCAGCACGATATAGCAGGCGAAGAACAGGCCGAGCGCCCAACCGAAGCCCGACGGCCCGAAAGCGTCCATGCCGATGCCGATTGCCTGCGGGCCAAGCACCATGCCGACGCCGTAGCAAAGCACGAAGGCGGCGTTGGCGGAGGCCAGTTCGTGGCCGGAAAGCTGGGAGCCGAGGTGAGCAAGACCGATTGTATACATAGCGGCGACCACACCGCCCCAGATGAACAGAAGCGCTGCCATCAAATGCCAGTTCTGCGCGAAGAACGGCATGAAGACCGTGCCGGCAAGCCCGACAGTAGCACAGGCCATCAGCAGATAGCGGCGGTCGCTGACGCGGTCGCTGATCATGCCGATCGGGATCTGCAACAGCACATTGCCAAGCCCGATCATGGTGAGCAAAAGGGCGGCGTCCGCCTCTGAGTAGCCGATGCGGCTACCGTAGACCGGGAACAGTGCAAAGCCGCCGGTCTCGACCGCGCCGAACACCAGCACGGCGGCGGTCGCCGTCGGCACCAGCCAGATGTAACGCAGGAAATTGCTGGTTTCGCCGTCCGAGACGATCGTCGGGCTCTCGTTGCGTGCCGCCAGGACCGGTATGGCAGCGAGCGTAACCAAGGCGATGGTAACGCCGAAGGGCAGGAAGCCACTGCTGCCGAGATGGGCGAACAGCCAAGGCCCGGCGGCAAAGCCGAGAGACAGCACGGTGGCATAGATGCCGAGGACCAGTCCGCGCCGGTGTGGCGGCGCCGAGGTGCTGATCCAGAATTCCGACAGGATGAACAGCACCGTCAGCGCGATATGCAGCAGCACGCGCAGCGGAAACCACATCCAGAAAGCTGGCGCGAAATGGAAACCGACAAAGGCCAGCGCTCCGGCCGCAATCATGGCAAGCATCGTCCAGGCGACCCCGAACCGCATGGCAAGCGGAGTGGCGAGCGGCGCGCCGGCTATCGAAGCGAGGCCGGCGACCGCGGTGTTGAGACCGATCATCGACGCGGAATGGCCACGCGTTTCCAGGATCACACTGAGCAGCGGCATGCCAAGGCCGATGGCAATGCCGACGACGCTGATCGACGAGATCGCCGCGACCATCGGCAGCCAGTGTACGCGTTCCTTGCCCTGCGGCTGGATATCGACTGTCATGGAATGCCTGGCTGCTCTAGAGAATTTCGCGGACGAAGCGATTGCGGACAAGCCGGTAGAACGGCACGGGACCGCCGGGGCTCAGCAGCGGATCCCGGGCGAGCCGGGTTTCCAGCTCCTCCAGGACCGTGCGCGTGATGTCTGGAATATCGACTTGCCGGGCCTTGGCCAGCGGCAGCCAAACGACGTCTTCCAACTCGTCGGTCGGACCGCCATCCGGCAGTTGCACGGCGACATCGTCGCGCCATGCGGCGAGAAAGCGCGTATCGAAGCGGCGCACCCGGTTGGGCGGGGTGATGGCGCGTGCGACGAAGCGCAGCGCTTGCAGTGATGGGATGACGCCGTGCTCGACAAAGCCCTGCCAGTCGCGCCTGGCGGTTGCGAACACGCCTTTTTGACCGATCAGCAGGCCGGCCTCCTCATAGGTTTCGCGGATTGCCGACAAGGCAATGGCGCGGGCGCGAGCCGGGCTGGTGCGACCGATGCCAGCGGTCAATCTCGCTTCTTCCTCGGGATGAAGTGCGGTGGCTATCGAGATGCGGCTGTCGGCCGGATCGGTGCGGCCGCCGGGAAACACGAATTTTCCCGGCATGAAGGCATGACGGGCGTGGCGCCGGCCCATCAGCACCAGGAATTCGTCGCCTTTGCGGTCGAGCAGGATCAGCGTCGCGGCGTCGCGCGGGCGTATTGGCTTGGCCTCGAGCGCGTTCCGCTCAACCTTGTCGACTTCCGCCTTGGTCATAACGTCCATGCGCTCGACCTAGCGGAATCTTCTCCGATGCGAAAGTGGCGTCCAGCCATGCCGATTGCGCCAGTCTCGGTTTCAAGCCTCGGGATGCGACTCGATCAGATCTTCTTCACCGCCAAAGCCGTGCATATAAAACGCCCATTGCAGGCCGATGACAGCGCCCTTGACCGGCTGCAGCAGGACGACGGCGAGAATGATGGTCAATGGCACCCAGATGGCGATGTGCTGCCAGGTCGACAGCGTCGAGGTTGCCTCGACACCCATGAAGGCGCCGAGCACGATGTGGCCGACAATGACCACCACAAGATAGGCCGGCAGGTCGTCGGCGCGTTGGTGGTGAAGCTCCTCGCCGCAATGATCGCATTTGTCGACGGTCTTGACGAAGGCGCGAAACAGCTTGCCCTCGCCGCAATGCGGGCAGCGGCCGAGCATACAGCGCTTCATTGCCGTCCATAGCGGCCTGGCGGTCCGGCCCGAGTGATGTTCGCCGCCGAAAATCCGTTCTTCCACCTGCAGTTCTGTTGGCATTACCGTCTCCTGCCGCGGGAGCCTGGACGCGATTGCGACGCCCGGGCGCGGCCTTTGGCCTTGTGGAACGACCGTTTGGAGCCGGGCAGCGGCTTTGGCTCGGTCAGCATCTCGAAACGCATCGCGCCGGCCATCGGCGCCACCTCGATCAGGCGAACCTCGACGCGATCAGCAAGCTGATAGCCCTTGCCGGTGCGTTCTCCGAAAAGCGATCGAGCAGTTTCGTCGTATATATAGTAGTCGCCGCCCAGGGTTGAAACCGGAATGAAGCCATCCGCGCCATACTGCGGCAATTGGACAAACAGGCCCGATTTGGTGACGCCCGAGATGCGGGCGTCGAAACGGTCGTCGATGCGCTCGGCGAGATAGGCGGCGATCAGCCGGTCGACCGTGTCGCGCTCGGCGGCCATCGCGCGCCGCTCGGTCGCCGAAATCAGCGCCGAGACCTCTTCCAGCCGCTCCGCCTCGTCCTGCGTCAGGCCCCCCGGACCAAGGCCGAGTGCGGCAATCAGCCCGCGATGCACGATGAGGTCGGCATATCTGCGGATCGGCGAGGTGAAATGCGCGTAGCGCTTCAGGTTGAGGCCGAAATGGCCGATATTGGCGGGCGAATATTCGGCCTGGCTCTGCGAGCGCAGCACCACTTCGTTGACCAGCCCCTCATTGTCGGCGCCGCGCACGCGAGCGAGGATGCCGTTGAACTGGTTCGGCCGCATTTGCGCGTCGCGCGCCAGCGACAGGCCGAGCGTCTGCAGGAATTCACGCAGCGATTCCTGCTTGGCGAGCGAGGGCGCATCGTGGATGCGGTAGACCAGCGCCTGGCGCTTCGCCTCGAGTGTCTCGGCGGCGGCGACATTGGCCTGGATCATGAACTCTTCGATCAGCTTGTGCGCGTCGAGCCGCTCCGGCACGACGACCTTGTCGACGGTGCCGTCCTGCTTGAGCAGGATCTTGCGCTCGGGGAGATCGAGCTCAAGCGGCTGGCGCGTGTCGCGGCCGCGCTTCAGGATCGCGTAGGCGTCCCATAGCGGCTTCAGCACCGTATCGAGGATCCGGCCAGTCGTGTCATCCGGTGCGCCGTCGATCGCCGCTTGCGCCTGCTGATAGGCGAGTTTCGCCGCCGACGTCATCATGACGCGATGGAAGGAGTGTCTGAGTTTGTGGCCATCGGCCGAGAAAGTCATCCGCACCGCTATCGCCGGACGATCCTGGCCTTCGCGCAGTGAACAGAGGTCGTTCGAGATGCGCTCCGGCAGCATCGGCACGACGCGGTCGGGGAAATAAACCGAATTGCCGCGCTTCAGCGCTTCGCGATCGAGCGCCGTGGCATAGCGCACGTATGCAGCGACATCCGCAATGGCGACGGTGACAACCACGCCGCCGGCGTTCTTCTCGTCGGTGTCGGGCATGGCGAACACCGCGTCATCATGATCCTTGGCGTCGGCCGGATCGATGGTGAGCAGCGGCAGCTCGCGCCAATCCTCGCGGCCGGCAAGCGTCGCCGGCTTGACCGCCTCCGCCTCGGCGATGACGTCGGTGGGAAAAATATGTGGAATGTCGTGTGCGTGGATGGCGATCATCGAGACCGCCTTTTCGCTGGTCAGCGACCCCAACACCGCCAGAACCTTGGCTCGCGGCAGCCCGTAGCGCGAGGCCCGCGCCGGCTCGACCTCGACCAGATCGCCGTTCTTGGCGCCGTTCTGGAATTCCTTGTCGACGACCAGCTCCGGCTGGCGCCTTTCCACCGGCTCGATGCGGAACGTGCCGTCCTTCAGCACACGGAAAACGCCGAGAACCGCATCGGGGCGCTTCTCGAATATCTTCATCACCCGGCCGGTATAGGCCGGGCCTGCCGGATCGTCGGTCGGAAAGGTCTTGGCCAGTACGCGGTCGCCGATGCCCGGCGTCGGGCCATTGCCGCCGCGCGACATGCGGATCGCTATGACCGGAGGTTCGCCATTGCCGATCGCTTCGGTCGGGTGCGCCAGCAGCACACCGTCGGCGTCACGGCCGAAGATGTCGAGCACCGCGACGTGGGGCAGGGCGCCGACACGGGCAAGCCGCTTGCGCTCCTTGGTCAGCAGGCCTTCATCCTGCAGGTCGCGCAAGACGTCCTTCAGCCAGATGCGGTCTTCGCCGCGCAGCGCAAACGCCTTGGCGATGTCGCGTTTTCCGGCGCGGTCCGGATTTTCGGCGATGTAACGCAGTATCTCGTCGCGTGAAGGCCGGTAATTGTCCCTGACCTTGGCACGGGTATCGGCGGTGCGCAGATCGCCGTGGCTTCTTCCGGAGACTTTGCGCGCCAACCCGTCCTATCCCTTTTTCCTGGCCGCAGCCGATTTCTTTGCAGGCGCGGCCGCTTTGCGGAAGGGCTTCCTGGCGCCATTGCCGCCCTTGGCTTCCTTTTCCGCAATGAGCGCCACCGCATCCTCGATCGTCACCGATTGCGGATCCTTGCCCTTCGGCAGCGTCGCATTGACCTTGCCGAAATTCACATAAGGCCCGTATTTGCCGTCGCGCACGACGATCTTGCCGCCGCCGGCAGGATGCTCGCCAAGTTCCTTGAGCGCAGCGGCTGTGCCGCCATTGCGGCCGCCTTTACCCTTCAATTGCTTCTCGGCGATCACGGAGACGGCGCGATTGAGGCCGATCGAGAACACGTCCTCGATGCTGTCGAGATTGGCGTAGGTGCCGTCATGCAGCACGAACGGCCCGTAGCGCCCCAGCCCGGCCGAAATCATCTTGCCGGATTCCGGATGCTTGCCGACGTCGCGCGGCAGCGACAAAAGGGCGAGTGCCTTTTCGTGATCGATCGAATCGACAGTCCAGCCCTTGGGCAGGCTGGAGCGCTTGGCATCCTTGCCGTCGCCGCGCTGGATATAGCGGCCGAACCGGCCATTGCGCAGCGTGATCTCCTCGGCGGTATAGGGGTCCTTGCCGAGCACTTTGGTGCCGTCTTCGCCACCGCCGTTCTCGCCATTGGGATTGGCGGCGTCGCCGAGCTGGCGGGTGAAGGAGCATTCGGGATAGTTCGAACAGCCAACGAAGGCGCCGAACTTGCCGAGCTTCAGCGACAGGTTGCCGGTGCCGCATTTCGGACAGATGCGCGGGTTCGAACCGTCTTCCCGCGCGGGAAAGACCAGCGGCGCCAGTTCCTCGTTCAATGCATCGAGGACGTCGGTGACGCGCAACTCCTTGATGTCGGCGACGGCGCCGGAAAAATCCTTCCAGAAATCGCGCAGCACGTCCTTCCATGCGAGCTTGCCGTCGGAAATCTCGTCGAGCTTTTCCTCCAGCGAAGCGGTGAAGTCGTACTCGACATAACGCTCGAAGAAGCTTTCGAGGAAGGCCGACAATAGCCGGCCCTTTGCCTGCGGCACCAGCTTGCGCTTGTCGATGGTGACATAGTCACGATCCTCGAGCGTCTTCAGGATCGCCGTATAAGTCGACGGCCGGCCGATGCCCAACTCTTCCAGCTTCTTGATCAGCGAAGCTTCCGAATACCGCGGCGGCGGCTCGGTGGTGTGCTGGGTGGCGTTGATCGCCTCGCGGGTGAGCTGCTCGCCGGCACGGATCTCAGGCAGGCGGCGGCTTTCCTCATCTTCCGAATCTTCTTCCTTCTGCTCGATGTAAGCGGCAAGGAAGCCGTCGAAGCGAACAACCGAGCCGACAGCACGAAGCTCGGCGGAACGCGAACCGTTGACTGCCTCGATCTCAACCGTGGTGCGCTCGATCTCGGCCGGCTGCATCTGGCTGGCGATGGCGCGTTTCCAGATCATCTCGTAAAGCCGCGCCTGGTCGGCGTCGAGATACTGCTTGACGGAAGCCGGCGTGCGCATGAAATCGGTCGGACGGATCGCTTCGTGCGCCTCCTGGGCATTCTTGGCCTTGGCGGAATAGTAGCGCGGCTTTTCAGGCAGGTATTTAGGGCCGAATTCCTTGGCAATCGCATCGCGTGCGGCAGAGATCGCCTCCGGTGCCATCTGCACGCCATCGGTCCGCATATAGGTGATCAGGCCGGTGGTCTCACCGCCGATCTCCATGCCCTCATAGAGCCGCTGCGCCACCTGCATGGTGCGGTTGGCCGAAAAGCCGAGACCCGATGAGGCTGCCTGCTGCAGCGTCGAGGTGGTGAAGGGCGGCCCGGGATTGCGCTTGGTCGGCTTCGCTTCGACAGACGCCGCCTTGAAGCTGGCGCCTTCGAGCATCGCTTTGATGTCGTCGGCCTGCGCCTTGTTGGAAATGTCGAGCTTTTGCAGCTTCTTGCGCTCGAAGGCGGTCAGCCGCGCCTCGAAATTTTCCTTGCGCGGCGTACCGAGAATGGCGGCGACCTGCCAGTATTCCTCGCGGATGAAGCGCTCGATCTCGGATTCGCGGTCGCAGACCAGACGCAGCGCCACCGACTGGACGCGGCCGGCGGAGCGGGCGCCGGGCAGCTTGCGCCACAGCACGGGCGACAGCGTGAAGCCGACCAGATAATCGAGCGCGCGGCGGGCGAGATAGGCATCGACCAGCGGCGCGTCGATCTGGCGCGGATTGGCCATCGCCTCCAACACGGACGCCTTGGTGATGGCGTTGAAGACGACGCGGCTGACCGGCTTGTCCTTCAACGCGCGCTTTTGCTTCAGCACTTCCAGGACATGCCAGGAGATCGCTTCGCCCTCGCGGTCCGGATCGGTGGCGAGGATCAGCCCGTCGGCGTCCTTGACCGCCTTGGCAATATCGGCGAGACGCTTTCCAGACGCGGTGTCGACGGCCCAGGACATGGCAAAGTCCTCATCCGGACGCACCGAGCCATCCTTGGCCGGCAGATCGCGGACATGGCCGAACGAGGCCAGAACCTTGTAGTTCTTGCCGAGGTATTTGTTGATTGTCTTCGCCTTGGCCGGCGATTCGACGACGACGACGTCCATACGGTCTCATATCAGTTGTGATGCGGCAGAAGAATTCCGCTGCGCGCGACGAAATCTCGTTCAATGTGTCGCTCACATGGCCGCGCTTTTGCATCCGGTCAAGGCCAAGCAGTCAAAATGCGGCCCTGTACCGAATGCGCAACCCAACGGTGCCATGCGATTTTCCGCAATCCTGGATAAGGGAAATGGCCAGCCTATCACTGGACAAGCCCGGCAATTGATCCTGGAGAACGGGACAAACTCTCCCGCGGATATAAGAGAAACATCGAGCACGCGCCAGCCCTGCTTGAACAGATGCTGTGAAGCGCGCAATCGGTAGCCCGGCATTTTGCTCGGACAGTCGCAAGGAAGTACCGTGCTGAAAAGCTGGCCGCCGGGGCGGTTGGGTCGAGTTCCCAGCGACCAGCCGTGTTACCGCCTGTTACAGCCGATCAGAAGCTCAAGGCCTAGTCGGCCTTGGCGATATGCCAGAAGCCGCCGACACCCTCGCCGGTCACGTCGCCGGCCTTCTTGTCCTTGAGGAACGTGTAGAGCGGCTTACCTTCGTTGGCCCACATCCCGGTGCCGTCGGTGCGGTCGACGATCGTCCACTCGCCCTCGGCCTTGGCGTTGGCGTCAGCCTTCAGCGGCGGCCAATTGGCGGCGCATTTGTCGTAGCAGTTCGACTTGCCCGCCTCGTCCTTGTCGTAGGTGTAGAGCGTCATGCCGCTGGCGTCGGTGTAGATCTTGGTGCCGCCGACCTCCGCTTCCTTCCACGCCTCGGCGGCGAAGGATGCGGCAGTGCCGAGCAAAAGCGCGGCCGTGCCAATTGCGATCGTTTTCATGGACTTCTCCCTGGATCATTCGAAAAGCGCGCGGAACAACGCAGCTTCGTTTGATCAACGCTGCCTGGCTGCCCTTTCTTCCCGGGCGGGCGTCGACTTGCTACCCAATATGGTGGGGCCACGCGATGGTGATTGGCGGACGGCCGCCGTCGCGGCTATATGGCTGCGCAGTAATCGGGAGACGGAAATGGCATTGGACGTCGGCTATGTCAGCGCGATCGGGGCGGGAGCGATTTCGTTCCTGTCGCCTTGCGTGCTGCCGCTGGTGCCACCGTACCTATGTTATATGGCCGGCGTGTCGGTCGACGATTTCCGCGGCGAGGCCGGCATTACGGCAAAGGCCGGTGCGCGAGGTGCGCTGGTTAATTCCTCTATCGCCTTCGTGCTCGGCTTCTCGACCGTCTTCGTCGCGCTCGGCGCCGGCGCCTCGACCATCGGCCATCTGTTGCGAGTCTGGCAGGAGCCGCTGGCAATGGCGGCCGGCGTGCTGATCATCCTGATGGGCCTGAATTTCCTCGGCGTACTGCGCATCCCTTTGCTTTCACGCGAGGCGCGCTTCCAGTCACAAGGCAAGCCGGCCAGCCTGATCGCCGCTTACGTAATGGGCCTGGCCTTCGCCTTTGGCTGGACGCCCTGTATCGGCCCGGTGCTAGGGCCGATCCTGACGCTTGCCGGCGGCCGCGAGACGGTGGGCGAGGGCGCGCTGCTGCTTGCCGCCTATTCGCTCGGCCTCGGTATTCCCTTCCTCGTTGCGGCGCTGTTTTCAGGCGCCTTCATGCGCTTTCTCGGGAAATTCCGCGTCCATCTCGGCCGCGTCGAAAAGGCCATCGGCGCGCTGCTGGTCGTGGCCGGCGTGTTTTTCCTGACTGGCGGCGTGCAGGCGGTATCGTACTGGCTGCTCGAGACTTTCCCGGTGCTGGGGCAATTGGGATAGGTTTGCCGCCCGGCCGAAGCGCGAGGCCGTAGCTGCGGCGCAAGGCACCGCAGCTACGCGGTCCATTCACCTTCGAAATAGCCCGGCTGGTCGATATCGGCGATGAGCCCGGGTCCGCTCGGCGCCCACCCCAGCAGCGCGCGAGTCCGCTCGCTCGAGGTCGGGACATCCATCGCCGCGAACATCGCGAACCAGCCAAAATGATCGGCGGTTTCTTCCGCGGACTTGGCGACGACCGGCACGTTCAGGCGCCGGCCGATCACGCCGGCGATGTCCTTGAACGGCACGCCTTCTTCGGCGATCGCGTGATATCGCCCGCCATCGGCTCCATGCTCGAGCGCAAGCCGGTAAACGCGAGCGGCATCGAACCGATGCACGGCAGGCCAGCGATTGAGCCCTTCGCCGATATAGGCCGACACGCCCTTCTTGCGAGCGAGGTCGATGAGAATAGGAACGAAGGCGTGGTCGCCTTGGCCATGGACCGACGGAGGAAGGCGCACAACCGACGCGCGCACGCCGCGTGCCGCCAGCGCGGCGGCTGTCGCTTCGGAGGCGCGGGGATACAAAGCGGAAGAGGGGACAGGCGCATCTTCCTCGGTCGCGATACGGCCCCGCGCCTGGAGCGCGGTTCCGGAGGTGACGAGCAGGGGCCGCTCGGAGCCTTCGAGTGCACCGCCCAAGGCCTCGATGGCGCGCCGGTCCATCTCGCATTTTTGCGCGAATTTCGAGAAGTCGTGGTTGAAGCCGGTATGGATCACTCCATCAGCTGCCGCTGCGCCCCTGCTGAGGCTTTCGAGGTCTTCGAGGTCACCTCGATGCACCTCGGCTCCGGTGGCTGCAAGCGACTTGGCCGACGCCGCCGAGCGGGCGAGGCCGAGCACCTGATGGCCGGCGCCGATGAGTTCTTGAACGACGGCAGAACCGACGAATCCGGTCGCTCCGGTAACGAAAACACGCATCACGACTTCTCCTTGTTCGTTTCTGACCACGACCATTTTCGCGGCTCAGTTATGTCGTGATAGGCGCTTGAGAAAATACGATCTATGCGGTAAAGTCCGTATTACCTTCGCAATCGTCCGGAATGACCTGTGGATCCCCTTTCAGATGTGCTCTCGCTGCTGAAGCCGCGAAACTATATGTCGGCCGGTTTCGATGCTGGTGGTGAATGGTCGATCCAGTTCCCCGACCAGCAGCAAAGCATCAAGACCGGAGCGGTGGTCTCCGGCCGGTGCTGGCTATCTGTGGAGGGCGTTGCTGACGCAGTGCGCCTTGAGACGGGAGACTGCTTCCTGCTGCCGAGTGGACGGCCTTTCCGCCTTGCAAGCGACATGAGCTTGACGCCTGTTGAAGCCGTCAAGATTTTTCCGCCTGCGCGAGCCGGCGGTGTCGTGACCCACAATGGCGGTGGTGATTTCTTTCTGGTCAGCAGCCGCTTCGCGCTTGGCGGCAATCATGCCGGCATCCTGTTGCGGATGCTGCCAGCCATTGTGCATATCCGCAAAGAGTCGGACCAGTCGGCGCTGCGCTGGTCGGTGGAGCGGATGATGCAGGAGCTGCGCGAGCCGCAGCCGGGCGGCTTTCTGATGATCCAGCACCTCGCCCACATGATGCTGGTTCAGGCGCTGCGGCTGCATCTTTCGGAAGGATTGAAAGGTGGCATCGGCTGGCTCTTTGCCCTCGCGGACAAACAGATCGGCGCGGCGATCAGCGCCATGCATGACGATCCGGCGCATGGCTGGACGTTACAGGAACTGGCGGAACGGGCCGGCATGTCGCGATCGACCTTTGCGCTCAGATTCAAGGAGACGGTTGGCGCGTCGCCGATGGACTATTTGACGCGCTGGCGAATGCTGCTGGCCGGCGACCGGCTGACGAATTCCAGCGATCCCGTCGCCGTCATAGCGCTTTCGCTCGGCTACGAATCCGAAAGCGCCTTCAGCACCGCCTTCAAGCGGGTCATGAACTGTTCGCCACGGCAATACGGCCGTGGCCGAGCCTCCAGTTTCGCATCACGCAACGAGGCGGAAGCCGCGTGAGCCGATCGGCTTGAGCGTGTCGCGGGTTGGAGGTTCCACCGTCTCACCGGAATTTAACCGCATTGGTGCAGCATGGCGCCGGTGCTACTAACGCTTCGATTCCAGACCCCTTTCAACGGTTGCTGTCCCCATGAGCCAGAGATCCTGCCTGTCCATCATCCTCGCCGCCGGCGAAGGCACGCGCATGAAGAGTGCAGTGCCGAAAGTGCTCCACACAATCGCCGGCCTGCCGATGGTTGCCCATGTCGTCAAGGCGGCCGAAGCCGCCGGCAGCGGCGAGTTGGCGCTGGTGATCGGCCATGGCGCCGATGAGATGCGCAAGGCCGCACTCAAGTTTGCGCCGAAGGCCGAGGCTTTCGTTCAGGAAAAACGTCTCGGCACCGCGCACGCCGTGCTTGCCGCACGCGCAGCAATATCAAAAGGTTATGACGACATCTTGGTGATGTTTGGCGACACGCCGTTGATCGATCCGGAAGCGCTCGCGGCGGCGCGGCTGAAGCTGGCGGAAGGTGCGGCCGTCGTCGTGGTCGGCTTCCGTACGGAAAATCCTTCGGGCTACGGCCGGCTTATCGAAAAGGCCGGCAAGCTCGTGGCCATCCGCGAGGAGAAGGACTGCTCGGACGAGGAGAAGAAAATCACCTTCTGCAATGGCGGGCTGATGGCGGTCGCCGGCAGGCACGCGCTGAAGCTGCTCGATCAAGTCGGCAGCAAGAACGCCAAGGACGAGTATTATCTCACCGACATCGTCGAGATCGCCGCTGCGCAGGGGTTTGATGTGGTCGCCTCCGAAGCAAGTTTCGAGAACGCGCTCGGCATCAACAACCGTGCCGAGCTTGCCCAGGCGGAAGGTATCTGGCAGGCGCGCCGGCGGCGCGAGGCGATGCTTTCTGGCGTTACGCTGATTGCGCCCGAAACTGTGTTCTTCTCGCACGACACCGAGATCGGCGCCGATACGATCGTCGAATCCAATGTCTGGTTCGGGCCGGGCGTGAAAATCGCGACGGGGGCCAAGATCCATGCCTTCAGCCATATCGAAGGCGCCACCATCGCGTCGAATTGCGATGTCGGGCCGTTCGCGCGGCTGCGGCCCGGGGCCGATCTGAGAACCAAGGCCAAGGTCGGCAATTTCTGCGAGGTCAAGCAGGCGATCGTCGAGGAGGGCGCGAAGGTCAACCATCTGACCTATATCGGCGATGCCCGCATCGGCGCCGGTGCCAATATCGGCGCCGGCACCATCACCTGCAATTATGACGGCTATTCGAAATTCTTCACCGATATCGGCGAAGGTGCCTTCATCGGCTCAAACTCCTCGCTGGTGGCGCCGGTGTCGATCGGCAAGGGCGGCTACATCGCCTCGGGCAGCGTCATCACCGAAAGCGTACCCGACGATGCGCTGGCCTTCGGCCGCGCCCGCCAGCGGACTCTACCCGGCAAGGGCAAGGAGTTGCGAGAGCGTTTTTCTCAGGCCGCGGCGGCCCGCAAAAAAGGGTAGACTAGCGGAACTCGGCGACAAGCTGGATTTCGCCAACGATTGCATCGTTGAAGGCCGACAGGTCTTCGGCCGGGATCCAGTATTCCAGATGCGCCCGGCTGCCGGCATGCTGGACGCTGTAACGGTCCAGAAAGCTGCGACGCACCTCGAAACGCGTCACGAAACCTGATCCGCTCGCGGGCACATTCCAGTCTCGGGCGATCTGGGTGGCATAGGCCTCGCTGGTGACCGGATAGAAGATCGGCTGATCGGCAAGTCGAGGAGGAAAGGCGCGCATCCCTGCCTTCTGGATCAACTCCAATTCGCGGGGGCCGACCGGACGCCAAAGCGTCACCGTGTCAATTCGTTCGTTCATAGCCGCATCATGTCTTTGACTGATTTCTGGAGCCGTTGAGGCGAGATAGGATACATAAGCGGAGAAACTGAGCAATTGCAGTAACCGGATTGCAAGTGCGCCCTGTCATGGTGCATCTGTGCAGGATAGTCCGGCTGATACCGGACGAAATGGAATGTGATTTTTCGCGACAGCCCGGCAGTCTCTAAATAGCGCCGGGTTTGAGGTCGGAATCGGGGGCAAGCGCCATGTGCGGTATCGTTGGAATTGTCGGTAACTCGCCGGTCGCGCCGCTTATCGTCGATGCGCTGAAAAGGCTCGAATATCGCGGCTATGACTCGGCCGGCGTCGCCACGATCGAGCACGGCAGGCTTGACCGCCGCCGTGCCGAGGGCAAGCTGGTCAATCTCGAGCGCCGGCTGAAGGACGAACCGCTCGACGGCATGATCGGCATCGGCCACACGCGCTGGGCCACACATGGCGTTCCGAACGAGAGCAATGCGCATCCGCATTTTTCCGACGGCGTCGCCATCGTCCATAACGGGATCATCGAGAATTTCGCCGAATTGCGCGACGAGCTGATGCGCGACGGCTACAGTTTCGCCTCGCAGACCGATACCGAAGTCGTCGCTCATCTGGTGGCGCGCGAACTGGCCAAGGGGCTGAAGCCGGTTGAGGCGGCGCACAAGGCACTGAAGCGGCTGGAAGGCGCCTTTGCGCTCGCCATCATGTTCAAGGGCGACGAGGATCTGATCGTCGGCGCGCGCAATGGCCCGCCGCTCGCGGTCGGTCATGGCGACGGCCAGATGTTCCTTGGCTCCGACGCCATTGCGCTTGCCCCTTTCACCAATTCGATCACCTATCTGGAAGACGGCGACTGGGCGGTGGTGCGCCGCAACGAGGTCGATATCTTCGACATGGGCGGCAACAAGGTCGACCGCAAACGCCAACAGTCGCTCAGCACGAGCTTCATGGTCGACAAAGGCAACCGCCGCCATTTCATGGAAAAGGAAATCCATGAGCAGCCGGAAGTGATCTCGCACACGCTGGCGCATTATGTTGATTTCGTCAGCGGCGTCTCGAAGCCGCTCGACCTGCCGTTCGATTTCGCCAAGATCGACCGGCTGGCGATCTCGGCCTGCGGCACCGCCTATCTCGCCGGGCTGATCAGCAAATACTGGTTCGAGCGCTATGCGCGGCTGCCGGTCGACATCGATGTCGCTTCGGAGTTCCGCTACCGCGAGATGCCGCTGTCGAAGAACGATGCCGCTTTCTTCATCTCGCAATCGGGTGAAACCGCCGACACGCTGGCGTCGCTGCGCTACTGCCGCAAGGCCGGCATGAAGATCGGCGCGGTCGTCAATGTGCGCGAATCGACCATGGCGCGCGAATCCGACGTCATCCTGCCGACGTTGGCCGGCCCGGAGATCGGCGTCGCTTCGACCAAGGCGTTCACCTGCCAGCTTTCCGTGCTGGCCTCGCTGGCGGTGCGGGCGGGCGTGGCGCGCGGAACGATTTCGCAGGAGCAGGAGAAAACGCTGATACGCGAGCTGTCGGAAGCGCCGCGTTATGCGAACCAGGTGCTAAAGCTCGACGGGCAGATCGAAAAGGTCGCGCGCGACCTCTCGCACTACAAGAATGTGCTTTATCTCGGCCGTGACACCAATTTTCCGCTGGCCATGGAAGGTGCGCTGAAGCTCAAGGAGATCTCCTACATCCATGCCGAAGGCTATGCTGCCGGCGAGTTGAAACACGGCCCGATCGCGCTGATCGACGAGAACATGCCCGTCATCGTCATCGCGCCGCATGACCGCATCTTCGAAAAGACCGTGTCGAACATGCAGGAGGTCGCGGCACGCGGCGGCAAGATCATCCTGATCACCGACAGCAAGGGCGCCGCACACGCTACGGTGAAGACGATGGAGACGATCGTTTTGCCGGACGTGCCGGAAATCATCTCGCCGATCATCTACGCGCTGCCGATCCAGATGCTCGCCTATTTCACCGCCGTGTTCATGGGCACGGATGTCGACCAGCCTCGCAACCTGGCGAAATCGGTAACGGTGGAATAGGTCTCGTTTAAAAACTTCGCCATTCCAAAGCGCCTTGGGGTTCAGTAGTGTCGCGCTGCAAACACACGCTGCGGTGAACCATGTCGGATGCTCTCAAGACCTCAGGCATGACCCGGCTGAGAAACTATTTCCTGACCGGCTTCGTCGTTTGCGCGCCGCTGGCGATTACTGCCTACATTGCCTGGTCGCTGATCGGCTGGGTCGATTCCTGGGTGAAACCCTACATTCCGGTACGCTACAATCCGGACACCTACCTGCCGTTTCCAGTGCCGGGTTTTGGGCTGATCGTTGCCTTGATCCTCATCACCTTCATCGGTTTTATGACCGCCAATATCGTTGGCCGCGCCATCGTCAACTTCGGCGAGCGCCTGCTTGGCCGCATGCCGCTGGTGCGCGGCATCTACCGTTCGCTGAAGCAGATTTTCGAGACCGTGCTGTCGAACAAGGGCGACATGTTCCGCCAGGTCGGGTTGGTCGAATATCCGCGCAAAGGGGTCTGGTCGCTGGTCTTCGTCGCCAGCGAGAAGGAAACCGAGATCAACCAGAAGCTCGACCGGGAAGGCGATCCGCTGATTGCCGTATTCATGCCATGTACGCCCAACCCGACGACAGGCTTTCTGATGTATGTGCCGAAATCCGACATTGTGCTGCTCGATATGACAATCGAGGACGGAGCCAAGCTGATCGTGTCGGCCGGCTTGGTGGCGCCGGCGGTCAAAATGGTGACGGTGAACGGCGAGCAGATCCACGGCGCGCTTGCCAATCCTCCGCTCGACACGATGCCTCAGCCGGCACGCAGGAGCCGCACGGCCTCCTCGCGGCCGAACAGATAGAGCAACAGGCGCAGCGCCGTGCCGCGTTCGGACTGCAGTTCCGGATCACGCGACAGCATCAGCCGCGCATCGTCGCGAGCGGCCTCGAGCAGGTCGGCATGCGCCTCGATGCGCGCCACCTGGAAGCCCGGCGTGCCGGACTGGCGGGTGCCGAGCAACTCGCCTTCGCCGCGCAGCTTCAGATCCTCTTCGGCGATACGGAAGCCGTCCTCGGTCTCGCGCATTACCGACAAACGGCGTTTTGCCGTCTCGCCGAGCGGATCCTTGTAGAGCAGCACGCACGATGAAGGCTTGTCGCCACGCCCGACCCGGCCGCGCAATTGGTGCAGTTGGGCGAGGCCAAAACGCTCGGCATGCTCGATGACCATGATTGTCGCGTCCGGCACATCGACGCCGACCTCGATGACGGTGGTGGCGATCAGGATACGGGTGTCGCCCTGCTTAAAGGCGCGCATCGCCTCGTCCTTGTCGGCGCCTTTCATGCGACCATGCACCAGGCCGACGCGGTCGCCGAACAGCGGCTTCAGCGAGGCAAAACGGTCCTCGGCCGACATCAGCTTGATCTCCTCGGATTCCTCGACCAGCGGACAGATCCAGTAGATTTTCTGGCCATCGGCGACGGCGTCGAGCATGCGTCCGATCAGTTCGTCGAGCCGTTCAAGCGGCAAGGTGACGGTGCGGATCGGCTGGCGGCCGGCCGGCTTTTCCGTCAGCTTCGACACATCCATGTCGCCGAATGCAGTCAGCACCAGCGTCCGCGGTATCGGCGTTGCTGTCATCACCAGCATGTCGGGCGCATCGCCCTTGGCGGTAATGGCAAGGCGCTGATGGACGCCGAAACGGTGCTGCTCGTCGACGACGGCGAACACGAGGTCACGGAACGTCACCGTTTCCTGGAACAGCGCATGGGTGCCGACGACGATGTCGATGTCACCATTGGCCAGCCCGGTCAGCGTGTCGGCACGCTCGCGGCCCTTTTCGCGACCTGTGAGGACGGCGACACGCAGGCCGGCCCGTTCCGCCAACGGCGCAATCGTTGCCAGATGCTGGCGCGCCAGGATTTCGGTCGGCGCCATCAATGCCGCCTGGCCGCCGGCCTCGACGGCACGCGCCATGGCAAGCAGCGCGACCACCGTCTTGCCGGAGCCGACATCGCCCTGCAAAAGGCGCAGCATGCGTTCGGGGTTACCGAGATCGGCGTTGATTTCGGCAAGCGCCATTTCCTGCGAGACGGTCAGCGAATAGGGGAGTGCGGCGCGCAGTTGTTCGACTATGCGGCCGTCGCCGACCAGTGGCCGGCCAGATAATCGGCGGACCTTGGCCCGCACCAGCGCCAGCGATACCTGGCCGGCCAAGAACTCGTCATAGGCAAGGCGCCGCCACGCTGCGCCGTCGACAGAGACGTCGATCGGGTCGGCAGGATTGTGGATGCGGTTGAGCGCATCGCTGAAAGCAGGAAAGGCATGGCGGCGCCGGAACTCACCGTCCTGCCATTCGGGCAGCACCGGCAGGCGGGCCAGCGCCTGGCCGATGGCCCGGCGCAGCACCTTGCCCGAGAGCGCGGCGGTCAGCGGATAGACCGGCTCGACCAGCGGCAGGTTTTCCGCGTCGCCGGCAAGTGCGATATGGTCGGGGTGAACCATGGTCGGGCGGCCGTTGAACCATTCCATGCGGCCGGAGACGACGACATGCTCGCCTACGGGCATTGCTTTTTCGAGATAGGCGGCATGGGCATGGAAGAAGGTCAGCGCGATCTCGCCGGTGTCGTCATGGGCGTAGACCCGGTACGGGACCGACCTGTTGCCGCGTGGCGGCGGCTGGTGGCGGTCGATGCATACGTCGAGTGTGACGATGGCGCCCTCGGCCGAGCCGGCGATGCCGGGCCGGTTGCGGCGGTCGATGACAGTATGCGGCAGCACGAACAAGAGGTCCCCGGCGCGCGCGGCCCGGTCGCCGAGGTCGGCTGCTACGACTTTTTCGATCAGGGCGCCAACTTTTGGCCCGACGCCGACAAGCGAGGTGATCGGGACAAACAGCGGATCGAGGAGGGAGGGACGCATGATGTCAGCTTATGTTGCGGCGACTGTAGCACAAGGCTGACACCGCCTTCTATCCACGCTATATGCGCCGCCTGGGCAAGGATGTTGCAAGATGACCGGAACGAAACGATCAAGCGAGGGGCTCGACGCCCGCCGCCGCAAGCTTCTGTTTCGTTCGTGGCACCGCGGCATGCGCGAGATGGACCTGATACTCGGCAGCTTCGCCGATGCCGAGATCGGCGCCTTGACCGGCGACGAAATCGACCAATATGAGAGGCTCCTCGACATTCCCGACACCGAATTTCTGCCTCTCGTCACTGGCGAACGCCCGGTTCCGGCGGATATCGACTGTGCCGTCCTGCAAAAAATCCTGGCTTCGCGCCGGGAGATGACCTTCTGAACAACGTGTAGCCATGAGCCTTATCCCTACGATCGGTCTGCCGAAAGGCCGCGCCGGCCAGTTCATCGTCGATGGCGTCGCCGACGGCTACGAAGCCTTTGCGCTGGTGCAGGCCGCGCATGAGATCGCTCCTGACAAGCCGGTGCTGTTCGTGGCGCGCGACGGCCAGCGTCTGCCGGCGATCGTCGAGGCGCTTGCCTTTGCGGCGCCGGGCCTGCCGGTGCTGGAACTGCCGGCCTGGGACTGCCTGCCTTACGACCGCGTCTCGCCCGGCGCCGATGCCGCCGCAAGGCGGCTCGATGCACTGGCCGCAATGATTGCGCTGGCGAAGAAGCCGCACCGCGCCGTCGTCCTCACCACTGCGAATGCGCTGTTGCAACGCATTCCGCCGGCTGAACTCGTCGAGGCGCAGACCTTCCACGCCAAACCCGGCAACCAGATAGACATGAACGTGCTGGTGTCGCGGCTGGAGAATTCCGGCTTCGAGCGAGTGCCGACAGTGCGCGGCATCGGCGAATTTGCGGTGCGCGGCGGCATTCTCGATCTCTTCGCGCCCGGCTGGACGGAGGCACTGCGCCTCGATTTCTTCGGCGATACGCTGGAATCGATCCGCGTCTTCGACACCGCAACCCAGCGCACCATCGGCCAACGCAAATCGATGGCGCTGCAGGCGATGAGCGAGGTGGCGCTGACGCCGGAAACCATCAGCCGCTTCCGCCGCGCCTACATCGAAGCCTTTGGCGCGCCCTCCCGCGACGATGGGCTCTATGCGGCGGTCAGCGAGGGCAGGCGGTTTGCCGGCATGGAGCACTGGCTGCCGTTCTTCTATGAGCGGCTGGAAACCGTCTTCGACTACCTGCCCGATGCGCCTGTGGTTTTCGACCATCTGGCGCATGAGGCACTGGCCGAGCGCCACACTCTGATCCTCGACCACTACGAAGCGCGCAAGAAGCAGGCCGACGGCGCCTTGAAGGACGCGGTGCCCTACAAGCCGGTGCCGCCGGATCTGCTCTATCTGTCGCCCGAGAACCTGATTGCCTCGCTTGGCCCGCGCGAGGCGATAGATTTCACGGCCTTCGACGCGCCCGATGCCGGCGCGAAAAAGGTGTTCCATGCCGGCTCGCGCCACGGCCGCAGCTTCGTCGAGGAACGCGCCGATCCTAACGCCAACGTTTTCGACGTCGTCGTAAAACACATTTCCGACGAGCGCGCTGGACGCCGCCGTGTCGTCGTCGCCGGCTGGACTGAAGGTTCGCTCGACCGGCTCGGCCAGATCCTGGTCGAGCATCACCTTGGCAATCTGAAGCCGGTGGCGACGCTTGCCGAAGCCGAAAGGCTTGAGCCAGGGCAGGCGGGACTGGCCGTGCTGCCGCTCGAATCCGGCTTCGAGACTGAGAAACTGGTCGTCGTCGCCGAGCAGGACATTCTCGGCGACCGGCTGATCCGGCGCTCGAAGCGCAAGAAGCGCGCGTCCGACTTCATCGCCGAGGCTTCGGCATTGTCTTCAGGCGATATCGTCGTCCATGCCGACCATGGCATTGGCCGCTTCATCGGGCTGCGCACCATCGAGGCGGTCGGTGCGCCGCACGATTGCCTCGAAATCCACTATGCCGGCGACGATCGGCTATTCTTGCCGGTGGAAAACATCGAGCTGCTGTCGCGCTATGGCTCGGATTCGGCCGAGGCGACGCTCGACAAGCTTGGCGGCGGCGCCTGGCAATCGCGCAAGGCGCGGCTGAAGAAGCGCCTGCTCGACATGGCCGGGCAACTGATCCGCATCGCGGCCGAGCGACAGATGCGGGCCGCGCCGGCGTTGGTGCCGGCGGAAGGCCTCTATGGCGAGTTTGCAGCGCGTTTTCCCTATGAGGAGACCGATGACCAGCAGACGGCGATCGATTCGGTCATGGATGATCTAGGCGCCGGAAAGCCGATGGACCGGCTGATCTGCGGCGATGTCGGCTTCGGCAAGACCGAAGTTGCACTTCGCGCCGCCTTCATTGGGGCGATGGAAGGCTTTCAGGTGGCCATAGTGGTGCCGACGACATTGTTGTCGCGCCAGCATTTCAAGACCTTCTCGCAGCGCTTCTCCGGCCTGCCGATCCGCGTCGCCCAGGCCTCGCGGCTGGTCGGCGCCAAGGAATTGGCGGAGACCAAGAAGGGCATCGCCGAAGGCCAGATCGATATCGTCGTCGGCACGCATGCACTGCTCGGCTCCTCGATCTCGTTCAAGAATCTTGGTCTGCTGATCATCGATGAGGAGCAGCATTTCGGCGTCAAGCACAAGGAGCGGCTGAAGGATCTCAAGACCGACGTCCACGTTCTGACTTTGTCGGCGACGCCGATCCCACGCACGCTGCAGCTTGCCTTGACCGGCGTGCGCGAGTTGTCGCTGATCGCTACGCCGCCGGTCGACCGCCTGGCGGTGCGCACCTTCATCTCGCCCTTCGATCCGCTGGTCATCCGCGAGACGCTGCTCAGAGAACGCTACCGCGGCGGCCATTCCTTCTACGTCGTACCGCGCATCAGCGATCTCGCGGAAATCCATGATTTTCTGCGCGAATCTGTACCTGAGCTGAAAGTGGCGGTGGCCCATGGCCAGATGCCGCCCCGCGAGCTCGACGATATCATGAATGCCTTTTATGACGGCCAGTACGACGTGCTTTTGTCGACCACAATCGTCGAATCCGGCCTCGATATACCGACCGCCAACACGCTGATCGTGCATCGCGCCGACATGTTCGGCCTGTCGCAGCTCTATCAGTTGCGTGGCCGCGTCGGCCGTTCGAAGGTGCGCGCCTATGCGCTGTTCACGCTGCCCGCCAACCGCAAGCTAACCGATACAGCCGAGCGTCGGCTGAAAGTGCTGCAGTCGCTCGATACGCTAGGCGCCGGTTTCCAGCTGGCCAGCCACGACCTCGACATCCGCGGCGCCGGCAATCTGCTTGGCGAAGAGCAGTCGGGCCACATCAAGGAGGTCGGTTTCGAGCTCTACCAGCAGATGCTGGAGGAGGCGGTGGCCGAAGTGAAGGATTCCGGCGAGGTGCAGGACGGCGGCTGGTCGCCGCAGATCGCCGTCGGCACGGCGGTGATGATCCCGGAAAGCTACGTCCCGGATCTGCAGCTCAGGCTGGCGCTCTATCGCCGTCTTGGCGATCTCGAAAATACGGAAGAGATCGATGCTTTCGGCGCCGAGCTGATCGACCGGTTCGGGCCGCTGCCGGAAGAGGTAAAGCATCTGTTGAAGATCGTCTTCATCAAGGCGCTTTGCCGCAAGGCCAACGTGGAGAAGCTCGACGCCGGGCCGAAAGGCGTCGTCATCCATTTCCGCAAGCGGGAATTCCCCAATCCGGTCGGGCTGGTCAAGCTCATCGGCGAACAAGGCTCGCTGGCCAAGATCCGACCCGACCAGAGCGTCGTCTTCAGCCGTGACTGGGCGACGCCCGAGAAGCGGCTGGCTGGCTCAGCGGTTGTCATGACGCAGCTGGCGCGGCTGGTGGAGAAGGCGGCGTAGCAGCGCGTCGGTGGTGCTCTGGGCACAACCGCACCGGCACTTTCGCAGTGCCGTGCTCATTCGCCACGCGACCACTTCCGGTCTAGAATAGGAAATCGGCTTCGTGTATGGAGCCGCGACCCCATATGGGGCGGATTGGCGGGCGATGGCGTCCGTGTGAAAGAGCGTTAGGTGCTTCGATGACGAAATGGTCGCCGAATTCGTGGAGAGCTAAGCCGATCCAGCAGGTTCCTGCCTATCCGGATCTTGCCGCGCTGAGGAACACGGAAGCCCAGCTTGCCACGTTTCCGCCGCTGGTTTTTGCAGGTGAGGCACGCAAGCTGAAGAAGCAGCTTGCAGCCGTCGCTGCCGGTGACGCATTCCTTCTGCAGGGCGGCGATTGCGCCGAGAGCTTCGCCGAGCATGGCGCCGACAATATCCGCGACTTCTTCCGCGTCTTCTTGCAGATGTCGGTGGTGCTGACCTTCGCCGGCGCCCAGCCGGTGGTGAAGGTCGGCCGTGTCGCCGGCCAGTTCGCCAAGCCGCGCTCGTCCGACAATGAGACGAAGGGCGGCGTGACGCTGCCGAGCTATCGCGGCGACATCATTAACGGCATCGAGTTCGACGCCAAGTCGCGCATTCCCGATCCTGCGCGGCAGGAGATGGCGTACCGCCAGTCGGCGGCCACGCTCAACCTGTTGCGTGCCTTCGCCCAAGGCGGCTACGCCAGCCTGGAGAACGTGCATCAATGGATGCTCGGCTTCGTCTCCGACAGCCCGCAGGGCGAGAAATACGAGTCGCTCGCCAACCGCATCACCGAGACGATGGACTTCATGAAGGCCGTCGGCATCACCTCGGAGACTAATTACGCGCTGCGCGAGACCGACTTCTATACCAGTCATGAGGCGCTGCTGCTCGGTTATGAAGAGGCGCTGACTCGCGTCGATTCGACTTCGGGCGACTGGTACGCCACCTCTGGCCACATGATCTGGATCGGTGATCGCACGCGCCAACCCGACCATGCGCATGTCGAATATTGCCGCGGCATCAAGAACCCGCTGGGGCTGAAATGCGGTCCGTCGCTGACGCCGGATGGCCTCTTGCAGCTCATCGACCTGCTCAATCCGGAGAACGAGCCGGGACGGCTGACGCTGATCGCGCGCTTCGGTTCCGACAAGGTTGCTGACCACCTGCCGAAGCTGGTGCGCGCGGTGCAGAAGGAAGGCCGCAGCGTGGTGTGGTCGTCCGACCCGATGCATGGCAACACCATCGAGGCCGCCGGCTACAAGACACGGCCGTTCGACCGCATCCTGAAGGAGGTGCAGACCTTCTTCGAGGTGCATCGCGCCGAAGGCACGCATCCGGGCGGCATCCATGTCGAGATGACCGGCAAGAACGTCACGGAATGCACCGGTGGCGCCCGCGCCATCACCGCCGAAGAGCTGCAGGATCGCTACCACACCCATTGCGATCCGCGCCTCAACGCCGACCAGGCGATCGAGTTGGCGTTCCTGGTCTCCGATCTGCTCAAGAAGACCCATCCGGTGCAGCACAAGCAGGCCGTCAATGGCTGATACGATCTGAACTGTGATGTCATTGAAGAAGCGCCGGGCGAAAACCGGCGCTTTTTCTATTCAATCCCGCCGGTGTCGCGTTTGCTCGTGCCTAACGCGCGCAAAACTGGAATCCTGCCAGGCGATGGCAATTGCATCGGGAGGCCGACATGGCTGATAGTCACAGCGGATCATGCTTGTGCGGGGCAGTGCGGTTCCAGACACGAGGACCGCTACGCGGTGTCGTCTACTGCCATTGCTCGCAGTGCCGGAAGCAGAGCGGGCATTTTTATGCGGCGGCCAACGTTGCCGACCGCGACATCACAATCACCGGCGCGGAGAGCATCACCTGGTACGAGGCCTCTTCGTTCGCCAGGCGCGGCTTCTGCAAGACATGCGGCTCTCTGCTGTTCTGGAAGCCGAGCGATGACGGCTATGTTTCGGTCATGGCAGGGCTGTTCGACGCGCCAACCGGGCTTCAAGGAGAATGCCATATCTTCGTCGGCGACAAGGGCGATTATTACGCCATCGATGATGGGCTGCCGCAGTTCGAGAAGTCGACACCGTCGATCAAGGTGGCAGGCGACTGATTTTTGAAGGGGTCGCCTTATTCCCTTGGTCCAGCCATTGCGCTAATCCCCTGCCGGTGATTCCGAAGGGTTTTGGCATGCAGCGGCTGATCGACGCTTTTTACAATTCGGTGCGGGCGTTTCGCAAACTGGCGGCCAGCGAGGAGGCCTTCCAGCTGGAGCTGACACTGCTCGTGCTTGCCTTGCCGCTCGGCTGGTTCCTTTCGGAATCGTGGCGCGGCTATGCGTTGCTGATCGGCGCGGTGCTGCTCATGATCATGATCGAGGTGTTGAACACCGGCATCGAGGCGGCATGCGACGCGTTCAGCCGCGAATTCAACATCGATATCCAACTGGCCAAGGATTGCGGTTCGCTGGCGGTGCTTATTTCGGTGGTAATCGCTGCAGGCGTCTGGGGCGTCGCCATCGTCGAGCGGATCCTCGGGGTACCGATCTGACGTTTCAAACACTACATGCCGGTCAATTGAGGGAACCGACATGACCGATACCGCCGGATTTCTGCTGCTCGAACGTGAGGGCCTGCCGGACGATCTGCGCTGGCTGGCCGAAAAATATCCGCGCGAGATCTGGCAGGCGCATGCCAACATCCACGGCGTGGCCAATATGTGGCTGCAGCGGCACGATATGTTCCGCGAGCTTGGCGGCATGCTCACCAATGGTATCGGCGATTATCGAGAAGGTAGGCTGAACGCGCCGGAATTCGCGCGCTGGTTCGCGCCGCGCCTCAACCATTTCCTCGGCAATCTCGACGGCCATCACAATGTCGAGGACCATCATTATTTCCCGGTCTTCGCCAGGGCCGAGACCCGTCTGAAGCGCGGCTTCGAGATTCTCGATGCCGATCACCACACAATCCATGAGGGACTGGAGCGCAATGCCGAGGCGGCAAATGCCTTCATCCGCACGCTTCAGGAGAGCGAAGACAAACAGCGTTTCGCCGCCGATGCCTATGCCGACGAGAACAGCCGGCTGATCGCCATGCTGACCAGGCATCTTGCCGACGAGGAAGACCTGATCATCCCGCTGATCCTGGAAAAGGGTGACCGTGCGCTCGGCATAGATTGACGATCAGCTTCCCTTGCGAAGCTCCTTCTTGGCGAGGAAGTGCGACGCCAGCCAGCCGAGGATAGCCACAACGAGGCCGATTGCCAGAGCGATCAGCAACCGCTCGTGGCGGGCCAGCGCCTGGCCGACGATGTGCTCCGCGCCCAGCCCGAAGACATAACCGACAGTGCAGAACAGTGCCGCCCAGACTACCGACGAGATGGCGTTGAGGATGATGAAGCGCGCCGCGGCGATGCCCGACAGCCCGGCCGCGATTCCGCCGACCAGTCGCAGGCCATAGATGTAACGGTTCGACAGCACGAAAATGTTGGGATGAGAGGTGACAAGGCGGTAGGCGTGGCTGAAGCCCGGCCGGGCTCGGAGCCTGATCACGAATTTATGGTCGGCGAAGCTCCGTCCCAAGATGAAGAACAACGTGTCGCCACCGAAGGCGCCGAGCGCGGCTGCGAGAAACGCCTGCCACGGGACGAAGACATGCTGATGCGCAAAAAAACCGCCAAGAATTGCGGCGCTTTCGCCCTCGGCGACGCAGCCCAGAAAAACCGCGACCAATCCATATTGCTCAATGAGACGATGGATGACTTCCGTCATGAAGACGTTCGCTGCTTCGACAGAATGTCGTCGATGCGCTTCACCTGCTCGGCCAGCCGGGCGATCTCGTCTCGCATGCCGATGATCTGGCTGTGGCGCAGTTCGTCGAGCTTTTCGTGTAACGCCATGATCTCGATCTCGGCCTTGAGATTAACCTCATAGTCGTGGGCGGCGTCGATTCGATCGCGCTCCGTCTGGCGGTTCTGCGCCATCATGATCACTGGCGCCTGCAGGGCGGCAACCATGGAAAGCACGAGATTGAGGAAGATGAAGGGATAGGGATCGAAGGCGGCGCGCGACAAGAGCCAGACATTGCCTGCCGTCCACAGGATCAGGAAGCCAATGAATGCCAGGATGAAGGACCACGAGCCGCCGATCCGGGCGATGGTGTCGGCCAGGCGATCTCCAAACGTCTGGTGAAAGGCGACGGCCTTGTTGGTGTCCTTGGAGATCGTGGTGCGCTCGAGCGTAGATTGCAGTACCCGGCTTTCGAGCGCGCTGAGGCCGTCCGGCTTTCGCTTCAGCCAGCGGCTTGCCAGGTCCTCGATCGTTTTGTTCATCGTCGCCTCCGTCGTCAGCGATGAGGTAGAAGCTGCCGGTTCATACGGAAGTGGTAGATTGACGCGATGGGGTCAGGAAACAATGGTGGATTTTCAGAAAATTCGCGCCCGTGCAGCGAAGCGCAAAGGCGGTGAGGCAGCGCTGACGTCGCTGCTGGGTCCTATGCCCGACAATGCCGCGGTGGCAAAGATTGCGGACGACCGGATCCTGTCGACCATGGCCGAGCGGGTTTTTGCCGCCGGCTTTGTCTGGCGCGTCATCGAGCAGAAATGGCCGGGTTTCGAGGAAGCATTTCTTGGCTTCGAGCCGAAGCGGCTGCTGTTCCAGCCTGACGATTTCTGGCACGATCTCACAGCCGACAAGCGCATCGTCCGCAATCCGCAGAAGATCAAATCCGTACGCGACAACGCAGCCTTCGTCGAGCGCGTGTCGAAGGAGCATGGCAGCTTCGGCAAGTTCCTGGCCAATTGGCCGGCGGATGACCAGGTCGGATTGATGGCCTATCTCGGCAAGCATGGCAGCCGGCTCGGCGGCAATACCGGCCAGTATTTTCTGCGCTGGCTGGAGTGGGACGCCTTCATCGTCTCGGCCGACATGGCGGCAGCGCTGCGCGACGCCGGGCTCGACCTCGCGCAGAGCCCGACATCGAAGAAGGACCTGGACAAGATCCAAGTGCAGATAAACGCCTGGGCGGCGGAAACCGGGCTGCCGCGCCGGCACATTTCGCGCATTCTGGCAATGTCGATCGGCGAGAACCATCCGCCGGAAGCCTTGCGCGAATATATGGGCGAATAGGATCGACTGTTTGGTCCAAACGAACGCCATTGCTCGACGAATTTTGCCGCGCTAAACCCACGGGCATGACAGACAAGACCGCTCCAGACGTATTGCGCATCGCCGTCGCCCAGCTCAATCCGACGGTCGGCGACGTCGCCGGCAATCTTGCCAAGGCACGCGAGGCGAGGGCGGATGCCGCCCGCCAAGGCGCCGACCTCGTGCTGTTTACCGAGCTTTTCCTTGCCGGCTATCCGCCTGAGGATCTGGTGCTGAAGCCCGCCTTCCTGAAGGCCTGCGAGCGGGCGGCGGAGGATTTCGCCGGCGATACCGCCGACGGCGGCCCGGGTTTCGTCATCGGCACGCCGTTGAAGCGCAAGACCGGCACGCACAATTCGATCATCTTTGCCGATGGCGGCAAGATCCTTGCCGAACGCTACAAGCTCGATCTGCCGAATTACGGTGAGTTCGACGAGAAGCGCGTCTTCCAGGCCGGCCCCGAGATCCAGGGGCCGGTCAATTTCCGCGGCGTGCGCGTGGGAGTGCCGATCTGCGAAGATATCTGGGGCGAGGTTGCCGTCTGCGAGGCGCTGGCCGAAAGCGGCGCGGAAATCCTGCTGGTCCCGAACGGCTCGCCCTATTACCGCGGCAAGGTCGACGTCCGCCACCAGATCGTCATCCGCCAGGTCATCGAATGCGGACTGCCGATTATCTATGCCAACCAGCTTGGCGGCCAGGACGAGCTGGTTTTCGATGGCGCATCGTTTGCCATAGGTTCTGACAAGACGCTGGCCTTCCAGATGAGCCAGTTCGAGGAGACGGTCAACGTCACCACCTGGAAGCGAAAGAATGACATCTGGTTCTGCTCTGACGGACCGATGTCGAAAATCCCGGAGAAGGAGGAGGCCGACTACCGCGCCTGCATGTTGGGCCTGCGCGATTACGTCAACAAGAACGGCTTCAAGAATGTCGTGCTCGGCCTTTCCGGCGGCATCGATTCGGCGATCTGCGCGGCACTTGCCGTCGATGCGCTGGGCGAGGAACGGCTGCGCGCCGTGATGATGCCTTACCGCTACACTTCGAAGGACTCGCTGAAGGATGCCGAGGACTGCGCCCGCGCACTCGGCTGCCGCTACGATATCGTGCCGATCTTCGAGCCGGTCGAGGGCTTCCTGCACACGTTGACACAGCTTTTCGAGGGCACCAACGAAGGCATCACCGAGGAAAACCTGCAGAGCCGGGCCCGCGGCACCATCCTGATGGCGATTTCCAACAAGTTCGGCTCGATGGTGGTCACCACCGGCAACAAAAGCGAGATGTCGGTCGGCTACGCGACGCTCTATGGCGACATGAATGGCGGCTTCAATCCGATCAAGGACCTCTACAAGATGCAGGTCTATGCGCTGTCGCGCTGGCGCAACGCGCATGTGCCGCCGGGTGCGCTCGGTCCGTCCGGCGAGGTGATCCCGACCAACATCATCGACAAGGCGCCCTCGGCGGAACTGCGAGAGAACCAGACGGACCAGGATTCGCTGCCGCCCTATCCGGTGCTCGACGACATATTGGAGTGCCTAGTCGAAAACGAGATGGGTGTCGACGACATCGTCGCGCGCGGCCATGACCGGGCGACGGTGACGCGCGTCGAGCACCTGCTTTACGTCGCCGAATACAAGCGCCGGCAGGCGGCACCCGGTGTGAAGATCACCAGGAAGAATTTCGGCCGCGACCGCCGCTATCCCATTACCAACCGGTTCAGGGATGGCGGGTAGGCGATTGGCCTGTTTAACGGTTTAGCCATGGCCAACCTTGAAATCAGCTTCGACCCGTCGCGGATCGACTTCCGGGCGACGTCCGACATTTTGAAGGAGAGCTATTGGGGCAGTGGCCGCAGCGACGAACTGCACCGCCGCGCCTTCGCCAACTCACTGTGCGTCGGCGCCTATGTCGGCGGCAATCAGGTCGGCTTCGGCCGGGCGATCACCGACCGTACGGTATTTGCCTATCTCGCCGACATAATTGTCTGGCCCGGGTATCGCGGACAAGGCATCGGAACCCGGCTTGTCCAGGCGCTTATCGACCACTCGGACGTCAAGACGGTCACGCATTGGAGCCTGTCGACCAACGACGCCCATGCGGTTTACGAAAAGCTCGGCTTCAGGCCTTCTACCGACGGCCGCTATATGCGCTTCGACCGTATCCCGGCAACCTGAACAGAGGCAGCGCACAACCCGCGATTGTTGCAAAATCGTCTCACTGCTTGGACCAGATGCGCTTTTGGCTATCTACTGACTTGGCGCGGCGTTGAGGCGTCTCTATAAACACCTCTCCGCGATTCCCCTTCAGGAGGAACCGAATGCCAGGATTTGACATCGTTATGCGAGGCCGCGAAGCCTAGGTCTTGGTCAGTGCGCCGCGAGATAGCCTCGCGGCAAGGCTGAACCGAGGCAGGTATTTCGCCGCTGCCGGTCGCCGCCCCTCTACAGGGCCGCCAAATACGCCAAACCTCCGCATCTCCGGGCGCCTAACGGCGCCGACGCGGTTTTTCAATTTCTACTTTCGTGGGATCGGGCTCGTTTGCGCCCGAATGACATCATGACTCGTTTTCGAATAGATTTGCGCGCGGGCGCCTTTCGCAGCGTTCTTGGCTTCACGCTCAGCCATTGGCGGCGTCAGCCGTGGCGGCTTGCCGGCATTATGGGCACGTTCCTGCTGTCGACCTTGGCCGACGTGCTGACGCCGCTCTATTCCGGCCAGCTGGTGGATGCCGTCGCCAGCAGTGCTGCGGCCGACGATGTTGCGTGGAACGCGGCGACAGCGGCCTTTTCGATGCTGGTGGCCCTGGCGCTCACCGGTGTCGTGCTGCGCAATCTCGCCTTCATGGCCATTGTCGAGCTGACGTTGAAGATGATGGCGGATATCGCCGCCGACGCCTTCCACCGCGTCCAGCGCTTCTCCACCGACTGGCACGCCAACAGCTTCGCCGGATCGACGGTGCGCAAGATAACGCGCGGCATGTGGGCGCTCGACCTGCTCAACGACACGATCCTGATCGCGCTGCTGCCATCGGTCGTCATGCTCGTCGGCTCGACGCTGCTGCTTGGCTGGTTCTGGCCGCTGATGGGTGCTGTCGTCGCCACCGGTTCGGTTCTGTTCATCGCGGTGACGACGATGCTGTCGCTTGGCTATGTCGCGCCCGCGGCAAGGCTTGCCAATGCGTGGGATACACGGCTCGGCGGCTCGCTGGCCGACGCGGTGAGCTGCAACGCCGTGGTCAAGGGTTTTGGTGCCGAGGAACGCGAGGAGACACGGCTTGCCGAGGTCGTCGCTAAATGGCGCGGCCGCACGCGCCGCACCTGGATGCGCGGCACTGTCAACGGCACCACGCAAGGGACGATGCTGCTGCTTTTGAGGGCAGCGGTCATCGGATTCTCCCTGCTGTTGTGGTCGTGGGGGCAGGCGAGCGCCGGCGACGTCGCCTTCGTGCTGACCTCATTCTTCGTGCTGCAAGGCTATTTGCGCGACATCGGCACGCATATCCGCAATCTGCAGCGCTCGATCAACGACATGGAGGAACTGGTCGACTTCCAGTCCGAACCACTCGGCATTGAGGATCGGCCCGGCGCCAAACCGATCCGGATCACCGATGGCCGTATCACCTTCGACAATGTCACGTTCCATTATGGCAGCCACCGCCTGCCGCTCTATCGCGACTTTTCGGTGGACATCGCGCCGGGCGAGCGGGTCGGGCTGGTTGGCCATTCCGGCTCCGGCAAGACGACATTCGTCAAGCTGATCCAGCGCCTCTATGACGTGACCGCGGGAAATATCCTGATCGACGGCCAGGACATTGCCGGTGTCGCGCAGGCGTCGCTGCGCGCACAGATCGCGATTGTCCAGCAGGAGCCGATCCTGTTTCACCGGTCGCTGGCCGAAAACATCGCCTATGCCCGGCCGGCCGCCACGCAGGCCGAGATCGAGCACGCGGCGCGATTGGCCAGCGCGCATGACTTCATCGCCAATTTGCCGAAAGGCTATGGCACGCTGGTCGGCGAGCGTGGCGTAAAGCTATCGGGTGGTGAGCGTCAGCGCGTTGCAATCGCACGCGCCTTTCTTGCCGATGCGCGCATCCTTATCCTGGACGAGGCAACGTCGAGCCTCGATTCGGAATCGGAGGTGTTGATCCAGCAGGCGATGGAACGCTTGATGGTTGGCCGCACGACGCTGGTCATCGCCCATCGGCTGTCGACGGTGCGCGCGCTGGACAGGCTTCTGGTGTTCGATCGCGGCCGCATCGTCGAGGAGGGCTCGCATGACCAGCTGATCCGGCTGCAAGGCGGCATCTATCGTCGACTGTTCGAACGCCAGGCGCTTGAGCTGACCAAAGGCCTGGTGATCTGACGGGTTGCGGTGCCGCGCGTCTTAACGGACGCGTGGCGCTGCCGTCTTTTCTTCGCCTTGGTCATGTTCTATGTCTGCCGCAGAGCGCGGGGGCGCGTCTTGTCAACAGCAAAACCATCCGGTACGCCCCGCTCATGACAGTTACCGTCCGTTTCGCCCCGTCTCCGACCGGCCGCATCCATATCGGCAATGCGCGCACTGCTTTGTTCAATTGGCTGTTTGCCATCAAGAACAAGGGCCGCTTCATCCAGCGCTTCGACGATACCGACGTTGCCCGTTCGACGCAGGAATTTTCCGACGCTATCCTATATGACCTGCATTGGCTGGGCATCTTCCCCGATGCCACGGAGTATCAGTCGCGGCGGGTCGAAATCTACGATGCCGCACTGGAGAGGCTGAAGGAGGCCCGCCTCGTCTATGCGTGCTATGAGACGCCTGAAGAGCTCGACCTGAGGCGCAAGGTGCGCCGCACGCGTGGCCTGCCGCCAGTCTATGGCCGCGAGGCGCTGACGCTGGAACCCGAGCAGGTGGCGGAATATGAGGCCGATGGCCGGCGGCCGCACTGGCGCTTTCTGCTGCCCAACTTCAGCAGCGATCCGCTGCAGCCGGAGCGCACCGAAATCCACTGGAACGACCTGGTGCGCGGCGAAGAGACCGTCGACCTCGCCTCGCTTTCAGACCCGGTTCTGCGGCGTGAGGACGGCACCTACCTCTATACATTGCCTTCGGTTGTCGACGACATCGACATGGGCGTCAGCCATGTCATTCGCGGCGACGACCACGTCACCAATACCGGCGTCCAGATAGCCCTGTTCCGAGCACTTGGCGCGGAGCCGCCGGTGTTCGGCCACCACAATCTCCTGACAACGGCATCAGGCGAGGGACTTTCGAAGCGCACCGGCGCGCTGTCCATCCAGAGCCTGCGTGAGAGCGGCATCGAGCCGATGGCGATCGCTTCGCTGGCGGTGCTCGTCGGCACCTCGGAAAACGTCGTGGCGGTGCCAACGATGGCCGAGCTAGCCGAGCGCTTCGATCCGGCTGCAACATCGAAATCCGCCGCCAAATTCGACCCGGACGAGCTCTTCGTGCTCAACCGCACGCTGCTGCATCACATGCCGTTTTCCGAGGCGCGCGACCGGCTGATCGTGCTCGGCATCTCCGGCGAACAGGCCGAGCCTTTCTGGCTGGCCGTGCGCGGCAATCTCGACAGGCTGGCCGATGCGGCGATCTGGTGGCGTACGCTTCGAGACGGTCCAGAGGAGCCGGCGGAGTTTTCCGACGATGACCGCGACTTTCTTCGCCAGGCGTTCGAACTGCTGCCGGAGGAGCCTTGGAACGGCACCGTCTGGAAAGACTGGACCGGCAAGATCCGAGAGGCGAGCGGCCGTAAGGGCAAGGCGCTGTTCATGCCGCTCAGGCTGGCGCTTACGGGACAGCCTTCGGGTCCGGAGCTTGCAGATCTGTTGCCGCTGCTGGGTCGGGAAGGAACGTTGGCCCGACGACCCTGACCTTGCGCTGTTCTGGCGGGGGCAGGGACGTCGGCGAAGGCACGGGCTTGACGGCAAGGCGTCTGATCGCCTCACGGTCGAGACCGTCTTGCGCATTGGCCAAGGACTCCGGGTCGGCGCCCGGATCAGGCCTAGCAACCGGCAGCGGAATGAACGGGGTACTCTCTACATTCGCCTCAGATTGTGCCCGGGTTGGCGGGTTGCCGGCGATGATCTCGAAATTCTGCGCGGCATTGCAGCCGCAGGTCGGCCGCCGCGGCATGTCGGACTGCTTGTAGAGGTAGGCCGTCGGCAGTTCGATATAAGGCCTGCCGGTCACCGAAGACGTCATGGACGCCGAATCGCCATTCATGCCGCGCGTGTAGAAAACCTGCATTTCTGTGCCGGGGCAGCTCGATTCGCAATTCTTCTGGTCGCGCTCGAAATCGCCCAGTGAGGCGGCATTCGACATCGGAAAGAAATAACCGTCGCAGGTCCGCACGCACATGGTGCGGAATTCGCCTTGGGGCTGGCCCATGTCGGCGTTGTTGAGCATGGTGCGGATGTTGCCCGGCTGGCTTAGCTCTTCGGCCTGGCTGGGCCCTTCAGGCTGGTCGGGCGCACCGGGTTCAGTTGCGTCACTGCCCAAAAGCTGGTCGAGCAGGTTTCGCTTGCCGTTTTCACGGCTGGCTTCGCGGACCGGCGCGGGCGTCCGCGCTGCCGCATCATCGCGGCAGCCATTGGCGTCAAGCAACGTCAATATGCGCGCGCGATCGCGTCGCGAACCACCGCCGGCAAGGTCGGCGCGCTTGGCCTGCAGGGCGTCGAGATTGGCTGCCATGCGATCGATGGTGGCGTCGAGTGCCGCGCATGCGTTGGCGTTGCGGCGAGACAGCGAAAAGCCGCAGCCGGCGCTGCTGGCCTGGCTGACGGCCTTTGAAATCTGCTGGCGCTGCCGGACGATTGCGTCGTCATATTTCCTGAGCAAGGCCGGTTTGCCGCCGCCACCGCGAGAAGCGGCGGCAAGATCGGCTTCAAGCTGGCGGCAGAGGCGCGGAGCGGCCTGCGCCTGAGTGACGGCAATGTCGCACAGTAGCAGGGCACCGAGCAGCGCGGCGGCACGCGTCAGCTTCCAACATGCGCCCGTCATCCCTCCGAAACTCCGCCTGCCTGTCGTTCAGAAAGCTACCGCGCTTGCGGTTAACCGTTTGTTTAGCATACCGCCGATTCCGGCTTCATCCCAAATCGGATGGCTTGCGCCGGTGCGCGGCTTCGATCACGACGAGTGCTGTCATGTCGACCACGCCACACGACGTATTCGGACAGAGCCAGAACCACGACATCCTGGCGCTGCACGAAAAAGGCGTATTCGCCCAGAAGAATGCCTGGATTCAGTAACGCCCGGAGGCTTGGCATGACCGCGATTACCCGTCGAGCCGCGCTGCAGTTTGGTCTTTTGTGCCTGGCGATGCCGGATGCCATGGCGCAGGAAAAGCCCATCACGCCGGATTGGGGCACCAAATTGGTCGAAGCCGCCCGTGAGCAGATAGGCGTCACCACGCTTTACGATCCGACCTATACACGCCTGGCTTATCCGGGCGGGGACGTTGAGCCCGAGCGGGGTGTGTGCACGGATGTCGTGATCCGCGCCTATCGCCGCGCCTTCGATCTCGATCTGCAAGAGCTGGTGCATGAGAATATGCGGGCCAATTTTGCCGCTTATCCGAACGCTTGGGGCTTGAAAGCGCCCGACCGCAACATCGACCACCGCCGTGTGCCCAACCTTGCGGTCTATTTCGAGCGGCGCGGTGCTGCCTTGCCCGTCAGCCAAAACCCGGCCGACTATCGGCCAGGGGATCTCATCGCCCAGATGCTGCCCGGCAATCTGTCGCATATTGCCATCGTGTCGTCCAATCGCTCCACATTGGTACCGACAAGAAGACTGGTCATTCACAATATCGGCGGCGGCGCCAGGGAAGAGGACACTTTGTTTGCCTTCAGGCAGACAGGGCATTTCCGGTTCAGGCCAATCTGAGAAAGCCCGCGGCTACGCCAGATCGACGATGGCTTGCGCCTTGTGCGCGGCTTCCACCACGGCCAGTGCCGTCATGTTGACGACGCCGCGCGAGGTGACCGACGGCGTCAATATGTGCGCCGGGCTATCGGTGCCGAGCAGGATCGGGCCGACATGCAGCGCGTCCATCATCGTGCGCAGCGCCGTCAGCGTGATGTTCGCCGAATCGAGATTGGGGAACACCAGCAGATTGGCTTCGCCTTTCAGCCGCGAATGCGGATAGACGCGTTGGCGGAGCTGCTCCGACAGTGCCGAGTCGGCATGCATCTCGCCGTCGCATTGCAGGTCGGGCGCGATGCGCGCCAGGATTGCCGCTGCCTGCCGCATCTTCATGGCGCTTGGCGAATCGCGGGAGCCGAAATCAGAATGCGACAGTAGCGCTGCCTTGGGCTCGATGCCGAAACGCTGAATCTCCTCGGCCGCCAGAACGGTCATTTCCGCAATCTCCTCGGCGGTCGGGTCGACCGAGACATGGGTATCGGTGAGGAAAATGATGCCGCGCTGCGAGATCAGCATGGAGAGCGTCGACAGGTCGCGATCCCTAATGCCGGCGCGTGGCCCGATGATCAGCGTGACGTTGCGCAGATGGCGCTCGAATCGGCCTTCGAGGCCGCAGACCATGGCGTCGGCGTCGCCGCGCTTCAGGGCAAGGGCGGCGATCACGGTATTGTCGGTGCGCACCATGGTGCGTGCCGCTTCCGTCGTCACGCCGCGGCGGCCGGCAAGCTCGATCAAAAGGTCGACATAGTGGCGGTAACGAGGATCGTCTTCCGGGTTGATCAGGCCGAAATCGACGCCCGGCTTGATGCGCAGCCCATAGCGTTTCAACCGCACCTCGATGACGTGCGGGCGGCCGATCAGGATCGGTTCGGCAATGCCTTCCTCGAGCACGACCTGGGCGGCGCGAAGCACGCGCTCGTCCTCGCCGTCGGCATAAATGACGCGCTTGGCGCTCGACGTCTTGGCCATCGAGAACACTGGCTTCATGACCAGGCCGGAGCGGAAGACGAAGCGGTTCAGCTTGTCGATATAGGCGGCGAAATCGGTGATCGGCCGGGTCGCGACGCCGGTCTCGCACGCTGCCTTGGCGACGGCAGGGGCAATGCGCAGGATCAGCCGCGGATCGAAAGGCGAGGGGATCAGGAACTCCGGACCAAAGATCGGCGTCTCGCCGGAATAGGCACGCGCGGCAACGTCGGACGGCTCTTCGCGGGCAAGCGCTGCAATCGCTCGCACGGCAGCCATTTTCATCTCTTCGTTGATGGCGCTTGCGCCGCAATCCAGCGCGCCACGGAAGATGTAGGGAAAACAGAGTACGTTGTTGACTTGGTTGGGGAAATCGGAGCGGCCCGTGCAGATCATCGCGTCGGGCCGCGCTGCCCGCGCCGCTTCCGGCATGATCTCGGGATTGGGGTTGGCCAGCGCCAGGATGAGCGGCTTGGGCGCCATGTGGTGGAGCAGTTCCGGTTTCAGCACGCCGGCGGCAGACAGGCCGAGAAACACGTCGGCGCCGGGCAGAACGTCAGCCAGCGCGCGCGCCTCGGTATCCTTCACATAGGGGTCTTTCCAGCGGTCCATCTCCTCGACGCGGCCCTTATGGGCGACGCCGAACCGGTCGGTGACCCAGATGTTTTCGACCCGCGCGCCGAGCGAGACCAGAAGGTTGAGGCACGCAAGCGCCGCAGCGCCGGCGCCTGACGTGACGATCTTGATATCGGAGATGGACTTGCCGGCGAATTCCAGCCCATTGAGCACAGCGGCGGCGACGATGATGGCGGTACCGTGCTGGTCGTCATGGAAGACCGGTATGCCCATGCGGGCTTTCAACTGCTCCTCGACTTCGAAGCATTCGGGCGCCTTGATGTCTTCCAGGTTGATGCCGCCGAAGGTTGGTTCCAGCGCCGAGATCGTCTCGACCATGCGCTCGATGCCCGGTGCGTCGATCTCGATGTCGAAGACATCGATGCCGGCGAACTTCTTGAACAGCACCGCCTTGCCTTCCATCACCGGCTTGGAGGCGAGCGGACCGATATTGCCAAGACCCAGCACCGCCGAACCGTTCGTGACGACGCCGACCAGATTGGCGCGGGCTGTATAGTCGGCCGCGGTTGCCGGATCGTCGCGGATTTCAAGACAGGGGGCGGCGACCCCCGGCGAATAGGCAAGCGCCAGGTCGCGCTGATTGCCGAGCGGCTTCGTCGCCTGGATTTCAAGCTTTCCGGGACGGGGGTGCTTATGGAAATAGAGCGCTGCTTCGTCGAGGTCGGATCGCGCCGCCTTCTTGCTTTCGCCTGTCATGACGGCCGCCTCCTCAGTTCAGTCCGTTTGGTGTTTTGAGTCTCTTAGCATGCAGCCGAGGCTTTTCGAGAGGTGATATGTCGCAAGCGCGACGCTCTGCCTCGCATTAGCCTAACTTTGCGATCTGCTGTGGAAGATGTTTGCGACGAAGTAGTGCTGCGGCGAGCTATGTCGGCGCCGGTTCGAATGATCATTATGTGTGGAGGGCGGTCGCTTAGTTCTCGACGATAAAGGTGCCGTCCGTGTCTTGGTAGACGAACAACTCGACGGCGTCGTGCTTTTGACGGTCGGTCGAGATCGCGACGAAGTCATCCCCTTCCAAGTGAAAGGTAATCTCTTGATCGGTAGATGTGACGCGTTCGATGTGCGAACCGCTTGCTGCGTCACTCATGCGCAGCGACACCTCTGAATAGGCGGTAAGGCCGGTGCCGTCGGAGAAAAGAACAGTAATCCCGTACCCTTCTTCACTTCTTCCAACGGACCGTATCGACTTGCCGATCATTCTTTCTGCGAAGGTTTTCACAGTACTCCTCCCGATCCGTCGTTAGGAGAAACAGGATCAGTCGGTGGCAGGCGAACCTTGGCTTTAGCAATCATCCATTCGACTACTTCAACGGAAACCTCGGGCTGACCTAAGGTAATCGTCATCTTTCCATCAATGTCCGAGAAAAAAATCTCGCCCACTATGTGATTGTCCTGGTCGACGAGCTCCAGGTACATGCCATCCCGTTGAACATCACTGCCAATCGTTGCTTCATAATTCCGCCCGGCCAGTTCAACCATGCCGCCAGTATCTGCGAAAGACGCAAGGCCCGCAATGGATGGAAAGCGGACGCTACAGTCCCGTCGAAAGGCGGCTCTGCAGCGCTTGCACCTCTTCTCGCGAAAGGGGCGCGCTCTCGTCTGACAGGAAGAACAGAACCTCCAAGACGCCCTCGTCCGCAAAGTTGAAGTCGTCGCTCATGATCAGCGCATCGGCAACATAGGCGGCGGCTTGGACCGGGAGCGTGCCGTCCGCCAGCCCGTTAACCAGCACGTCCACATGCCGACGGTCAATGATCGTATTTGGCCCCTCAGTGATGATGACATGCCCCACGGAGCCAGGCTTGGATGCGGCGGTCACGCATTCGGTCACTTCGGCTTCAATCTCCTGCCAAAGCTCGTCCGGTAGTTTGTCGCCGTTGAGGAAGGATACGAGGGACGAGTGTTGCATTGGCGGAGCTTATGCTGATGGCTACAACGTCCGCAATGGGTCGTTTCCCGCCGTTCCCAGCGGATACCAAGCGTCAGATACCCACTAAAACGCGCTGACATACAGGCCGCCGTCCACCGGTATGTTCTGTCCGGTCAGATAGCCGGCATGGACCGAGCACAGGAAGGCGCAGATCTGGCCGAATTCCTCCGGCGTGCCGAGTCGCTTGGCCGGAACATTGGCCGCTGCTTGCGCCTTGCGCGCGGCGGCGGCGGCCGGATCTTCGGGCGTGCCGGCCTCGTGCGGGCCGCGCAGCCGGTCGGTATCGAGTTTTCCTGGCAGTATGTTGTTGATGGTCACGTTGCGGTCGGCCACCGTGCGCGCGACGCCGGCGAGGAACGAAGTGAGGCCGGCGCGGGCGCCGGATGAAAGATCGAGGCCGGGGATAGGCACATAGACCGACAGCGAGGTGATGTTGACGATGCGGCCGAAGCCGCGCGCCGCCATGCCGTCGATCACGGCCTGAACCAGTTCGACAGGGGTCACCATGTTCTGGGTGACGCCCGCGAGGATCTTTTCGCGGTCGAGCGCGCGGAAATCGCGAAACGGCGGACCGCCATTGTTGTTGATGAGGATGTCGGGATCGGGGCAGGCGGCAAGCAGCGCCTTCTGGACATCGGGCTTGGATATGTCGCCGACGATCTCGGTCACCTTGACGCCGAATTTCTCGCGCAGTTCAGCGGCGGTTTTGGCCAGCACGTCGGCGTTGCGGCCATTGACGACCAGATCGCAGCCTGCCTCCGCCAGTGCCATGGCGCAGCCGCGTCCCAGCCCCTTGCTCGAGGCGCAGACTATGGCCTTCTTGCCGCGAATGCCGAGGTCCATGGTGATTTTCTCCTCTGATTTCGGCGGCAACCTACCCGTATGGCTGGACCAACCGCAACCGTCATACGGTTGTTGCATGAATCGGGGCATAGGCTCAGGCGAAAGCAACGGTGACAAATGATGTCCGGCGCAGAGCCCCGCACTTTCCGCAGCATGTTCATCTCCGACGTCCACCTCGGATCGAAGGCGGCGAAGGCCGAGTTCCTGATCGATTTCCTGCGCCATCACGATGCCGATATCATCTATCTCGTCGGCGACATCGTCGACGGCTGGCGCCTGAGACGAAGCTGGCACTGGCCGCAAAGCCACAATGACGTCGTCCAGAAATTGCTGCGCAAGGCGCGCAAGGGCGCCAGCATCACCTACATCGCCGGCAATCACGACGAGTTCGCGCGCCAGTTCCAGGGCGTTCATTTCGGCGGCATTGTCGTCGCCGACCGCGCCATCCATGAGACCGCCGATGGCAAACGCCTTCTCGTCATCCATGGCGACCAGTTCGACACCGTCGTCCATAATGCGCGCTGGCTGGCCTATCTCGGCGACTACGCCTATGACGCGGCGATGCTGGTCAACCGCGTCATCACGCGCCTGCGCCAGGTGCTCGGCCTGCCTTACTGGTCGTTCTCGTCCTGGGCCAAGGTCAAGGTCAAGAAGGCGGTGAATTTCATCGGCTCGTTCCAGACCGTGCTGACCGAGGAGGCGCGCCGCTCGCATGTCGACGGCGTGATTTGCGGACACATCCATCATGCCGCGATCGAAAACTACGAGGACGTGCAATACATCAACACCGGCGACTGGGTGGAGAGCTGCACGGCTGTGGTCGAGCATTTCGACGGCCGGATGGAGATCCTGCACTGGGCGCATGTCCTGCCTGAGACGCCGGTCGGCAGCGAAGTGCTCGTGCCGATCGACATCAAGGGCAGGGCAGTCCAGGCGGCTTGACCAAATCCGGCCGCATCTCGCTTCAATCGGTTAGTCCAGCGGTTTCATCGACTTTTTCGCCGTGTTAAGCAGCGGCAGGTGTGGCGGGCCGACCCGGCTGAATGCCGTGCCGACGGATCGCCTGTCAATGTCCTCGCTGCCGCCGCTTTCGCCCGAACAGCTCGTCAAGCCACGCCATTTCGAACTGCGCATGAGCTTGATCTTCTTTACGCTCTTCGTTCCGCTCGGGACGCATGTGCCGTATTTCCCGCTGTGGCTGCAGGCGAAGGGGTTCCATGCCGAACAGATAGCCGTGATCCTCGCCGCGCCGATGTTCCTGCGCGTGGCGACGACGCCTTTTCTTACTGCGCTGGCAGACAAAGCGAGCGACCGCGCCAATGTCTATGTTGCGCTGGTCGCCGCATCGCTGATCCTGTCCGTCGGCTACCTCCTGCCGCCGACCTACGCAACGGTACTTGCCGTGTCGTTGGCCCTGACGGTCGTCTGGACGCCGCATTCGCCGATTGCCGATTCGCTCGCCCTTTCAGGTGTTCGCCGCTTCGGCTCGAATTACGCAAGCATGCGCAAATGGGGCTCGATCTCCTATCTCTGCGCCAATCTCGCCGGCGGTTTCATCCTGTCGGCGAGCGGTGCCCAGGCTGTCCCGGTGATCATCTTCGCGGCGCTGTGTGCCGCGCTAGCCGCCGGACTGATTGCGCCGCGCCTCGGCCGTCCACGCCGCGCCTCGCCGCTTTCGGCCGCCGATATCCAGCAATCGGCACCGAAACTCCTCAACCGGTACTTCCTCTATTTTTCGACAGGCGTCGGCGTCATCACCGCCAGCCACGCATTTCTCTACGGTTTCGTGTCGATCTACTGGAAGTCGATCGGCATCAGCGATTCGGTTGTCGGGCTTCTGTGGGGGTGGGGCGTCGTCGCCGAGATATGCATGTTCGTCGTTTTCACCCGCGCTTTCGCCTCCTTCTCGGTCGTCTCGATCATGCTGATTGCCGGGATTGGCGCAATCGTGCGCTGGTTCGCCTTTCCGCTGATCTGGCCGCTTGGGCTTGGCGTTGGCGGGTTTTTCGCGATCCAGACGCTGCACGCGGTTTCGGTGGCGCTGGTGCTGATCGGCCTGCAAAAGATGATCGGTGAGACGGTCGCGGAAGAACGCACCGGGGCGGCGCAAGGCATCGCCTACTTCTCCAATGGCTTCTTCATGGCGGCGGCGACGCTGATTTCCGGTCCTCTTTACGACCGCTTCGGCGCGAATGGCTTCTTTGCGATGATCCCGATCGCCCTGACGGGCCTGGCTCTGATCGGGCTTGCCGCGCGTTCAGCCCCACAGCGCCCGCTCGGGCGGTGACACCAGCGAACCTTGGTAGACGAGACCGGGAACGCGGTCGCGGGCCAGCAGCAGCGGACCGTCGAGATCGACGAAATCGGCATCCTGCGCCAACAGCACGGCCGGCGCCATCGCAAGCGATGTGCCGACCATACAGCCGACCATGACACCAAGAGCCAGTTCGCGGGCGCGGTCGCGAAGCACGAGTGCAGCGGTCAGGCCACCCGATTTGTCGAGCTTGATGTTGACGGCGTCGTAAAGGCCGACAAGCGCTTCAAGGTCCTTCGCCTCGTGCACGCTTTCGTCGGCACAGATCGGTACCGGATGCGCGATGTGGCGAAGAATACGGTCATGTCCCGCCGGCAGCGGCTGTTCGATCAAGGCGATACCGTGCTCGGCGGCAAAGGCGAGGTTTGCGACGATATTGTCGTCATTCCAGCCCTCATTGGCGTCGAGAATGATTCGGCTGTCGGGTGCTGCCGCCGTCACTGCACGGATGCGCGCGATGTCGTTGTCGCCGCCGATCTTGACCTTGAGTAGCGGGCGCTGGGCGTTAGCGCGGGCCTGCGCCGCCATCGCCTCCGGCTCGGCGAGCGACAATGTATACGCCGTCTCAAGCGGTCGTAACGGAACGGTTCGTATCGTATGCGCCACGGGTGTTCCGCTGATCTTCGCTTCCAGGTCCCAGAGCGCGCAGTCGATGGCACTGCGTGCCGCGCCGGCAGGCATGGCATCGAGCAGGGCGATGCGGCTGATGCCGCGAGCGATCTCGCTGCGCATCGCCTCGATCGCGTCGCGCACACCCTCCATGGTTTCGCCATAGCGCTTGTAAGGGACGCATTCGCCGCGGCCTGTACGGCCGTTTTCGGTGATGGCGCAGGAAATCACCTCCGCTTCGGTCTTCGAGCCGCGCGAAATGGTAAAGGTCCCGGCTATCGGAAAGCGCTCGGCCTCGACCGAAATGACACGCGCCATATTTTTCTGCTCCAGCTGTGCGACAAGGAGGATATCGGCAAATCGACAGGTCGGCCCCGTCAGGCTAAACAGGATGCCATGTTGACCATCCGCAAACGCGACGCAAGCGGCCCTGCCAAGGAGCCCGACCACCAGCCGCGCATCGCGATCGGCGAGGAGGGCGACGTTCTCGGCTGCGCTTTCTCGGGAACCTGGACGACACGTACCGTTGCCCTGGTCGATGCCGAGATGCGTAAGATCGAGAAGCGCGGCGGCTTCAAGACGCTGGCGCTCGACCTTTCACAAATCGAGAAGATGGACACAGCCGGGGCGTGGCTGATCGACCGCCTGGTCAGCAGCTTCGAAAAGAAGGGCGTCGAGATCACGATGCAGGGGCAAAGCGAGATTGCCTCGATCCTGCTCGGCGCCGTCGGTGATGCGGTCCGACGCGAGGCCGAATCAGGTCCGGCAAAGCCGCCCAACTTCATCATTCGCGGGCTCGAGGCGGTTGGCCGGCGCGTTTATGAGATGCGCGACGATTTCCTGGCCGCAATGAATATCCTCGGCGCTACGATACGCGGCTCTCAGATGAAGCTTGGCCGTGGCCATGGCGTCAACATGGCGGCGATCTTCAACCAAATCGATCGCATGGGTGTCGGCGCCATACCGGTAGTCGTGCTGATGTCGGCCATCGTCGGTGCGATCGTCGCCCAGCAAGGCGCTTATCAGCTCAGCTATTTCGGCGCCGACATCTTCGTCGTCGACCTGGTCGGGGTGCTGATCCTGCGCGAGCTCGGCGTGCTGATGACGGCGATCATGATCGCCGGCCGCTCCGGCAGTGCGATCACCGCCGAGATCGGCTCGATGAAGATGCGCGAGGAGGTCGATGCGCTGAAGGTGATCGGTCTTAATCCAATCGGCGTGCTGGTGTTTCCGCGGCTGGTCGCGCTGGTCGTCGCGCTGCCTTGCCTGACGATCATCGCCAACTTTGCCGCACTGGGCGGCGGCATTTTGGCTGCATGGCTCTACTCCGATATTGCACCGGCAGCGTTCATCGACCGGCTGCGTGTCGCAATCGACCTCAGCACCATCTTTGCCGGCCTGATCAAGGCGCCGTTCATGGCCATGATCATCGGCATAATCGCCTCGGTCGAGGGCATGAAGGTTGGCGGCAGCGCCGAATCGCTTGGCCAGCATGTGACCGCCTCAGTGGTGAAGTCGATCTTCGTGGTCATTATCCTCGACGGGCTTTTCGCCATGTTCTATGCAGCGATCGAGTTCTGAGATGGCGCTGCCGGGCACAAACACGACCAAGGTGGCGGCGAAAGCCAAAGAAGACGAAATCGTGCTGTCGGCGCACGACGTCACGGTGTCGTTCGCCGATCAGGTCGTTCTCGACAAATTGTCGCTCGATATCTGGCGCGGGGAGATTCTCGGCTTCGTTGGTGCCTCCGGTGCCGGCAAATCTGTTCTCTTGCGCACCATCCTTGGCTTGACGCGCAAGCAATCGGGAACAATCAAACTGTTCGGCGTCGACGTCGAGAAGGCAACCGAAAGGGAGCGCCTTCGCATCGACATGCGGCTTGGCGTGCTGTTCCAGCATGGCGCCCTTTTTTCGGCGCTGACGGTCCTCGAAAACGTCCAGGTGCCGATGCGTGAATATCTCGATTTGCCGAAGAAGCTGATGGACGAACTTGCCATGCTCAAGGTCGAGCTGGTCGGACTGCCGCCGGAGGCGGCGCAGAAATTCCCCTCCGAGCTCTCCGGCGGCATGATCAAGCGTGCCGCCCTGGCGCGCGCCCTGGCACTCGACCCGGATATCGTTTTCCTCGACGAACCGACGTCCGGGCTCGATCCGATCAGCGCGGCTGAGTTCGACGAATTGGTCGTCAAGCTGCGCGATACGATGGATTTGACCGTGTATATGGTCACGCACGATCTCGACACGCTGTTTACGGCGTGCGACCGCGTGGCGGTGCTCGGCAACAAGAAAGTGCTGGTCGAGGGCACGATCGACGACATGCTCAGGAGCGAGGAACCCTGGGTAAAATCCTATTTCCGCGGAAAACGCGCCCGGCAACTTGATCTTGCGGCGCGCGCATAGCCATAAGTGAGCAATGGAAACCAGAGCCAACTACGTCATTGTCGGCATTTTCACGCTGGCCGCGATCCTGGCGGCCTTCGCTTTCGTCTATTGGACGGCCGCGATCGGCGACAGGGGTGAGACGGCGATGCTGCGCGTGCGCATCCCGGGCTCGGCTTCCGGCCTTGGCCGCGGCAGCTTCGTGCTGTTCAACGGCGTCAGGGTCGGTGAGGTCAAGCGTGTCTATATCGACCTCAACAATCCGACCGCCGCCATCGCCGACACCGAGATCGGCCGGAATACGCCGATCACCAAGTCGACGCAGGCCGATATCGGGATCGTCAGCCTCGCCGGCCAGGCCAGTATCGAATTGAAGGGCGCCGACCCCAAGGAAGTGAACCTTCTCGACCAGGCGGAAGCGGAGGGCAAGGTCGCCGAGATCGTCGCCAATCCGTCGGCGGTCACCAACCTTTTGCAAACGGCGCAGAACATCTTCACCCGCGCCGACAAGGTCCTTTCGGAGCTCGAAGGCTTCACCAAGGATGTTCGCGGGCCGCTGACGCAGACCGTCAACAATGTCCAGACCTTCTCCGATGCACTGGCCAGGAATGCGGACGGCGTCGACAAGTTCCTGGCCAGCGTCAGCTCGCTGGCGGACGAACTGAAGGGTGTTTCGGGCAAGCTCGACGGCACCCTGAAGGCGGCGGAAGGGCTACTCAACGCCGTCGACAAGGACCAGATCAAGAGCATCGTCGCCAATGTCGACACGGTCACTTCCAACCTCAAGGAAACCAGCAAGCAGTTCGACACGGTCATCAAGAACGTGGACACCGCGGTAGGCTCGATCAACGAGTTCGCCCAGAAGACGCAAGGCACGCTGGCCAAGGTCGACGGCGTTCTCGACGGCATCGATCCGGCTGAGGTTCGCACCGCGCTGGCCAATATCCAGAAGGCCAGCGAAAACGCCAATGAAGCTGCCGCCGACATCGCCAAGGTGACCAACAAGTTCGCCAACCGGGCCGACGACATCGACGAAACCATCAAAGACGCGCACCAGCTCGCAGGACGCCTCAACGATGCCTCGGTGCGAGTCGACGGTATCCTTGCCAAGGTCGACAAACTGCTCGGCTCCGGTCAGGCCGACGGCGTCATGGCCGATGCCAGGGCGACGCTCAAATCGTTCAAGCAGGTCGCCGACACGCTGAACGCCCGCCTCGGCACCATCACCGACAATCTGGCGCGGTTCTCGGGACAGGGGCTGCAAAACGTCGAATCGCTGGTCCAGGACAGCCGTCGTTCGATCAACCGCATCGAAGAGGCGGTGACCGACCTCAGCCGCAATCCACAGCGGATCCTGTCCGGCGGCGAGGGTGAGGTCCGGCAGTTCGACGGCAGGGTGCGCCGTTGACTTCGGCCTGCGCCCACCGCAAGAACATAGCTGGCAGATGCGCATTGTTTCCACGATCCGGGGGGGGATCGCGTTTGAAGTCGATCAGTTCAGGCAGCGTCAGATCGAGTGGGTTCAAGGCCGGAGCGGCACTGCTGGCACTTTCGCTCGCCGGCTGCGCGGCGCTGGGCGGCAAGCCGGCGCCGCTGGATACGTTCGAGCTTTCGGCGCCGTCGCTGGAAGCGCGTGCCCACAGCCGTCGCCAGATCCTCATCGCCCAGCCATCGGCGCTCAAGGCGCTGGACAGCCAGAACATCGTCATTAAGCCATCGCCGCGATCGATCCAGTATCTCAAGGGCGCGCAATGGGCCGACCGGCTGCCGATGATCGTACAGGCGCGGCTGGCAGAGACGTTCCAGCGCTCGGGCAGCTTCACCGGCGTCGGCAAGCCAGGCGAGGGGCTGGCGATCGACTATCAGGTGATCGTCGAGATCCGCTCGTTCGAGGTGCGTGTCGATGGCGGCGAACATGCCGAGGTCGAGCTGTTCGTGCGCCTGTTGAATGACCGCAACGGTGAAGTGCGCGCTTCGAAGACGTTTAGCGCCATCGCGCCCGTTTCGGGCAATGGCAACCAGGCCTATGTCGGCGCGCTCGATGCCGCGTTCGGCGATGCGGCCGGGCAAATCGTCCGCTGGACCGACACCGTGATCTAAACCGGGCTAGCTGCTATGAAGCGGCCAAAGACCGAAGCAACTTACGGAGCATATTCGACGAGCGTGTGATCTTCGCCCGCAAGCTCGTCATCGATGATTGAGCCTATGATTTCCCAATCACCTCCAGCCAGCCCCGCACCAATTTTCGGGTAGCCGATTCTTTTGCCCGTGAATCTGCCTTTGACCGCCTGCATGACTTTTCGGATTGCCTGGTAGTCAGCCTTCACGCCTTTGCCTTGCCAATGGAACTGAGTGTAGCCGTTGACGACGTGGAAAATGCGGCTGTCTCGCTTGATTTCGGCAACGGATAGGCTTCCCAGTTTGGCCGGGTCGCCCTTCAATGTCGCGCAATCCGCAGCATATGCTTCCGGAAAGCGCTGCTTTATGGAAAGGGCGATTCCTCCCATTTGGCACTGACAGTTGCATCCATGCACAATGACATCGAATGTTCCGTCGAGCGCAAGCTGAAGCAGATCACCGCGAACTGTCTGCATTGCCACGACATCCCGCCCTCAACTCCTGCGCGCAAACATCCGACCAAATCAGATGATTTGCGCAGTGGGACTATCTTTTCAGCATCGAGTCTCACTGAAAGGGCAGAACGCCCTTTCAGTTTTCCTGTCGCCCGCTTAGTGCAGGCGGCCGCTGGCGTGGGCCAGCATGGTATAGACCTTGCCGGTGTCAGACGTCAGGTAGGTCTGCGCCATGATGTTGTCGCGGTCGTTGCGCGACACGTCCTTGAGCAGCTTTTCGAAATCGTCGCAGTAACGATCGACAGCAGCGCGGAACTCCGCCTCTGACTGATATTTGCGGCGGATCTCGTCGAACGTCTGCTGGCCCTTCAGCGTGTAAAGTCGGCGCGTGAAGACGTCGCGCTCGCCGCGCCGGTAGCGGTTCCACAGCTCGATCGAGGCATCGTGATCGATGGCGCGGGCGATATCGACCGAGAGCGAGTTCAGCGATTCCACGACATGAAGCGGCGACCGCGCAGCGGGAGCCGGGCGCGGCGCTTCGGCAGGCGCTGCCGGCTTGGCGTCGTCTTCGCGTGATGCACCGGTCAGGAGGTCACGCACCCAACCGCCCTGCGGCGTGCGGCCGTTGGGGTCGCGCTGGCGCGGCGCTTGGTCTGCGGGACGTTCGAGGTCGAGCGTGCCGCGCAGCGCCGTCTCGCCCGAAGGCGCCTGCGGTGCACGGCGCTGTTCGGGAGCCGGAGCCGGGCGACGTGGCGGTTCGGCGGGGCGTGCGGCAGGCGCTTGCGGCGCCGGACGCAGGTTGCGCTGTTCCGAACTGTCGGCGCTGCGGCCAGATTTCGCAACGATTTCAGAAAGTTCCTTCAGCGCGTTGATCTGCTCTGAAACGGCACGGCGGATAGCCGTGGTTGATTCCTTTGCCTCTTCCGGCATCTCGATGACGCCTTTCTTAAGCTCGGCCCGGGTGAGGTCGAGCTCGCTCTTGATCGAGCCGGCGGTACGCCGCATCTCCTCGGTCGCATCGGCAAAGCGCTTGGTTGCCGAATCGACCACTTCGGAAATCGCGGTACGGATCTTGTCGGCGGATTCCAGCGTCTTGCCTTCGGCGTTCTGCAGCGTCTGGCCGACCAGATTCTCGAACGAGCGCATGACCCTTTCGAGATCTTCCGATTTCTTGACAAGACCGACGGCAAGGTCCTCCAGCGACGATTGCCTTTCGAGCGTGTGCTCAAGATTGCTCTGGGCCGAGCTCAACAGGTCCGAGGCACTGGAAAGCAACCGGCTGTGCTCGTCGAACTTGGTGGCGATTGAAGCAACCTCGCGCAAGGTCGACGACGACAGCTCGGTGAGCCGCGTCGTGTTCGAATCGACCAGACGCGCCGAACTGGCGAAGGTCTGCGCGGTCTTTTCCGTGGTCGCCGCGAAGCTTTGCGTGCTCCCGGTCAGGCGTTCGTCGACCTGGCCGAGATTGGTCGCCGCCTGCTCGATCAACTGACCGAGCTGCGAGCTGGAGGTGGTCATGCGGCCGATGAGGTCGGCAACGCTGTCGGCAAGCGTCGAGCGCGCGCCTTCGACGGCCGACAGGGTTTCGGCCGTACGGCTGGCGAGGGCGTCGACGAGGGCGGCGTTTTGAGTGCGCAGCTTCTCGGTCGCACGTTCGGTGACCTCTTCCATGCTCTTTTGCAGCTCGGAGCCGCCCTGGGCGAAGCGCTCGACCAGAGGCCGTGCCGTCTCGTCCAGGATTTTCGATATTTCGGCCGAACGTGCCGCAAGCATCGTATTGAGCTCGCGAGTATTGGCACCGATGGTCTTTGCAGCGTCATTGGTGCTCTGGCCGATATGCTGGCCGACCGCAGTGAAGGTTTCGGCGATCGAGTTGGCGCGCGAGACCAGTTGCGCCTCGGCACCCGAGACTTGTTCGTTGAGCTTTTGGCCCATTGTCTCGGCGGAGTAGGCGAGGCGGTTCTCGACGGTGGCGACCTGCTCCTCGACGCGGGCCGCAGTGGCGGCAGCACTCGATGCCAGGCGTTCGTCGGCACCGGCAAGCAGCTGCTCGATTTCACGGGCATGGACGGCGAGTTCCTGGCCAGTCTGCCTGGCGCGTTCGGCAACCCGCTGCTCGGTGCTGGTGAAGGCACCGACAATGGTGTCGGCATGTTCGCCGATTGCGGTGCTGCTGTCAGCGATACGGGCCACCAGGCGATGATCGGCCTCCTCGAAGATGCGGCCGATCTCGGACGCACGGGCCGAAAGTGCTTCAGAGCCTTCGGCAATGCGCGAAATAAGTTGCTGGTCGGCGGCATCGAAAATGCGACCGAGATCCGACGCACGTGCCGCGAGAGCTTCGGCGGATTCGCCGATGCGCACGCCCAGCCGCTCGTCGGCTGTTTCGAAATTGCGCAGGATGTCGCCGGCACGCGCAGCCAGCGACTGGGCCGTTTCGATGGCGCGAGAGACCAGCCTGTGGTCCGCCGCGTCGAAGGTACCGGCAATCTCACTTGCCCGGGCTGCCAGCTGATCGGCCGTTTCCTGGGCACGCGCGAACAAGGTGTTCGACGTGTCGTCGGCGCGGGCAATCAGTGCGCTCGACGTATCCTCGGCGCGGGCGGCGAGGCGACGATCCGCCTCCTCGAAGGTGCGGGCGATGTCCTCCGCCCTGGCGAGCAGGGCGGCCGAGGTCTGCTCGGCGCGCTCGGCGATCTTGCGGTCGGCATCGCTGAATGCCGCGCCCGCCTGCTCATGCAGCGCGCTGGTAACTTCCATGACCTTCTCGCGCAGCGCGCCGGCGACGAAGACCGCGCTTCTTTCGAGCACACTGCGCACGTTGTCGACACCCGTCGACAGCGCCCGCTCCATGGTGCTGGCGCGCTCCTCGATGATGCCTGTCTGCCGGCTGAACGCTTGCTCGATCTTTTCTACGTCCGCAGCGATCGCATCGGAGATGTCGGTGCTCCTGGCGGCGATCTGGTCGATATGGCCGGACAGCGAACGGTCGACATCCTTGCGCGTTTCGGCGAGCCTGGAGAGATCGTCCTGCAATGCGCGGGTCAGCATGTCGCGGCCCTCGCTCAGCTTGCCGACATGACCGGCGACGATCTCGTCGACTTCGCTGCGGCTCATTGCAAGCCTCTCCAGATCGGCTTCCAACGCGCGCCTGAGGATGTCGCGGCCTTCCGCCAGTTTCTCAACCTGGCCGGCAACCAGCCCATCGATGCTCGAGCGGCTTTCGGCCAGCTTGGCGAGATCGTCCTCGAGCGCCTTCGACAGGGTCGAGCGGTCCTGGACGAGCTTCTCTGCGTGGGTTGCGACAAGGCTGTTGACGTTGCCGAGATCGGCTTCCAGCGCACGCGAAAACTGCGCGCGATTATCGGTCAATAGCTGCGACTGATCGGCGATGGCGCCCCTGATCGTGCTGAGATCGGCCTCCAAGGCGCGCTTGAGGATGTCGCGGCCTTCGGCCAGCTTCTCGACCTGGCCGGAAACCAGTCCGTCGATGCTCGAGCGGCTTTCGGCCAGCTTGGCAAGATCGTCTTCCAAGGCGCGCTTGAGGATGTCGCGACCCTCGGCCAGCTTCTCGACCTGGCCGGCGACCAGCCCGTCGATGCTCGAACGGCTCTCTGCCAGCCTGGCAAGATCGTCCTCGAGCGCTTTCGACAGGGCCGAACGGTCTTCGGCAAGCTTGTTCATATGTTCGGAGACGACGCCCCGCACGGTCTCGAGATCGGTCTCCAGTGCCCGCGACAGCTGACCACGGTCTTCCGCCAGCTTTTCGGACTGGCTGGCGATGACGCCCTTGACGGTGCTCAGATCGGCTTCGAGCGCGCGCTTGAGGATATCGCGGCCCTCAGCCAGCTTTTCGACCTGGCCGGCAACCATCACATCGATGCTCGAGCGGCTTTCGGCCAACTTGCCGAGATCGTCTTCGAGCGCCTTCGACAGGGTCGAGCGGTCTTCGGCGAGCTTGTTCATGTGATCGGAGACAACGCCCCGCACGGCCTGCAGGTCGCTCTCCAGTGCCCGCGACAGCTGGCCACGGTCTTCCGCCAGCTTTTCAGACTGGCCGGCGATGACGCCCTTGATCGCGTTCAGGTCCGATTCAAGCGCGCGCTTGAGGATGTCGCGGCCTTCGGCCAGCTTCTCGACCTGGCCGGCAACCAGCCCATCGATGCTCGACCGGCTTTCGGCCAGCTTGGCAAGATCGTCTTCAAGCGTCTTCGAAAGCAGGCTGCGGTCATCGGCGAGCCTGCCAGAATGATCGGCGATCAGGCTCCTGATGTCGGACAGGTCGTTATCGAGTGACTGGGAAAGGCCGCTGCGGTCTTGCGCCAATTTCGCCGAATGCGCCTCGATGAGGCCATTGATGCCGGCGATGTCGGCTTCCAGCGCACTGGCGAGTGTGGCGCGACCCTCGGCGATCTTTTCGACCTGACCGGCGACGAGGCCGTCGATGCTGGCGCGACTCTCTGCCAGCTTGCCGAGGTCGGCCTCGAGCGCGCGCGAAAGGATGCTGCGGCCTTCGGCGAGCTTGCCGACGTGCCCGGCAACCATTTCATCAATTATCGTGCGGGCTTGCACGAGTTTTCCAGAGTCTTCGTTCAAGGCCTGGGCAAGCCTGTTGCGACCCTCTTCAAGGCTTTCGAGATGGCTGCCCAGCGAAGCGTCGATCGCTGCGCGCGATTCGTTGACCTTGCGCAGATCCTCTTCAAGGGCGCGCGAGATCAGGCCGCGGCCTTCGGCTAGCTTCTGCACCTGGTTAGCCACCGCTGCGTCGATTTCGGCGCGACCTTCGGCGAACTTCGCCAGATCGGCCTGCATTGCCGCCGCCATCCGGTCGCGGCTTTCGGAAAGCTTGCGGCTGTGGTTCTCGACGGCTTCCTCGATGCCGGCGCGAGCATCGGCAAGCCGCTGGATGTCCGTATCGAACGAACGCGATACGACATGGCGCGCCGCTTCCATGCGCCCGGCGAAATCGCCGGCGCGGGCTTCAAGCATGGTCGAGGTCGATGAAATGATGTCGGCCATGTCGGCGCCGATCTGGGTCTTGCCCTGATCGATCATCGCCGACAGCGTCTCCTTGCTATCCTGGAAGGTGTGGGCGATTTCGCGCGCGCGCTCGACCAGCGTCTCGTTGATCTGGCGTGCGCGAGCCTCCAGCGCGGCGTTGAGCTTCTGCGTGCCGGTGTCGAGCGCCTCGGCGCGGGTCTGGAACTCGCTGATCAGCGCCTGGCCACGTTCAGCAAGCGTCCGCTCGATGCCGTTGAGGCTGGCTTCGAATTCCGAATTGAGTGTGCGGGCGGCACCGCCGAGCAGCGACACCATGCCGCTCGTGCGGTCGTCGAGCAGGTCGGTCAGTGACCGCGTCAGGCCATCGGTGGTGTCCGTCAGCTTGGCGATCCGGGTGTCGAGCAGGCTGGCGAAGGCCTCGCCCGACGTCGACAGGCGATCGGTGATCGATTCGAGCCGGCCTTCCACCGAATCGAAGATCGACATCGAGCTTCCGTTGATCCTGTCGATCAGCGTGTCGCCGGATTCGTTGATCGTCATCGACAGCTTGGTCGAGGCGTTGAGAATGCTGTCGCGAATGATATCGCTGGCGGCGTTGATCTCGTCTTTCAGTGTCTCGTGGGCGCCGGTGATCGAGGCGCGCACGCGCTCGGCATGGGTGACGACCGCTTCGCGCTCGCTGCCCAGCCCATCGACCAGCGAGCGGATGCGGGACTCGTTCTCTGAATAGGAGCGCTCGATCTGGTTCACCTCGCTGTGGACCAGCGTTTCGAGCTCGACGGCACGCGCAAGCGTGCGTTCGATGCCTTCGCCCATGGCTGCCACCTCGCGGCGAACCGCTTGGCCGATCATCATGACGCGATCCTGGGCAAGATTTTCCGGCTCGGCCAGACGGAAGGCCACCTCGGTCATCGACTGCGCGGCCAGGCGCATCTCCTGAGCGCGGCGAATCATCACTGCGAATGCCCAGAACAGGATGACGGGCACGATTGTCGCGACCGCCAGGCCGATCAGCTCCGGACGGGCGAAAAACTGATCGAAGGTGCGGATGTTCCAGATGCCAGGTCCGAACAACAGGTTCGCAAGGCCGCCAGCGCCGGCGATCCAGGCCAGCGAAACGAAAGCCACGACCCAGTAGATCGTGTTCGAGGCGCGCCGATTGAGGGTGTGCAGGAGCGTCTTATAGTCTTTTTGACGATCGTCGTTGGCCGGCGAGAAAGCTGCCGGCTGCGAGCCATTGCGCGTTGCGACAGGACGCAACTCAGCCGGCTTGGCCTTTGGCGCGGGATTTGCGATCTGGCTTTGATTGGCGGCAGGTGCCGCGTTCTGGGTCTGGTCCGAGGCAGGGGCTTCGTTCTGGCTGCGACCTTCGCGCGCCAGCTCGTCGGCGGCTTGCGATATTTGCGCTTCGAGATCTTCCATGGATGCAGCCATGTCGAAGTCGCCGCCGGCATCGCCGCTCAGATCGATATCAAGTGCCTTTTCAAGTTCCCTGGCTACGTCGCTGTCGAGCGTTCTTGTCGTCGTTGGTTTCTTCGCCATGCCTTCGCTACCCTGTACAAGCTGCCGCGGGACTTATGGTTCTGCTTATTGATTCTGCCTAGCGTGTCCCGCGCAGGAGGCTGAAAATGGACCTGTCGTATCGTAATGACACAGCCGGGTAAAGAAAACATGCATTCCGCCCGATACGTAAAACTTTAAATATAAGGTTAACACAGCCGTGATTCCGGCGCCGTTATCGCGACATTTTTCCGGGCCAATCATTAACCCGTTGTCCACCGGATACGCCTAGTTTTTGCGGCGGTCGAAGAACGGAGTCTCAAAGTGATACGTGGCGAAAACGGCATTGCCTTCTCGATGCCCGGCGGCGACGTGTCGGGGACAGCCGGGGCGCGGCCGATCGACCTGGCGCATCTTGCGCGCCAGACGATGGGCGATCGGAGCCTCGAGCAGGAGGTGCTGGCTCTGTTCGTGCAGCAGGCGCTGTCGGTGCGCGACAAGATCGTCGATGCGGATGTCAGGCAGCGGCTGCTATTGGCACACGGGCTCAAAGGCTCGGCGCGTGGGGTCGGCGCCTTCGCCATTGCCGATTGCGCCAGCGCGATCGAATGCCGGCCCGAAGACGCCAGCACGCTGAAGCGGCTTGGCTCGCTGATCGAAGAAGTGCGCGACTTCGTCGCCGCCATCAGCCGATAGCGCTTATTCCCAAAACGCCACACAGCGGCGCTTTGGCGCCGCAGTTGACTTGTCCGGCAGAGTGATTATGTCGGCTCAGACTCCCTTCAGGTGACAAATGACCAAGCTGACCTTCATCGCCCATGACGGCACGCATTTTGACGTGGATGCCGAAAACGGCTCGACCGTCATGGAAAATGCGATCCGCAATGCGGTGCCGGGAATAGAAGCGGAATGCGGCGGCGCCTGCGCCTGCGCGACCTGCCATGTTTATGTCGACGAAGCCTGGACGGCGGAGGTCGGCGAGCCGGAAGCCATGGAAGAGGACATGCTGGATTTCGCCTACGAGGTCCAGCCGAACTCGCGGCTGTCATGCCAGATCAAGGTGCGCGACGCCCTCGACGGGCTGGTCGTGCGCGTGCCGGCCCGCCAGGGCTGAAGCCGATTTTTGCGGCTGCCGCTTGGCAGCGGACCAATGGTCATGCAGTGTCGCGCCGTTTTCCCATAAAGGCGCATGCTTCATGACCGCTATCACCAAGACGGACGTACTCATTGTCGGGGCAGGGCCTGTCGGCCTGTTTGCCGTATTCGAGCTCGGCCTCTTCGACATGAAGTGCCATCTGATCGACATACTCGACCGGCCCGGCGGGCAATGCGCCGAACTCTACCCGGAAAAGCCGATCTACGACATTCCGGGCTGGCCCTCGATCTCGGCGCAAGGCCTGGTCGACAAGCTGCTTGAGCAGATCGCGCCGTTCAAGCCCGAATTCACCTATAGCCGCATGGTTTCGAGCCTGGAAAGGCTGGACGACGGCAGCTTCCGCGTCATTACCGACGAAAACGAGGTGTTCGAAGCCAAAATTGTGGTGATTGCCGCCGGCGGCGGTTCGTTCCAGCCGAAGCGGCCGCCGATTCCAGGCATCGAACCCTATGAAGGCAAGAGCGTGTTCTACTCGGTGCGCCGGATGGAGGACTTTCGCGGCCATGACCTCGTCATCGTCGGCGGCGGCGATTCGGCGCTCGATTGGACGCTGAACCTGCAGCCGGTCGCCAAGAGCGTGACGCTGGTGCACCGGCGGCCCGAATTCCGCGCAGCGCCCGACAGTGTCAACAAGATGTATGCCATGCAGGAGATGAAGCAGCTGGAATTCCAGGTTGGACAGGTGACTGGCCTGACCGGCAGCGACGGCCAGCTAGTCTCGGCCACGATCAAGGGGCCGGAGGGCGATGTCGAAGTGCCGTGCACGCGGATGCTGCCGTTCTTCGGCCTGACGATGAAGCTCGGCCCAATCGCCGAATGGGGGCTCAACCTCCACGAGAACCTGATCCCGGTCGACACCGAAAAATTCCAGACGTCGGTTCCCGGCATCTTCGCCGTCGGCGACATCAACTGGTACCCCGGCAAGCTGAAGCTGATCCTGTCGGGCTTCCATGAGGTCGCTCTAATGGCGCAGGCAGCCAAGCGCATCATCAGCCCCGGCGAGCGCATCGTATTCCAGTATACGACCTCGTCGACCAGCCTGCACAAGAAGCTCGGCGTGGTCGACTGAAGCTCGCCGGATTTCGCCGGACAGGTCTATTCGGCCAGGGTTGGGGCCACAGCCTCGGCATGACCGCGAAGCGTTTTCTCCGGCATCAGCCAGAGCGTGATGAGCGACAACAGCAAGATCGCGGCCGCGGCAAGAAAGATCATCACGAACGGCATGGCCGAGGCGATATGGCCGGCCGGCTGCGTGCCTTCGCTGGCCAGCGGCAGCCCGTAACCAAGGGCGACGGCACCGAGCATAGCGACGCCAAGCGCGCTGCCCAGCGAGCGCAGGAAGGTGAGAACGCCGGTCGCCACGCCAAGGTGCATACGATCGACGGCGTTCTGGACCGAGACGGTGGCAACCGGAAAGGTCGTGCCTGTGCCCAGGCCTACGCAGGTCGTCAACACCTCGACGAGCAACAGTGAGGCATGCCCGGCGACCAGGCTGAACACGCCGAGGCACAGGATCGAGAAAACAGTTCCGATCATGGCAATGCGTTTATAGTGAAAAAAGCGCGGGATCATTCGCGCGCTGAAGGTCGCACCGGCCACCGTGCCGAGCATCAGCCCAAGCAATGCGGTGCCCGATTGACTGACCGACAGGCCGACGACCGACTGCAGGTAGACCGGCAGATAGACCGACAAGCCGACATTGGCGGCCTGCAGCAGGAACATCGACAATGTGCCGGCGAGAACGATCGGATTGCCGAGCACTTCGAGCGAGATCAGCGGTTCGGCCGCGCGCATGAGCCGCAGCGCGAACGCGCTCCAGAACACCGCCGAGCAGGCGAGCAGTCCAAGGATTTCAGGCGACAGCCACGGATACTCGCTGCCGCCCCAGTTCAAGGCAAGCAGCAGCAGCGAGGTGGCCGCGACCAGAAGCAGCGCGCCGAGGCCGTCGATGCGGTGATGTTTTGCGGCGATCGGCAGCTTCTTGAGCGGGTTGTTGATGATCGCCATGGCCAGCAGGCCCAGCGGAATGTTGATCCAGAAGATCAGCGACCAATGCAGATGTTCGGCGAAGGTGCCGCCGAGCAGCGGCCCGGCGATGCTGGCGACGGCCCATGTGCCCGAGATCCAGGCGGCGTATCGGGCCCGCTCGCGCGGCGGCACGAGGTCGCCGATCACGGTCTGCGTCAGGGCGAACAGGCCGCCGCCACCGGCGCCCTGGATCGCCCGGCCGACAACCAGGACCAGCATGTTAGGGGCCGTGGCGCTGACCAGCGAGCCGGCGAGAAAGATCAGGATTGCAGCATAGACGGTCGGCCGGCGACCATAAATATCGGAGATCTTGCCGTAGAGCGGCGCCACGGCGGTCGCGGTCAGAAGATAGCCGGTCACGATCCATGGCAGATATTCGGCATGCCCGAGCAGACGTGCCATCGTCGGCATCGCCGGCGCGACGATGGTCTGGTCGAGCGCCGCCAGCAGCATCGACAAAAGCACGCCGCCGATGATGGCGTTTTTCTCGGTTTCGGTCAGCGGCGCGCTGGTTTCCACCATCGTTTGCTTGTCGACAGCCTGGTCCATATCCGTTCATCCATTATGCCTGCGTGCACGTCCGCGACGGGCTGGGAAGCATCTAATACGCCGATTGGCGTTTGCCGGAGGCTGATCCCTGCGAACCTGGCATATGTCGTTCGCTATAGGCCGATTTCGACAGCGGCTCGAAAGCGAGCCGGCCGTTCTCAATGCGCTCGATGCGATAGTGCAAAAGCCGCAGGATGCGGCTTTGGAAATTGGCGCTTTCGACGCGATCGAAGCGCATCTGGTCCTGGTCGTGTTTGGCAAGCATGGCCGCAGTGATTTTTGCGGCCTTGGCCTTTGCCAGTTCGCAGGTCTTTTCCGGGTAGCTCGCCTTCAAGGCGTCTTCTAGTTCGCGGCCGTGGTTCTTGGCAATCTCGACGTGGCGTTCCTCATGGCGCTTGATGTCGGCGGACAACGTATCCCAGAACAGCCTGACGCCGGCATCGGCCTTGCGCGGGCGGCGCCACTCAGGAAGGATGACCTTGACCTTGACGGTGACGACAGCGTCGGCAATCCAGCACGAGCCCGGCTTTTGCGCATAGCTGACGCGGGTGGTGAACGCCATCTGGGTAGCTCCCGGATGCCGCGACCCGGTGCTTTTCACCTGAGGCCCGAGTTTCGACAGCTGCGTCTCGATGTCGTCGAGCGTCCTGCCGCCGATCGGGAAATAACTATATGTCTTGACGAGCGTTGCAGCGCCGGCCGGGAATGCGGTCAGAGCGAGCATCAGGGCGCAAAGGAGGGATCGTTTCATCGTGTTGCCTCTTTCCCCACCTTGCTTTACCGCCGTCCTCGGCGCAACGGAATTGATCCCCCGCCACGCCGCGGGATCGAACATGGTTGATGGGCAATGATGACAGGGCGATGGCAGTTGGCGCACGGACGCCATCTCGACCTTGGCGGCAAGGCCGTGGTCGTCGGCATCCTCAACATCACGCCGGACAGTTTTTCCGACGGCGGCCTGTTCGATGCGCCGGAAAAAGCAGTGGCCCAGGCGCGCCGCATGGTCGAGGAGGGGGCCGCCGTCATCGACATCGGCGGAGAATCGACACGTCCCGGGGCGTCTGCGGTCTCCGCAAAGGAAGAGCAGGCTCGCATATTGCCGGTCATCGAGGCGCTCGCGACGTCTGGCGGAACGCTGATCTCGGTCGATACCTATCGCGAGGATACGGCCCGGCTTGCCGTCCAAGCCGGCGCGCATATCGTCAATGACGTCTGGGGCCTGCAGCGCGAACCGGGCATTGCCCGCGTCGCGGCCGAAACCGGCGCTGGCCTTGTCGTCATGCACACGGGACGGGACCGGCAGAAACTGCCCGACGTGATTGCCGATCAGCTCTTCTTCCTCAGGAAGTCGCTGGAAATCGCGCGGCGGAGCGGTGTTGCCGACGATCATATCGTGCTCGATCCGGGCTTCGGCTTCGCCAAGGAGACGGCAGCGGAAAATCTTGACCTGATGGCACGGTTTTCCGAACTTCATGCGCTGGGTTTTCCACTGATGGCCGGCACATCGCGAAAGCGCTTTATCGGCACCGTCACCGGCCGCGACGCAGCCGCAAGAGGCGCCGGGACCGCGGCCACCAGCGTCATCCTGAGGCTCAAAGGCGCGCATCTCTTTCGCGTCCACGATGTCGCAATCAACGTGGATGCGCTGGCCATCGCCGATGCTATGCTGGCACGTGAGATCGGGGAACGCTGAGCCATGTATGTCATCCGCATGAAGAACTGCGCCTTCTTTGCCCGGCACGGTGTGCTGGACGAAGAAGAGACGCTCGGCCAGCGCTTTTATGTCGATGCGGCACTCACGGTGGATCCCGGGCGGGCGCTGGTCGAGGATTCCATCGAGGACACCGTCAATTACGGCATCGCCTTTGCGGTCATCGAGAAGATCATTACCGGCGAACGGCGCTTTCTGATCGAAGCGCTGGCGCTCGAAGTGGCGAGGGCGCTAACGGCGCGGTTTCCGCAGATCAAAAAGGCCGAGATCACCGTGCGCAAGCCGAACGCCCCGGTGCCGGGTGTGCTCGATCATGTCGAGGTGACCGTTGTCTGGCCAGAATAGTAACAACAACAACACCGTCTATCTCAGCCTTGGCGGCAATCTCGGTGATCCGGCGAAGTCGATGGCTGCGGCACTGGGCATTCTGGATGCCAACGAGAGAACGCGCGTCGTTGCCGTTTCGTCGCTCTACCGCACGCCGCCCTGGGGCAAGCTCGATCAGCCGGATTTCCTCAACGCGGCGGCCGAAATCTCGACCGCGCTCGCGCCACGGGCTTTGCTCGACCTTTGCCTCGACGCCGAGCGAAAACTGAAGCGGGTGCGCGAGGAGCGCTGGGGTCCACGCCTGATCGATATCGACATTCTGGTGTTCGGCGACCGCATCATCCACGAGACCGGACTGGAGGTGCCGCATCCGCGCATGCTGGAGCGCGCCTTCGTGCTGGCGCCGCTGGCAGAAATTGCGCCGGAGCTTGTGGTTGACGGCAAGAGCGTATCGGAGCGGCTGGCCGCCGTCGACACATCGGGCATTGAACGGCTGCCGTCAGGCCGGGATTGGTGGAAAACCTGACGCTGCCGCCATCGGTGCCTGAAATCAGCCGGAGAACCCACCTCCGTCGAGGAACATTTGTTCGTCCGGTGTCGTCTCGCGGCCAAGCATCCTGTTTCGATGCGGAAAGCGGCCGAAGCGCTGGATGATGTCGCGATGCTCGATCGCATATTTCAGATAGATTGGGGCTTTGGCGGCGGTAAGCTCTGCCGATTTGAGCTGATCGGCGAGGTCCTCCGAATGCTCATAGGGCAGATAGAGAAAAACGCGGAGCTCTTCGTCGAGTGCCAGGTCATGGCCGGCAGCGATCGCTTTCCCGGCGAAATGCCGCGCCAGCGGGTCCGTGGCGTACATGTGACCGGTGGCGCGAAAGCAGTTTCGCGGAAACTGGTCGAGCAGGATCATCAGTGCCAGCGACCCTTCGGCGTGTTCGGACCAGCCGTCGCATTCGCGGCGGGCGGCGGCAAAGTGCAGATCGAGAAACCGGGTGCGGAAGTCGGCATCAAAGGCGTCGTTGTTCTCGAACCACGCGTCCTCCCCGGCGTCGCGCCAGAATCTGGTGATGGAGACAGCGCGCTCGTCCAGTTCGTTTATCATTCGCGTCTTTCCAACGTTTAATCGGCCGGTTCGGATTTCTGCAGTACGCCGGCGGTCTCCTCGTTGAGCGCCTGGCCCACGCGCCGTGGCGTGCTGAGCGGCGTCGGGATGGGGGTGCCGATATTGCCTTTGAGGAAGCGTCGCCCGGCGCGGATGCCTTCTGCCTGTTGAAGTTCGAAACGGGCAGCATCGCGGCGGCGGACGTCCTCGACTACCTCGGCGACCTCTTCCGGATCGACGCCGAGAGCTTCCAGTGTCGAGCCGCCGAAGACAAGCGCCGATTCGAACGTCTCGCGGAGCTGATAGTCGACGCCGGCACGAATGAGCTGCAACGCCGTGCCGCGGTCGAAAGCCCGCGCCAGCACCGTCAGCAACGGAAACTCCGCCTTGATGAGCTCGGCGATGCGCACGGCGGCATCGGGCTTGTCAACGCAGATCAGCACGGCGCGTGCGCGCCCGGCGCCCGCGGCACGCAGGATGTCCAGCCGCGTGCCGTCGCCGTAATAGACCTTGAAGCCGAAATCGGCCGCCGCCTGGATCATCTCGACCTCATTGTCGATGATCGACACATCAATCCCGCGCAACAAAAGCGGCTGACTGGCGATCTGGCCGAACCGGCCAAAGCCGATGATCAGCACGCTGCCGGTCAGGCCGTTGGCGACATCGACGCCTTCAAGCGACTGCTCGTCGCGCGGCGTCAGATACCGCAGGGCTATGATTGCCAACGGCGTCAGCACCATGGAAATGATGACGATAGCGGTCAGCATCGCATTGGCCTGGCTATCGATGATCCCGACTGCCGCTGCTGCGGAATAGAGGACGAAGGCGAATTCGCCGCCTTGCGCCATGAAGACCGCGCGCTCGAGCGCTTCCCGGTGGCCGGTTTTGAGAATGCGGGCGACGATATAGATGCCGATCGCCTTCATCATCATGTAGGCGACGACATAGATGGCAATGAGCTGCCAGTTGACGACGACCACATGCAGGTCGAGCGACATGCCGACGGCGAGGAAGAACAGTCCGAGCAGAATGCCGCGGAACGGTTCGATGTCGGCCTCCAGCTGATGGCGGAAGGTCGATTCGGACAAAAGCACGCCGGCCAGGAAGGCGCCCATCGCCATCGACAGGCCGGAAAGCTGCATGGCGAGCGCCGATCCGAGAACGACCAGAAGGGCGGCTGCGGTCATCACCTCGCGGGCGCGCGCATCCGCCAGGATACGGAAGAACGGATTGAGCAGATAGCGTCCTGCAAGCACCAGCCCGACGATCGCGGCAAGGCCGATGCCGACCTCCGTCAACCGATCCGACAGGCTCATATCGGCGCCGCCCGGCGCGAGGAAGGCGATCAGCGCCAGCAGCGGCACGATAGCCAGGTCTTCCAAAAGCAGGACCGAAACGATGCGCTGGCCCTTGGGCGTGGCCAGTTCGCCGCGTTCTTCCAGCAATTGCATGACGATGGCCGTCGAGGTGAGCACGAAACCGGCGCCGGCGACGAAGGATTGCGCGATAGGAAAACTTCCCGCCAGCCCGACGCCGGTCAGCAGGACCGCGCAGACGCCGACCTGCAGCGCGCCAAGCCCGAAAATTTCGCGGCGCATGCCCCATAGCCGTGACGGCTGCATCTCCAGCCCGATGATGAACAGAAACATGACGACGCCGAGTTCGGCGACATGAAGAATGGCTTCCGATTCGGAAAAGATGCGCAGCCCGAACGGACCGATCACGACGCCAGCCGTCAAATAGCCGAGGATGGAGCCAAGTCCGATGCGCCTGAAGATCGGCACCGCAACGACGCCGGCGGCGAGCAGCGCCACCACCTGGATCAGATCGCCGTTCGATGCCTCTGCCGCCATGCCTGCCGTTCCGCTCTCTTGCAACAAGCGGCCAAGATAGGGGCTTCGGGGCGGATCGAACAGTGCGAATCCGGCGCGTTGTGAAGGCGATATTGCAGGCGCACTGAACAGGATAATGGGCTCCCGCGCGTTGCTTGTTCCAGCAATCCGGCGCTAAGGACGCCCGGCTTCGGCCAGTGAAGGGCGAGCGACGATCAAGTCGCGGCCCTTTTTTGAGGAGATGACTGACATGAAGAAGTTCTTGCTGCTTGCCGTTGGCATCGTGGCACTTGCCGGTTCTGCCTGTTCGAAGGCGCCGGAGTGCACGACCGAGATGCTGACCAAGAAGGCCCAGGACATGACTGCGGCACTTCAGGCTGCGATTACCAAGGATCCGGCCAAGGCAGCCGACCTCGGGGCCAAGGTCCAGGCGGTCACAACCAAATATCAGGGCGGCACGACAGCGGCTGAGGCCTGCGAGGCCTATGACGAGGTGATTGCCGCGATCAAGGGCTGAGCACTTATTTGCAAATCAAAAGAGGGCGGCGCCGTTTGGCCGCCGCCCTCTCACGCTGAAAGTCAGTTCGGAGTTATGGAGCCGACCTCGACTGCATCCATCCGCTTCAGCTTCATGCCGATGACCGGGACCAGCTGCTGGTCGACGCGCACGGCAACGGTTACCGTCATCGAATTGTCGTCGGGGACAAGCGCCTGCATAACGCCGCGCAACTGATTGCGATTGATGGTGAAAACCACCTTGTGCGCATCGACGACATTGCCGCCGATAATGTCGAGGCCGGAGCCGGCGGCCCCGCCCATAAAGCTGCCCTTGTAGCCCTGCCGGCCCTTGTGTTCGATCTTTGCCGACATCTGCTGGGTGAACATGCCTACCCGGCAGCCGCCGTCGAGCGACATGCCGACCTTGCCGTCAGGCGTCGAGCCGATGAAGCTGCAGGTGAACTTCGTGCCCTTGTATTTGCCTGCAACGATTTCCCCGGGGCCGACCCATTTGCCTTCGACCGACCGAAAGAACTGCTTGTCCGGTTCCGCCGCCGAGGTCTTTCCGGCAATGCCGACGGTTGCGACAAGCGCGAGCGCCACGGGCAGCCCGCTGGACAGAATAACGCTTTTCATCGACGACACCCGGCAACAAAGAGACTGGTTTGGACGCTTCCGACCATGGACAAGATTGGTTAATGCTTTGTCACCCCAAGGCAATAGTCACGTTCCGGAAGCGGATGTTTCTTTTTCTTTCTTTGCTGCAAAGGAGGTCAGCGCGGAGAGGAAATCGCCCAATCCGGGCCGCCTGACCGCGTAAAAGGGCAGGGGCCTTGCGGTTTCCATCGCTGCAATGCCGATGCGCGCAGTCATCATGCCGTTGACGACGCCTTCGCCGAGCTTGGCCGAGAGCCGGGCGGCAAGGCCGTGGCCGACGATCTGCTGGACGAAACTGTCGCCGACGGCGATCGACCCGGTGACCGCGAGATGGGCCAGAACGCTGCGCGCCAGGCGAAAAAAGCCAAGCGTGCCGGGGCGGCCGCCATAAAGCTCCGACAGCCGGCGAATCAACCGGCCGGCTTCGAACACGACATAAGCGACGTCGACCAGCGCGCGGGGGCTGACCGCGGTCACCAGGGAGACGCGCTTCGCCGCTTCGAGGATCATCACCCTGGCGCGGGCATCGAGCGGGCCGAGTATCTCGGTCTCGGCCAGCCGCACCAGATTGCCGCCGTCAATGATCTCGCCGCGCAATTCGGCCAGCGAGCGCCTGCCGGCCGCGGTTTCAGGCTTGGCCGAGACAAAGACCGACAACTCGTCGACCACGGCGCGGGCGGCCTTCGGATCGTCACGGGCAATCGCATCGAGCGCCCGCTTCTGCAACTTTTCGACCTCGGCAAGGCGGGCAATCGCCATGAATTCGCGCACGAGGATGATCAGAAGCGCCAGGATGGCGATCGCGGCCATAGCGGCGGCCAGCCAGCCCAGCCACTCGGCGCGCTCGAACAGGTCGCGAATCAGCTGGTCGGTCCAGAGGCCGACGGCGAGCGAAACCAGAACGCCCAGCGCGCCGAAGAACAGGCTGCCAAGCGGCGAACGTTTTCGCGGCGCAATCGCCGGCGGCGGTTCGGCAGCGACGATATCAGGCTCGTCGAAGACGTCGATCTCCGCCGGTGTGACCACGGCAAGATCCGCCGTCACGGTACGCGGCTTTCGCGCCGGCGCGGCCTCGGACGCAGCATGGTGAGCCGTCGGATCTTCCTTCTGCTGGGGCTCCGGCTCTATGCGAAAGGCAGCCGGTCTGCGGGGCGCACTCATGCGAGATGATCTCCGATCAGGAACTGCAGCGCGCGGTCGAGCCTGATATGCGGCAGCGACAGCGTCACACCCTCGGCGGTGCGCTCGAGTTTCGGCGGGCGAAAGCGCACGAAGCGGATCGCGGGGTCGTCATTGTTCTGCCGGCGGGTCGATTCGGAAACGTCGAACACCGCATCAACTTTCTCCGGCAAGTCACCGGGAAATATGGCTGTTTCTGTCTTTCCGTCAAAGGTTTCGCCATCGATTTTTTCGCCGCGCAATGGCGTGCCGATAATGACCGGCAAAGTCTCGCGGCCCTGCTTGACCGTGCCTTCCCGGGTCGCGCGCATGGCAGCCAAAGCGACGACGTCGACGTCGGCGCCGGTGAAATTCGCCCGCGCCACGGCTCGGTCGGCTAGCCGCCGCACGATCGCCTGCAGCCGGTCGTGGCTTTCGTGGTGCAGATGGTCGGCCTTGGTCGCGGCCACCAATATACGGTCGATACGCCTCGAAAACAGGTCGGTCAGGAAGTTGCCCCGGCCGGGCCGGAAACAGGACAGGATTTCGGTGACCGCGCGCTCCAGATCGGCCATCGCACCGGGGCCGGCATTCAATGCCTGCAATGCGTCGATGAGCACGATCTGGCGGTCGAGACGCGTGATGTGTTCGCGAAAGAACGGTTTGACGACATGCGTCTTGTAAGCCTCGTAGCGCCGCTCCATCATAGCCTGCAGCGATCCCGAGCGGGCGCGCCGGCCGCCCAGATTCGGCAGCGGCGCGAAGGTGAGAGCGGGCGAGCCTTCAAGATCGCCGGGCATCAGGAAGCGGCCGGGCGGCAAGGTCGAAAGCGCCCGCTCGTCGAGTTTGCAGGCCTTGAGATAGGCGGCGAAGCTCTCAGCGAGACGGCGCGCCGTCATCTCGTCGGCCTCGGCGTTGGGGTCGACCGGCTTGGAGAGCGCCCGCCATTCCCGCGAAAGGTCGACACGCACCGGCAACACGGCCATCTCGAAGGCCTCACGCGAAAAATCGGCGTAGGACTTGCCGAGCAGCGGCAGGTCGAGCAGCCATTCGCCGGGATAATCGACGATGTCGACCGACAATTTGCCGGCGGAAAACATGCGGCTCCAGCCAGAGGCCGATTCGTATTCGATGGTGAGCCTCAGTTCGGAAATCGCACGCGTCGAATCCGGCCAGACGCGGTCGTCGACAAGAGCCGCGATGTGATCCTCGTACTGGAAGCGTGGTACGGCGTCGTCCGGCTGCTCTTCGAGAAAAGCGCGGGCGATGCGCCCCGATTTTTGTGCCTCAAACAGCGGCAAGCGTCCGCCATGGACCAGATTGTGCACAAGGGCCGAGATGAACACCGTCTTGCCGGCGCGGGACAGCCCGGTCACGCCAAGACGCAGCGACGGAGCGAAAAGCCCGGCAGCGCGGCCTGACAACGTATCCAAGGCAATCTTCGCCTCGTCGGTAAAAGTCGTCAGCGATGATGCCAAATCTGTTCTCGCGGGCCGGTCAGGATCCGATATAGGCTTTGATGCGCGGCTTTGAAATGGCCTCAGATATCGGCAGGCGTCAGGAAGGCTTCGAGATAGCCGGTGCCTGGCGCAGCCTCGGCAAGTCTGCCGTTGAACCGGACCACCGCAAGTGCGGAGGTCGGGAAGCCGTGGTTCAGCATGGCCCGCGCGGTCTCGTCGCCGTCGCCTGAGAGCGCCATGGCGAGATCCTCAATCATCGGATTGTGGCCGATGACGAGCAAGGCATCCAGCCCGCCATTCTGCCGGATGGCAGTGAGGTACGCGGCGGCATCGTCGCTGTAGAGGGTGTCACAGAACAGCACCCGGCCCGTGTCCGTCTGGCCGGCCAAGCTTTCCAGCGTCTGGCGGGCGCGCTTGGCGCTTGAGCAAAGGGTGAGGGCCGGTGCGTATTTGCGCGAACGCATCAGCACGCCCATCGCTTCGGCATCGGCGAAGCCGGATGGATCGAGCGGGCGGTCGAAGTCAGCCACGCCAGGCAGCGCCCAGCCGGCCTTCGCATGCCTCAGCAGGTAAAGTCTGGTTACCGGATCCCCGTTGTGCCGGGCACCGAACCCGTCAGCACGCCGCAGGATTTGCCATCAGAAGAGCTCCGTGCGCAATGGCAAGCACCCCTCAAGCATAGCGAATCATGTACGGATTCGGTCGTATTCTTCGCAAAAAGGGCATCGCCGATGCTGGTTTGTCCGAGACTAACAATTGCGTGAAACTGTTGTCGATTGACCTTGTGCAGCTTTCGGTCCGCGAATATATAGGCGCCAAATTTGGGGTTTGTTGGGTGAGTCGAATGAATGACATCGTTACCGCCGATTACGTGCCCTCCGAAGACGAGCCGTTCATGAACGAGCGGCAGAAATCCTACTTTCGCATGAAGCTCGTCACCTGGAAGAACGACATCTTGCGCGAAGCGCGCGAAACTCTCGAAATCCTGCAGCAGGAAAACGCCAACCACCCCGACCTCGCCGATCGCGCCTCCTCCGAAACCGACCGCGCCATCGAACTTCGCGCCCGCGATCGCCAGCGAAAACTCATCTCCAAGATCGATTCGGCCCTCCAGCGCCTTGACGAAGGCACTTACGGTTATTGCGAGGAGACGGGCGAGCCGATCGCGCTGAAGCGGCTCGACGCGCGCCCGATCGCCACCTTGTCGATCGAGGCACAGGAGCGCCATGAGCGGCGCGAGAAGGTCTACCGCGACGACTGAGTCGCCGGGAAAAACAGCGGCATCGGTAAAGCGTTCAAAATGGCCGGTTTTCCGGCCATTTTCATTGGCCGTTCGCTATCGACCTATCTTTTCTGATTGGACAACTCGCCGAGGAGCTTCGTCATCTCGTCGTCGAGAGAGGGCGATGCCTTCGCCACCGGCTTGCTCGGCGTTTGGCTGAAGCGTGGCTCGTCGAGGGAAACCTCCAGCTCCTTCATCAGCGCATCGTCAATCGACTCGTGCTGTGCCGGCGGCTCGTATCTTGCCGGGGAGTCCTGTCTTGCCGGCGGCTGCGCATGCCGCGAGGCATTGGCGTTGACGGATCCATAACTTGGCAACGGCGTGACGTTCGATGCCGTTTTCGGCGCCGGCGCCGGCGCCGGCATTGTTGCCGGCATCGTCGCCGTCTGGCGGGCTCGGACAGGGGTCGCGGTTACGCTTGCCGGCTGCGGTGGCGCTTGCCTCGCCGGCGCGGCTGTGATCGAAGCCGACCTTGCTGCCGGCTGGTGGCCGTTGTCTCCGGTCAATGCCGGGCGCCGCAGCGCCGAGAGCCTGATGTCGCGCTCGACGACGACGTCGGTCGGACCACCGATCAAGAGCAGGTGCTCGATATCGTCGCGGCGCACCAGCACCAGTCGCCGGTGACTGTCGACCGCTGTGGCATCCATGACAGCCAGCCGCGTCTTGCGGTTCCTGCCGCCGGCGACGAATGTCCCGAACGTCAGGCTGCGGACCAGCCTGATGATAAGAAGAATGATGAGCAGAAGGACAAGTACTGCAAACGTCCATAGGATTGCTGCGGCATAACCAGGACCCGCCACGCCATCCAGCCATTGCAGCATTGGTTCCCCCAAAATCAGCTTTCGAAGAGAGGCGACACTAGACTGTTGCGGCAGGCCACCGCAAGTTGCCTTTCACGCTTCGTGAACAGCTTGAAACGCCGGGAGCCGAACGGCGTCATTTTTAACGGACATCTGCAGCCGGGCCTTTTCCCAACCCTGAGAATATGATTCAACCGACACCGGAATTCACGAGCAGGGGGCACATGGCCAAGGAAGCGCGCGGCGATTTCTATCCGGTACCTATCGTCGACCAGAACACGCGGCCGGGAGCGGTTACCCGGCTCATCGTCTTCATCGTCGTCCTGACCGGGGCAGCGATCGTCTTCGGCCTTTTCCGCGAGCGCCTTGGCGATCCATTCCTGCTCGGCATGCTTGGCGTGCTGGCGATGATCGGCGTCGGCTTTCTATTCGCCACTGCGATCGGCTTCGTGCACATCACGCCGCGCTCGACAAGCGACGAACTGTCGAAAGCTTTCGTCGATTCGATGTCGCAAGGTCTCCTGGTCACCGACACCAAAGGCCGTATCATCTACGCCAACCGGACCTATGCCGATATGACGGGTGCCGAGTCGGCCGCCGACCTCAAGACCGTCGAAGGTTTGCTTTCAGACGTTCCCGAGGCCTCGGTGACCATATACCGGCTGGCGTCAGGCCTGCGTGACGGCCAGCCTGGCGACGGCGAGTTTCGACTCGCGCAGTCCATTCGGCCAGGCGCCGAACCGGGCGCTCGCTGGTACCGCGTTCGGGCCCGCGCCTTCAGCGTTCCCGGCCAACGGCTGCCCATGCTTGCCTGGCAGCTTGCCGACATCTCGCAAGAACGGGCCGAGCAGGAGCGGTTCTTTCTCGACCTGCAAAAGGCGATCGATCACCTCGACCATGCGCCGGCCGGTTTCTTTTCGGCCGACCAGGAAGGCCGCGTCACCTATATCAACGCGACCCTTGCGGAGTGGCTGGGCATCGACCTGGCCAGCTTCACTCCCGGCGCCATCACGCTGCCGGAGATCGTCGCCGGCGACGGCATGGCGCTGGTCCGTTCGGTCAAGGCCGACGCTGGTACCACGCGCAATGCCGTTATCGACCTCGATCTGACAACAATGACCGGCGAGGCGCTGCCGGTGCGCTTCATGCATCGTGTCTCGGCCAGCCGAGAGGGGCTCAACGGCCCGACTCGCACCATCGTGCTCAACCGGACGCAAGGCGAGGACGCTTCGGCCGACCTCCGCGCATCGGAAATACGCTTCACGCGGTTCTTCAACTCGACGCCGATGGCGATAGCCGGCGTCGACCATGCCGGCCGCATCCTGCGCACCAATGCGCCATTCCTGTCGCTGTTTTCCTCGGTCGTCGACCGCGACGCGGTCGATCGGCGTGTGCGGCTGGATACGGTGATCCACGAGCGCGACCGGCCGGCTTTCGCCGCGGCCTTTGAAAAGGCACGCCAGCAACAGGCTGACATCGAGCCGATCGATACGGTGCTGCCCGGCAATGAGGAGCGCCACATACGCTTCTACGTCAACGCGGTCGCAGACGGTACCGGTGGCGAGGGCGCCGAGGAATCGGCCATCGTCTATGCCGTGGAGACCACTGAGCAAAAGGCCCTCGAGGGCCAGATGGCGCAGAGCCAGAAGATGCAGGCGGTCGGCCAACTCGCCGGCGGCATCGCGCATGATTTCAACAATGTGCTGACCGCCATCATCATGGCCTCGGACCTGCTGTTGACCAACCACCGGCCGTCCGATCCGTCATTCCCGGACATCATGAACATCAAGCAGAATGCCAACCGGGCGGCCTCGCTGGTGCGGCAGTTGCTGGCCTTCTCGCGCAAGCAGACGCTGCGGCCGGAGGTGCTCAACCTGACCGACGTGCTCGCCGACCTCAGGATGCTGCTTGCCCGGCTGGTCGGCAACGACATCAAGCTCAAGATCGACCATGGCCGCGACCTGTGGCCGGTCAGGGTCGATATCGGGCAGTTCGAGCAAGTGGTGGTCAATCTGGCGGTCAATGCGCGCGATGCGATGCCGGCCGGCGGCGACCTCACCGTACGCACCCGCAACGTCAGCGCCGGAGAGTGCAAGACCTTTTCCTACCGCGAACTTACTCCGGCCGACTATGTGCTGGTCGAGGTCGAGGACAGCGGCAGCGGCATCGCACCTGATGTGCTGAAAAAGATCTTCGAGCCCTTCTTCACGACAAAGGAGGTTGGCAAGGGAACTGGCCTCGGCCTGTCCATGGTCTATGGCATCATCAAGCAGACTGGCGGCTTCATCTTCTGCGATTCCGAAGTCGGCAAGGGATCCGTGTTCCGCATCTTCCTGCCACGGCACATTGCGGAGGCAAGGAAGGCGGGCGAGGCTGGAGAAGTGCCGGCCGCCCCTGCCAAGATCGTCGACTCAGCCAAGGATCTGTCGGGCTCGGCCACGGTGCTGCTGGTCGAGGACGAGGACGCCGTGCGCATGGGCGGCATGCGGGCGCTGAAATCGCGCGGCTACACCGTCCACGAGGCGTCGTCGGGCGTCGAGGCGCTTGAAGTCTACGAAGCGCTCGGCGGCAAGGTCGACGTCGTGGTGTCGGACGTGGTGATGCCGGAAATGGATGGCCCGACGCTGCTTGGCGAATTGCGCAAACGGCAACCCGACATCAAGTTTATCTTCGTGTCCGGCTATGCCGAAGACGCGTTCGCCAAGAACTTGCCGGCCGACGCGCATTTCGGCTTCTTGCCGAAGCCGTTTTCGCTCAAGCAATTGGCCACGATCGTAAAGGACATGCTGGAATCCTGACCCTTCCAACGCTCCGCTTGCGCAATGTCGTGAGACTGCCATGATGGCAGGCGAAACGGGCGACGGGTTTTGGAAAGCATGCCGTGACGCCACACAACGAGGCTAGCAAAGGCGACTACGCAAGCACGGTGCTGCTGCCGGGCGACCCGCAGCGCGCTGAATGGATGGCGGAGACCTTTCTGGAAGCGCCGCGCTGCGTCAACCGCCGCCGCGGCGCGCTCGGCTTTACCGGGTTGTTTCGCGGCAAGCCTGTCAGCGTCCAGTCCACCGGCATCGGCGTCCCGTCATTCCTGGTCTACGTGCACGAGCTGCTGGATTTCTACGGCGCGAAGACGTTGATCCGCACCGGCACCTGCGGCGGCCTGACCGCTGAGGTGGTGCTGCGCAGCCTGGTGATCGCGCAATCGGTGCGTGGCGAAAATGCGGAGAGCGGCCAGGTCTTTGGGCTCTATCGTGCCGATGCCGGCCCCGATCCGGCATTATTGGTCCAGGCGTTGGCCCGGGCTGCGGAACTCGGCATCGACCATCGGGCCGGGCTGACCATCTGCAGCGATATTTTTTATCATCCGCTGGGGCGCGAACGCTTTGCCGAAGCACAGGCACAGGGGGCGCTCGCCGTGGATATGGAAACCAGCGCACTCTACCGCATTGCGGCCGATTTCGGCGCCCGGGCGCTGTCGATCCTGACCGTCGTCGACAATGTGGCAACCGGCGAGCAGACCGACTATTCCGAACGCCAGGGCCTTTTCACCGATATGACCCGGCTGGCGCTCGACATGGCGGCGGAGAGCTAGAGCCTTTCACGTTTTGATGGAAGCGTAGCCGGCGTTTGCGAAGTAGTTGTTGCATTCGGTTGCCTCGATCGTTTCAACGAGGTGGCCGATGTGGCGCCA